>NZ_SMKI01000015.1 GCF_004348415.1 Streptomyces hainanensis
GTTCGGGGCGGGTGGCGAGGTGGTCGAGCAGGCGCGTCGCGCGGGCGCGCAGTGCGGGGCCGGTCCTGGCGGAGAGCGGCCAGCCGGCTGCGAACGCCCGGTGTCCCCGGTCGTCCGCGGCGGTCTCCGACTCCGATGTGGTGGGCGCCTGTTCGAGAATGACGTGGGCGTTGGTGCCGCTGATGCCGAACGCGGACACCCCGGCCCGGCGCGGCCGACCCTCCTCGGGCCAGACCGTGTTCCCGGTGACCAACTCGACCGCGCCACCCGACCAGTCGACGTGCGGGGTCGGCGCGTCCACGTGCAGTGTGGCCGGCAACACCCCGTGCCGCATCGCCGACACCATCTTGATCACACCCGCGACTCCGGCCGCGGCCTGGGTATGACCGAGGTTGGACTTCAACGAACCCAGCAGCAACGGCCGCTCAGCCGACCGGTCCTGGCCGTAGGTGGCCAGCAACGCCCCCGCCTCGACCGGGTCGCCCAGCGTGGTCCCGGTGCCGTGCGCCTCCACGGCGTCCACGTCGGCGGCCACGAGACCGGCGTTCGCCAACGCCTGCCGGATCACCCGCTGTTGTGAAGGACCGTTCGGCGCCGTCAACCCGTTCGACGCACCGTCCTGATTGACCGCGCTCCCCCGCAGCACCGCCAGCACCGGGTGCCCGTTCCGCCGGGCGTCCGACAGACGCTCCAGCAACACCATGCCCACGCCCTCGCCCCAGGCCGTCCCGTCGGCCCCGGCCGCGAACGGTTTGATCCGCCCGTCGGCCGCCAGGCCCTGCTGGTGGCCGAACTCGACGAAGAGGTCAGGCGTGGACATCACCGTCACGCCGCCGGCCAGGGCCAGCTCGCACTCCCCCGACCGCAGGGCCCGCGCGGCCAGGTGCATCGCGACCAGGGACGAGGAGCACGCCGTGTCCACGGTGATGGCCTGGCCCTCGAGACCGAGCGCGTAGGCGACACGTCCGGACGCCACGCTCGTCGTGTTCCCGGTCAGCACGGAGCCGCTGAGCTGCTCCGGAGCCTCGGCGGCCGATGGCCCGTAGCTCTGCGGCATCGCACCGACGAACACGCCCGTCCGGCTCCCCCGCAGGGACACGGGGTCGATGCCCGCCCGCTCGAACGTCTCCCACGACGTCTCCAACAACAGGCGCTGCTGCGGATCCATCGCCAGCGCCTCCCGCGGCGAGATGCCGAAGAACTCGGCGTCGAACTCGCCGGCGTCGGGGAGGAATCCGCCACTCCGCGGGTAGGCGGTGCCGGCACCGTCCTGGTCGGGGTGGCTCCGGTCGTGCTGGTTCCAACCGCGGTCGGTCGGGAACGGGGTGATCGCGTCGACACCGTCCGCGACGAGCCGCCACAGGTCCTCGGGGGAGCGCACGCCGCCCGGGTAGCGGCAGCCCATGGCGATGACGACGATCGGGTCGTCGCCCCGCCGCCCGGTGGCGTCGGTGGTCGAGGCCCCGTCCGTCTCGGGGGTGGGGGTGGCCGCCGAGGCCCGCGGGTCGCCGGTGAGGTCGACCGTCAGCCGGCGGGCGAGGACTTCGGGCGTGGGGTGGTCGAACGCGAGCGTGGCCGGAAGCCGCAGTCCGGTGACCGTGCTGAGGCGGTTGCGGAGCTCGACGGCGGTGAGCGAGTCGAAGCCGAGGTCCCGGAACGCGGTGTCGGTCCTGACGGCCGCGTTGACCGCGTGGCCGAGCACCACCGCGATCTCCCCGGTGACGACGGCCAGCACGGCGGCCTCGCGTTCGGCGTCGGGCAGGCCGAGCAGGCGCCGCGCCAGCGACTGGTCGCCGGCGGAGGCGGCCGCGGTGCGTCGGGCCGGGGCACCGTGCAGGTCGCGGAGGGGCGCCGGGGGATGGTCGAGGGCGCGCACGGCGACGCGGTCGATCCCGGACAGCAGCACGGTGGGGCGGTCCGCGGCGCGGGCCGCGGCGAGGAGGTCGAGGCCGTGTTCGTCGGAGATCGGGACCAGGCCGAGGCCGGCCATCCGGGCCAGGTCACGTTGTTCGAGGTGGCCGGTCATGCCGCTGGCCTCGGCCCACTGCCCCCAGGCCAGGGACACGGCCGGGAGTCCGCGGGCCCGCCGGTACGTGGCGAGCGCGTCGAGGAAGGAGTTGGCGGCGGCGTAGTTGGCCTGACCGGGGGTGCCGAGCGTGCCGGCGGCCGAGGAGAACAGCACGAACTCGGTGAGGTCGAGGTCCTGGGTCAACTCGTGGAGGTGCCAGGCCGCGTCGATCTTGGGCCGCAGCACCGCCGCCAGCCGTTCCGGGGTCAGGCCGAGCAGCACGCCGTCGTCCAGGACGCCCGCGGCGTGCACCACGGCGGTCAGCGGGCGCGTCGCGGGCACGTCGCGCAGCAGGCGCGCCAGCGCCGCCCGGTCGGCCGCGTCGCAGGCGACGACCTCGGCGTCGACTCCCGCTTCGGCGAGTTCGGTCACGAGGTCGGCGGCGCCGGGGGCGCCGGGGCCACGCCGGCTGGTGAGCAGCAGGTGCCGGGCCTGGCCGGTGGCGGCGTAGTGATGGGCGAGCAGCCGGCCGAGAGTGCCGGTGCCGCCGGTGATCAGCACGGTTCCGGGAGCGGCCGGGTGCCCGGCGCCGGGATGGACGGTGGGCGGGATGGTCAGGACCACCTTGCCGGCGCGGCCGTCCGGCGTGAGTCGCCGCAGTGCCCCGGTGGCCTGCCTGATGTCCCAGGTGGAGGCGGGCAGGGGGCGGATGGCGCCGCCCTCGCAGCCGGCTCGCAGCCGGGTGAGGAGCTCGGCGACGTGGTCCTCCCCGACCTCCGTGAGTTCGAAGTCCCGGTGGCCGGCGGCGGCGTGGACGAGCAGCGCCTCGTCGGGTGGGAGGTCGCCGCGGTCGGTGGGCGCGTGGACGGCGGTGAGGTAGGGCACGGGGAGGGTCGCGGCGTCGGTGAAGGACCACCCGGTGGGCATGGGCGTCATCAGCCGTCGGTCGGCCACGACGACCGGTCCGAGGCCGTCCGTGAAGACGCCCATCACCCGGTCGCCGGGGCGGAGTCCGGTCACCTCGGGCCCGGTCTCCAGCACCACGCCGGCGCCGTCGCCGCCGAGGGGTCGGGAGTCGGCCACCCGGTCGAGGGCGGTCGTCACGTCGTGGAGGTTGAGGCCGGCGGCACGCAGCGCGACCCGCACCTGGCCGGGGGCCAGTGGCCGGTCGGCGGCGGCGTGCGGCAGGAGCGCGAAGTCGTCCACCGAGCCCCTGGAGGTGAGGCCCAGCCGCCAGCCGCCAGCCGACGGCGGGACGAGCCCGGTTTCCGAGCCGGCCGCGACGAGTCGGGGGACCGTCATCGCGCCGTCACGCAGGGCGAGTTGGGGCTCCTCGGTGGCGAGCGCCGTGGGCAGGGCACGCAGGGAGGCCGCCGTGCCGTCGTGGTCGACCAGGGTGAAGCGGTCGGGGTTCTCGGTCTGGGCCGTGCGGACCAGGCCCCAGACGGCCGCGTCGGCGAGCCCCGGCGTGTCCTCGCCGGCGCGGGCGGCGACAGCGCCCTGGGTGAGCAGGGCCAGTCGGGCGCCGGTTGGCGTCCTGGAGTCCGTGAGCCAGGTCTTGAGGAGTTCGAGCACCCGCCGGGTGGCGGCGCGCGCCGCCGACGGCTCGTCGGCGGGACGGGCGACCGGCGCGCAGGGCAGGCAGACGGCGGTGGGTGCGGGCCCTCCGGCGGCGAGGAGCGCCGCGATGTCGGGCAGGATGTCGACCTCGGCCCCGCCGGCCCGCAGGACCGCGGCCAGTTCGGCGGCCTCCCGGCCTTCGGCGAGCAGGGTCACCCGGGCGGGCGCGGGGCGTTCGTCCCGCGGCGCCGGTCGCCAGGAGAGCTGGTGCAGGTCGGCGGCGGGTCCGATGGCCGGCTGACCGGGACGCAGCGCCAGGTTCTCCGCGCTGAGCACCAGGTCACCGGCCGGGTCCCAGAGCGTCACGCCGACGTTGACCGGGTCGCTGGTGTCGATCACGACCCGCAGGGCGCGGGCGCCGGTGGCGTGCAGGCGCACGCTCCGCCAGGAGAACGGGTACAGCGTCTCCCGGGTGCCGTACAGCGCGACGTGCAACGCGGCGTCGAACAGGGCGGGGTGGATACCGAAGCGGTCGGGCTCTCCGGCCTCCTGGGGCAGGGTGACCTCGGCGTAGCGGGTGGTGCCCGACTGCCAGGCCGCGGTGAGACCGCGGAAGGCGGCTCCGTAGCCGTATCCGTGCGCGGCCAGTTGACCGTGGAGATGGGCGACGTCCAGCGGCACGGCTTCTGCCGGCGGCCACCCGGTCGGTCGCGCGATGGCGCCCTCGGGTTCGGAGCGCCGTGCCACGAGGGTTCCACCGGCGTGCCGCGTCCAGGGCACGTCGGGCGGCGAGTCGGCGGGCCTGGCGTGCACCGTGACGGGGCGGGTGCCGCTCGGGTCCGGGGCGCCGACGAGCACCTGGACGGCGACGGCCCCCGTTGCCGGGATGTGGAGCGGGGCGGCGAGCGTGAGTTCCTCGACCTGGCCGCAGCCGACCTGGTCGCCGGCCCTGATCGCGAGTTCGATCAGAGCGGTGGCGGGCACCAGCGCGGTGCCGCCCACCCGGTGGTCGCCCAGCCAGGGGTGGGTGCGCAGGGACAGCGTGCTGATGAAGAGATGGTTCTCGCCGACGGCGAGCGGGATGGCCGCGCCGAGCAGCGGGTGGTCGGTCGCCGCGAGGCCGAGGCCCGCCGGGGTTCCCGTGGGCTCCGGCTTCACGAACCAGTGGTTCTCGCGCTGGAAGGGGTAGGTGGGCAGATCGGTGGCGTCGGCCCGGCGGTCGCCGAGAACGGCGGACCAGTCAGGAACGATTCCGCCGTGCACATGAGCGGCGGCGAGTGAGGTCAGGACGCGTTCCCAGCCGCCCTCGTTCCGCCGCAGGGTGCCGGTGACGACGGCGCCGGACTCGGGGGCGTGCGCGGCGATCGTCTCCTCGACGCCCACGGTGAGCACCGGGTGCGGGCTGGCCTCGAGGAACAGCCGGTGGCCTTGGGCGAGCAGCGTCCGGACGGCGGGCTCGAACTCCACCGTCTGGCGCAGGTTCCGGTACCAGTAGCCGGCGTCCAGGGCACCACCGTCGTGGCCGGCGACGGTCGAGTGGAACGACACCTTGGCCGTGCGCGGGCGCACCGGCGCCAGGAGTTCGAGCAACTCGTCGCGGATGGCCTCCACCTGTGGGGAGTGGGAGGCATAGTCCACCGCGATCGGCCAGGCATTGACGTCGGTGGCCGTGCAGCGCGCCACGAGTTCCTCCAGTGCCATCGCCTCGCCCGAAACGACCGTGCTGGTCGGCCCGTTGACCACGGCCACCGAGATCCGCCCGGCCCAGGGTTCGATCAGCTCGGCGGCGGCGTGGGCCCCCAGCCCGAGGGAGACCATTCCGCCCAGGCCGGCGAGCGACCGCAGCGCCTTCGACCGCAGCACGACGACGCGCGCGGCGTCCTCCAGCGACAGGATCCCGGCGATGTGCGCGGCTGCGATCTCCCCCTGGGAGTGCCCCACCACCACGTCGGGGCGCACCCCCAACGACTCCCACAACCGGGCCAACGACACCATCACCGCGAACAACGCGGGCTGCACCACGTCCACCCGCTCCCACGACGGGGCGCCCTCCACCCCCCGCAGCACATCGAGCAGATCCCAGTCCGCGAACCGGGAGAGCTCCCGCGCGCACGCGGCCAGGTGCCGGGCGAAGACCGGTGCCGTGTCCAGCAGTTCAACCGCCATGCCGGACCACTGCGAGCCCTGCCCGGGAAACACGAACACGGTGCCGCCCGCCTGGCTCGCGGCCGCGCCCGTCGTGAGCTGGGGAGCGGCGCCGCCCGACGCCAGGGCCCGCAGGCCGGCCCGCAGTTCCCGGCCGTCCCGCCCCACCACCACGGCGCGGTGCTCGAACGAGGCGCGGCCGTGGGCGAGGGCGGCCGCGTAGTCGGTCGGGTCGGCGTTGTGGGCCAACAGGTGTCCGGCCAGTGCGCGGAGCGCGGCCGGTCGCTTCGCCGACAGCACCAGCGGCAGCGGCAGCGGCACGTCGACCGTCGGCGGTTCGTCGACCCGCTCCTCGGCCGGGGCCTGTTCGAGGACGACGTGGGCGTTGGTGCCGCTGATGCCGAACGCGGAGACGCCGGCGCGGCGCGGCTGGTCGGCCTCGGGCCACGGGGTGCTCTCGGTGATCAACTCGACGGCGCCCGCCGACCAGTCGACGTACGTGCTCGGCTGCTCGACATGCGGGGTTTTCGGCAGCATGCCGTACCGCATGGCCTGCACCATCTTGATCACGCCGGCGACACCGGCGGCGTGCTGCGTGTGGCCGATGTTGGACTTCAACGAGCCGAGCAGCAGGGGCCGGTCGGCCGGTCGGTCCTGGCCGTAGGTGGCCAGCAACGCCCCCGCCTCGATCGGGTCGCCGAGCCTGGTACCGGTGCCGTGCGCCTCGACCACGTCGACGTCGCCCGTGGTGAGACCGGAGTCCGCGAGCGCGGCCCTGATGACCCGCTGCTGCGACGGGCCGTTGGGTGTGGTGAGGCCGTGGGAGGCCCCGTCCTGGTTGATGGCGGATCCGCGGACCACGGCGAGCACGGGACGGTTGTTGCGGCGGGCGTCGGAGAGCCGCTCCAGCAGTACGAGCCCCACGCCCTCGCTCCAGGCCGTGCCGTCGGCCGCGTCGGAGAACGCCTTGATCCGGCCGTCGGGCGCCAGGCCGCGCTGCTGGCTGAACTCCACGAACGCACCGGGGGTGGCCATGACCGTGACGCCGCCGGCGAGGGCCAGGTCGCACTCGCCGGAGCGCAGCGCGCGGACCGCCATGTGCAGCGCCACCAGTGAGGAGGAGCAGGCCGTGTCCAGGGTGACGGCCGGCCCCTCCAACCCCAGTGTGTAGGCGATGCGGCCGGAGGCGACGCTGGCCGAGGTCCCGGTCAGCACGTGGCCCGTGACGCCGGCCGGCGCGTCGGCGAGGCGCGGCCCGTACTCCTGGGTGGCGGCGCCGACGAAGACGCCGGTGTTGCTGCCGCGCAGCGTCGTCGGGTTGATACCGGCACGCTCGACCGTCTCCCAGGACGTCTCGAGCAGCAGTCGCTGCTGCGGGTCCATCGCCGACGCCTCGCGCGGCGCGATCCCGAAGAATTCCGCGTCGAACTCGCCCGCGTCGTGCAGGAATCCGCCGCGCGCGACGTAGGAGGTGCCTGCCCGGCCGGGGTCCGGGTCGAACAGGGAATCCAGGTCCCAGCCTCGGTTCCCGGGGAACGGCGTGATGGGGTCGGTGCCCTCGACGACCAGCCGCCAGAGGTCCTCGGGCGACCGTACGCCCCCCGGGTAACGGCAGCCCATGGCGGTGATGACGATCGGGTCCTCGCCGTTCGCCGGCGGGAGGTCCACCGAGGCTCCAGGTCGCGCGTCCTGTTCCGGGGCACCGGTGATCTCGGCCAGTAGGCGGCGGACGAGGTCGTTCGGGGTCGGGTGGTCGAAGGTGAGCGTGGCCGGCAGCCGCAGGCCGGTGACGGCGTTCAGCCGGTTCCGCAGTTCGACCGAGCCGAGGGAGTCGAAGCCCAGCGCGGAGAACCCCTGGTCGGCGCCGATGCCGCTGGCATCGGCGCGGCCCAGGACGAGCGCCGCTTCACGGGTCACCAGGTCGAGCAGCGTCCTGTGCCGTTCGGCCGCCGGGCGGTCGAGCAGCCGTCCCACCAGGGACGCGTCCTTGCTCGCCGCGCGGGCTCTGGCGCGTCGGGGGGTCGTCGAGCGGGTGCGGGTGGCGGCCAGGCCGCGGAGCACCGCGGGTGGTTCGGCCAGCGCGCGCACGGCCGCCCGATCGATCTCCGTCGCCAGCACCGCCGGCCGGTCGACCGCCCGGGCCGCCTCGAACAACGCCAGACCGGACTCGTCGCTCAACGGCACCAGGCCGAGGCGCCCCAGGCGCGCCAGGTCGGCGTCCGCCAGATGCCCCGTCATGCCGCTCGACGAGGCCCACCGCCCCCACGCCAACGACACGGCTGGCAGTCCCCGCGCCCGCCGAAACGCCGCCAGGGCGTCGAGGAACACGTTCCCGGCCGCGTAGCCGCCCTGCCCGGGCGTGCCGAGCACCCCGGCGACCGAGGAGAACAGCACGAACTCGGCGAGGTCGAGGCCCCGGGTCAGCTCGTGCAGATGCCAGGCGCCGTCGACCTTCGGCCGCAGCACCCGCGCCAACCGCTCCGCCGAGAGGCCGGCCACGACGCCGTCGTCCAGCACGCCGGCGGCGTGCACCACCGCCCGCAGCGAGTGACCGGCCGGAACGGCCGCCACCACCCGCGCCACGTCGTCGCGGTCGCCGATGTCGGCGGCCACCACGCTCGCGGTCACGCCGAGGCCCTCGAGGTCGGCGACCAGTTCACGTGCCCCGGGGGACTCCGCGCCACGCCGACTGGTGAGCAGCACGTGGCCGGCCTGGCCGGTGGCCGCGTAGTGCCGCGCCAACAACCCGCCCAACGTGCCGGTACCGCCGGTGATCAGCACCGTCCCAGGCGAGGGGTCCGCCGTCGGGTGGACGGTGGGCGGGATGGCCAGCACGATCTTTCCGGTGTGCCGGGCGAGGGCGAGGTGGCGCAGTGCCTCGGGGGCCTGTCGAACGTCCCAGACCGTGGTGGGCAGCGGCTGGAGGTGACCTGCCTCGGCCAGCGCGCGCAGTTCGCGCAGGATCTCGTGGAGGCGGTCGGGGCCCGGGTCCATGAGGTCGAAGGCGTGGTAGCCGGCGCCGGCGTGGCGAGCGGCCACCTCGCCGGGCTCGCGGATGTCCGTCTTGCCCATCTCGAGGAAGCGTCCGCCGGGGGCGAGCAGCCGCAGCGAGGCGTCGGTCAACTCGCCGGCGAGGGCGTTCAGCACGACGTCGAAGCCGCGGCCGCCGGTGGCGGAGCGGAAGGTCTGCTCGAACTCGGCGGTGCGCGAGTCGGCGATCCGGTCGTCGGCGTAGCCGAGGCCGCGCAGCGTCTCCCACTTGCCGACGCTGGCGGTGCCGTACACCTCCGCGCCGAGAAGCCTGGCGAGTTGGCGGGCGGCCATGCCGACGCCGCCGGTCGCGGCGTGCACGAGCAGGGTGTCGCCGGCGCCGGTCCCGGCCAGGTCGACGAGTCCGTGGTAGGCGGTGGTGAAGGCGATGGGCACCGTCGCGGCCTCGGTGAAGGTCCAGCCGGCCGGCATCGGCACCACCAGGCGCCGGTCGGCGACGACGACCGGCCCGGTGCCGTCCATGAAGAGGCCCATCACCCGGTCGCCGACGGCGAGTTCGGTGACGTCCGGGCCGACCTCGGTGACGATGCCGGCGCCCTCGCCGCCGGGCGGGCGGCGGTCGGCGACCATGTCGAGCCCGATCATGACGTCCCGGAAGTTCAGCCCGGCGGCGCGCAGCGCCACCCTGACCTGGCCGGGGGCGAGCGGCGCGTCGAACGCGGGATGGGGCAGGCAGGCGACGTCGTCGACGGAGCCGCGCGTGGTGAAGTCGAGGCGCCATGCGCCGGGCGTCGCGGGGGTCGGCAGCGCCGGATGGCCGCCCGTCAGCCGCGGGATGACGCAGCCGCCGTTCCGCAGGGCGAGTTGCGGCTCGCCGGTGTCGAGCGCGGCGGGCAGCAGGCGCAGCGAGGCGGCCTGGCCGTCGTGGTCGACCAGCGTGAACGGTCCCGGGTTCTCGGTCTGGGCCGAGCGGACCAGGCCCCAGACCGGGGCGGTGGCCAGCCCTGGCACGTCCTCCCCGTCGCGGGTGGCGATGGCGCGGCGGGTGACCAGTGCCAGGCGGACCCCGCCGAGCGCCTCGTCGGTCAGCCAGCTTCGCAGCAGTTCGAGTGTCGACCGGGTGGCGGCGTGCGCGCCGGCGACGGGGGCGGCGGCGGCCGGCGTGTCCGCGCCGCAGGGCACCAGGACGACGTCGGGGGTGGTGCCGGCGGCCAGGGCGGCGCGGAGCGCCGGCAGGTCGGGCAGCGGGGTCACGTCCGTTGCCTGGCGGGCGAGTTCGGCGGCCAGGGTCTCGGCCGGGCCGCCGTCCCCGAGCACCACGAGACGGGTGCTCTTCGTGCTCTTCGTGCCCTCCGGAAGTGGCAGCGGTTCCCAGGCCACCCGGTGCAGGTCGTCCGCGTGCTCGGCGGCCGGGGAGAGCGTCGGTGCCGGCCGCAGGGCCAGGGCTCCGACGGTCAGCACCGGCCCGCCCGCCGGGTCGTTCAGCGTGACGGCCACGGTGTCGGCCCCGACCGCGTCGAAGCGGGCCCGCACGGCGTCCGCGCCGGTGGCGTGCAGGCGCACGTCCCGCCAGGAGTACGGCAGCAGCGTGGGGCCGCCGGGGCGCAGCGCCGCGTGCAGGGCGGCGTCGAGCAGGGCGGGGTGCAGGCCGAAGCCCTCGATGTCGCCGGCGGCTCGGGGCAGCTCGGCTTCGGCGTAGACCGTCCCGTCGCGGTCCCAGGCCGCGCCGAGCCCTCGGAAGGCCGGCCCGTACTGGTAGCCGAGTCCGGCCAGCCCGTCGTAGTGCTCGGCCACGTCGAATGGCTCGGTGCCGGCCGGCGGCCACTCCCCCGACGCGCCGCGCGGCGGCGCGGGTTCGGCGGGACCGGTGGCGAGGGTTCCGGTGGCGAAGGTTCCGGCGGCGTTGCGTGTCCACGGCCGGTCGTCCTGGGCGTCGGCCGGGCGGGAGTGGATGGTGACGGGCCGGCGCTCGTCCTCGTCGGGCTGGCCGAGCAGGACCTGGACCCGCACGGCGCCGGAGTCCGGCAGCACGAGCGGCGCGTCCAGGGTCAGCTCCTCGAGCAGGTCGCAGCCGCCCTCGAAGCCGGCGCGGAGGGCCAGTTCGAGGAGCGCGGTGCCCGGCAGCAGCACCGTGCCGTGCACGGCGTGGTCGGCCAGCCAGGGGTGGGTGCGCCGCGACAGGGTGCCGGTGAGAACGTGGCTGTCCTCACCGGCGAGGGCCGTGGCGGCGCCGAGCAGCGGGTGGTCCGCGTCGAGCACCCCGAGGGTCGCCGGGTCCCCGGACCCGTGGTGCGGCTCCGGCCAGTAGGTGTCGGGTTGGAAGGGGTAGGTGGGCAGTTCGGTGGCGTCGACCGGTCCCGTGCCGAGGACGGCGGACCAGTCCGGGGCCACCCCGCCGTGCACGTGCGCGGTGGCCAGCGATGTCAACAGCCGTGGCCGGCCGCCCTCGTCACGGCGCAGGGTGCCGGTGACGACGGTGCCGGAGTCGGGCGCGTGCGCGGCCACGGCCTCGGTGAGTCCCACGGTCAGCACCGGGTGGGGGCTGGACTCGACGAACAGGGTGTGGCCGTCGGCGAGCAGCGCCCGGACCGCGGTCTCGAACTCGACGGTCCTGCGCAGGTTCTCGTACCAGTACGTGGCGTCCGTCGGCGCCTGGGCCGGCAACGGCCCGCCCGCGTGCCCGGCGACGGTCGAGTAGAACGGCACGGTTCCGGGGCGGGGCGTGATCGGGGCCAGCAGGGCGAGCAACTCGTCGCGGATGGGCTCCACCCGCGCGGAGTGCGAGGCGTAGTCGACGGCGATCCGCCGAGCCCTGATACCCTGCGCCTCACAACGAGCCACCAACTCGTCAAGAGCCGCCGCCTCACCCGAAACCACCGTGCTGGTGGGGCCGTTGACCACGGCGACCGAGATCCGTCCGGCCCACGAGTCGATCAGCTCACCGGCGGCGTCGGCATCCAGTGGCAGCGACACCATTCCGCCCGTACCGGCGAGCGTCCGCAACGCCTTCGCCCGCGACGCCACCACCCGCGACGCGTCCTCGAGCGAGAGCATTCCCGCGATGTGGGCGGCGGCGATCTCGCCCTGGGAGTGCCCCACCACGGCATCCGGGCGCACCCCCCACGACTCCCACAACCGCGCCAGCGACACCATGACCGCGAACAGCGCGGGCTGCACCACGTCCACCCGCTCCCACGACGGGGCGCCCTCGGCCCCGCGCAACACGTCGAGCAGGTCCCAGTCCGTGAACCGCGACAACTCCCGTGCGCAGGAGGCGAGATGTTCACCGAAGACCGGCGAGGAGTCCAGCAGTTCGACGCCCATGCCGAGCCACTGCGCCCCCTGCCCGGGAAACACGAACACCGTGCCGCCCGCGGGGACGGTTCGCGAGCCCACCGTGAGGCCGGGGGCGGGCTCGCCGGCGGCCAGGGCCGCGAGGCCGGCCCGCAGCTCCTGGTCGTCGCGCCCCGCCAACACGGCGCGGTGGGTGAGGGAGGCACGACCGCGCGCGAGGGTGAGGGCGCGACCGGTCAGGTCCGCCTGGTGGGCCAGCAACCGCTCGGCGGTCTCGCGCAGCGCGGCGGGGCTCTTCGCGGACAGCACCAGCGGCAGCGGGGAGTCGCCGGGCCGCGGCTCGTCGGCGGGCTCCTCGGCCGGGGCCTGCTCCAGGATGACGTGGGCGTTGGTGCCGCTGATGCCGAAGGAGGAGACGCCGGCCCGGCGAGGGCGGTCGGTCTCGGGCCAGGACGTGCTCTCGGTGACCAGCTCGACGGCGCCCGTCGACCAGTCGACGTGCGGGGTCGGCGCGTCGACGTGCGGGGTGGCGGGCAGCACGCGGTGTCGCATGGCCTGCACCATCTTGATCACGCCCGCGATGCCGGCGGCGGCCTGGGTGTGGCCGATGTTGGCCTTCAACGAGCCGAGCAGCAGAGGCCGTTCGGCCGGCCGGCCCTGGCCGTAGGTGGCGAGCAGCGCGCCCGCCTCGATCGGGTCGCCGAGCGTCGTGCCGGTGCCGTGCGCCTCCACGACGTCGACGTCGGCGGTGCCGAGGCCGGCGTCGGCCAACGCCCGCCCGATCACCCGTTGCTGGGCGGGGCCGTTGGGCGCGGTCAGCCCGTTGGACGCGCCGTCCTGGTTGACGGCGGAGCCGCGCACCAGGGCGAGCACCCGGTGCCCGTTCCGACGGGCGTCCGACAGCCGCTCCAGCAGCACGAGGCCGACGCCCTCGCCCCAGGAGGTGCCGTCAGCGGCCGCCGAGAAGGGCTTGATCACGCCGTCCGGTGCCAGGCCGCGCTGCCGGCCGAACTCGGTGAAGATGCCCGGCATCGACATCACCGTCACGCCGCCGGCCAGCGCGAGGCCGCACTCGCCGGCCCGCAGTGCCCGGGTGGCCAGGTGCAGCGCGACCAGGGACGAGGAGCAGGCGGTGTCCACCGTGACGGCCTGGCCTTCGAGGCCCAGGGTGTAGGCGATGCGGCCGGAGGCGACGCTCGTGGTGTTGCCGGTGAGCAGGGAGCCGCTGAGCCGCTCCGGCGCCTGGGTGGTGGGCGGTCCGTACTCCTGCGGCATGGCGCCGACGAACACGCCGGTGTCGCTGCCGCGCAGGGTGGTCGGATCGATCCCGGCGCGCTCCAGCGTCTCCCAGGCGGTCTCCAGCAGCAGCCGCTGCTGCGGGTCCATCGCCAGCGCCTCGCGCGGCGCGATGCCGAAGAACTCCGCGTCGAACGTGTCGGCGTCGTAGAGGAAGGCGCCGCGGCGGGTGTAGGTCTTGCCGGGCCTGCCGGGCTCCGGGTCGTAGATGCCGTCCAGGTCCCAGCCGCGGGTGGTGGGGAAGTCGCCGAAGGCGTCGGCGCCTTCGGCGAGCAGCCGCCACAGGTCCTCGGGCGACCGCACCCCGCCGGGGTAGCGGCAGCCGATCGAGACGATGGCGATGGGGTCGTCGTCCGCCGGGCGCGTGACGGGGGCGGTCCGACCGGTGGGCGCGGCGTGGATGCCGAGGAGGTCGGCGAGGAGGCCGATCAGGGCCGCCGGGGTCGGGTGGTCGTAGATCAGGGTGGCCGGCAGTCGTTCGCCGACCGCCGTGGTGAGGCGTCGGTGCAGTTCGACGCCGGTCAGCGAGTCGAAGCCGAGGTCCTTGAAGGTCTCTTCGAGGTCGAGCGTGTCGCCCGTGTCGTGGCCGAGCACCGATGCGACGTGGCCGCGGACCAGCCTGGTGAGCCGAGCGAGGTCGTCCCCGGTGGCCGGACGCGGGCCCGGCTCGGGCGTGGTGCCGGGTGCCCGCTCCGCGACGCGGGGAAGGCGTGCGGGCATCAGGCCGTCGAGTACGGCCGGGAGCGTGCCGGCGGTGCCGAGTCGGCGCAGGGCCACGCCGTCCACGGTGGCGGGGAACAGCCAGGCGGCGGGGTCCGCCGTGCGGCCGGCGCGGGTGGCGGCCTGGTGGGCGGGCAGCGGCCGGATGCCGTGCTGTGCGGCGTCGTTCTCCTCGGCCGCGCCTCGGGCGCAGTGCACAACGGTGGCGGGGAGGCCGCGGGCGAGCCGGTATTCGGCCAGGGCGGCGAGGAAGGTGTCGGCGGCCGCGCCGCTGCGGCCGTCCGAGGCCCCGAGCAGTCCGGCCGGTGAGGCGAGCAGGGTGAATTCCGTCAGTGAGGCACCGGCGAGCTGGTGCAGGTGCCAGGCTCCCGCGATGGTGCGTTGGATGCCGTCGTCCGGGGCGCCGGCGCCGTGGATCACGACGGTGAGGGGGCGGTCGGCGGGAACGGCGGCCAGCAGCGCGGCCAACGCGTCGGCGTCCGCGACGTCACAGGCGGCGACGGCCACGTCGGCGCCGGACTCGGCGAGTTCGGCCCGGAGTTGGGCGACACCCGGGGCGTCTTCGCCGCGCCTGCCGACCAGCAGCAGCCGCCCGTCCGGGCGGCGGGCGGCGTGGTGCCTGGCCAGTTCGGCGGCCCCCGGGCTGGGAAATCCGGTGACGAGGGTGGTGCCGGTGGGGATCGGCGGGGTGTCGAGCGCGGCCGTGGTAGCTGCTCGCTGCAGGCGGGGCACGTACAACCGACCGTCGACAGCGGCGAGTTGGGACTCGCCGGTGGCAACGGCGGCGCCCAGGGCCGATCCGGGGTGGCTGATCCCGTCGAGGTCGACGACGGTCAGCCGCCCCGGGTTGTCGCGCTGTGCCGAGCGGACGAGTCCCCACACGGCCGCGTCGGCGAGGCCGTCGACGGAGCTGCCGGGGACGGCGGCGACCGCGCCGCAGGTGACGACGACCAGTCGAGACCGGGCGAAGCGCTGGTCGGCGAGCCAGGTGCGCAGCAGGGCGGCGGTCCGCCGGACGGCGCGCCGGGCGACGGCCGGCGGCTCCTCCTCCGCCGTGGTGGCGGAACGCGGTACCGCCGTGGTGAGCACGAACTCCGGGACGGGGGCGGTGCCCTCACCGATCGCGGCGAGCCGCGCGTGGCGGGGCAGTCCCGTCCCCAGGTCGTCGTCGCCGAGCACCGCCCATGTCGCGGGCGACGGGTCGAGGGGAGGGAAGTCGAGCGGCAGCCAGTCGAGGCGCAGGAGCGAGTCGGCCGCGGTCTCGCCGGTGGCCGGCAGCTCCTCGGGGGCGAGGGCGCGGAACGTCAGGGTGTCGACGGTGAACACGGGGGCGCCCGCGTGGTCGGTGAGGAGCAGCGCGAAGCGGTCCTCACCGAGGCGGGTGACTCGCGCCCGCAGGGTGCGCGCGCCGGTGGCGTGTATCCGGGCGCCCGACCAGGTGGCGGGGATCAGTGGCTGGTCGGAGTCGGCCTCGGCGGCCGCGAGTTGGAGGGCCGCGTCGAGCAGCACCGGGTGGAGGAGGAACGCGCCCGGGTCGTCGGTGCTCTCGGGGAGCTCGAGTTCGGCGAAAAGCTGGTCGCCGCGCCGCCAGGCCATCGTGATGCCGTGGAACGCGGGGCCGTGGCGGTGGCCTCGTTCGGCGAGCCGGTCTCGGAGGTCGCCGAGGTCGAGGAGGCTGGCTTGGGCAGGCGGAAAGTGCGCGAGCGCCGGGTCCGCCGCGGGCGAGGGCCGGCCGGCCGGATCAGCGGGGCCCAGGGTGCCGGTGGCGCGTCGGATCCAGGTCGTGGCGCCTTCGGTCCTGGAGTGGATGGTGAGTGCGCGGAGTCCGTCGGGGCGTGGGCCGCCGAGCCGCATCTGGAGGTGTGTGGCTGTCGTCTCCGGCAGCGGGACGTGGCTGTCGAGGGTGAGTTCGCGAATCTCACCGGCGCCGGCGGACCCGCCTGCGGCGAGGGCGAGTTCGGTGAGGGCCGCGGCGGGAAGCAGCGTGGCGTGGTGGATGGCGTGGTCGCTCGTCCAGGGGTGGGTGTGCCGCGAGACGCCGGCGAAGAAGAGATGTCCTCCGCCGTCGGCGAGTGCGGTGCCGCCGCCGAGCACGGCGTGGTCGAGGGTGTCGAGGCCGGCGGGGTCCCGCCGGTCGGAGCGCCCCTGGGCCCAGTAGGTCTGACGCTGGAAGGCGTAGGTGGGCAGGTCCTCGGCGGGATGTGACGGCAGGCCGAAGAACGCCGTCCAGTCCGGGGAGACACCGTGGACGTGGAGGTTCGCGAGCGCGCGGGTCAACGCGGCCGGCTCGGGGGTGCGCCGGCTGAGCAGCGGCACGGTGAGCCGGCCGGTCGCGTCGGCCGCCGCCAGGGTCTCCTCGACCAGCCCCGTGAGCCTGGCGTCCGGGCCGAGCTCCAGGTAGGTGCTGACGCCCAGGGAACGCAGGGTGTCGATGCCGTCCCTGAATCGGACCGTCCTTCGGATGTGCGCGGTCCAGTAGTCGGGGCTGGTCAGTTCCTCGGCCGTGGCCAGGGCGCCGGTGATGTTGGAGACGACGGGGACGGTCGGCGGGTGGAAGGTCAGGGTGCCGGCGATGGCGCGGAACTCGGCGAGGGCGCTGTCCATGTGCGGCGAGTGGAAAGCGTGCGAGGTCCTGAGCCGGCGCGTGCGCCGGCCACGTTCACGGAAGTGGGACGCGACCTCCTCGGCCGCCGCGGCGTCCCCGGCGATGACGGTCGAGGTGGGCCCGTTGACGGCCGCGACGGCCAGGGAACCGTCCACGCCGGCGAGTGCGGCGGCCACCTCGTGTTCGGGGGCCTCCACCGCGATCATGACGCCACCGGGTATGGCGTCCTGCATCAGGCGGCCACGGGCCGCGACCAGGGTGACGGCGTCCGCCAGCGACAGCACGCCCGCCACGTGGGCGGCCGCGAGTTCGCCCACCGAGTGTCCGATCAACCGGTCGGGGACGATGCCGAGGCCGGTCACCAGCCGGTGGAGCGCGACCTGGAACGCGAACAGCGCGGGCTGGGTCAGGAATGTCTGGTCCAGCCGCGTCGACTCGGGCTCTTCCGGCTTCCGGAACATCACGTCCCGCAACGACCGCCCCAGGTGGACGTCGAAGTGACCGCAGACCTCGTCCAGCGCCTCGGCGAAGACGGGGAAGGCCCGGTACAGCCCGCTCCCCATGCCGGCGCGCTGACTGCCCTGCCCGGGGAAGAGGAAGGCGATGTCGCCGGTGGCCGCCCGGGCGCCGGTGAGGAGCCCGGGATGCTCCTCACCGGCACTCAACGCCCCCAGGGCTGCGAGGAGTTCCGAACGGCTTTCGCCCAGGGCGACGGCCCGGTGGTCGAAGGGAGTCCGGCCGGTGGCCAGGGTGTGTCCGATCGCGGCCACGTCCGCCCCGTCCACGCCGTCGAGGTGTGCGACCAGGCGGCTGGCCTGTGCCCGCAACGCGTCCTCGCTCCTCGCCGAGAGTGGCCAGGCCACGGGGGCGGCGGCACGGGTGGGGGCGGCGGCGGTCCGCGGGTCGGTGGGTGCCTGTTCGAGGATGAGGTGTGCGTTGGTGCCGCTGATCCCGAACGAGGACACTGCCGCTCGGCGCGGCCGTGGGAGGTCGGGCCAGGCGGTGTCGCCGATCACCAGTTCCACGGCGCCCGACGACCAGTCGACTCGCGGCGTGGGTTCGTCCACGTGCGGCGTCGCCGGCACCACACCGTGTCGCAGGGCCAGCACCATCTTGATCACACCAGCCACACCGGCGGCGGCCTGTACATGACCGATATTCGCCTTCAACGAGCCGAGAAGCAGCGGTCGTTCGGCCGGACGGTCCTGGCCGTAGGTGGCCAACAGGGCTGCCGCCTCGATCGGATCGCCGAGCCGGGTGCCCGTGCCGTGCGCCTCCACGACGTCGACGTCGGCGGACTCCAGCCCGGCGTCCGCGAGTGCGGCCCTGATGAGTCGTTGCTGCGCGGGGCCGCTCGGCACGGTGAACCGATCGGAGGCGCCGTCCTGGTTGACGGCGCTGCCGCGGATCACGGCGAGCACCCGATGGCCGTTGCGGCGGGCGTCGGAGAGCCGTTCGAGCAGCAGCAGGCCAACACCCTCGCCCCACACGGTGCCGTCGGCCGCCGCCGCGAACGGCTTGGCCCGGCCGTCGGGGGCCAGCCCACGCTGCCGGCTGTACTCCATGAACATGCCGAGGGTGCTCATCACGGTGGCGCCGCCGGCGAGGGCGAGGGCGCACTCGCCGGCGCGCAGCGAGCGGACCGCGAGGTGGAGCGCGACCAGCGAGGCGGACGAGGCGGTGTCCACGGTCAGGGCCGGGCCTTCGAGGCCGAGGGTGTAGGCGATGCGGCCGGACGCGGCGCCGCCGGTCGTACCGGTGAGGATGTGGCCTTCGAGCGGTGAGCCCTCGTCCATGCGGGGGCCGTAGTCCCCAGCCATGGCCCCGACGAAGACGCCGGTGTCGCTGCCGCGCAGGGTGGTCGGGTCGATACCGGCGCGCTCCAGCGTCTCCCAGGACGTCTCCAGCAGCAGCCGCTGCTGGGGGTCCATGGCCAGCGCCTCGCGTGGCGAGATCCCGAAGAACGCGGCGTCGAAACGATGCGCGTCGTGGAGGAAGCCGGCCTGGCGCTGGTAGTTGTGGCCGGGCGAGCCCGGGTCCACGGCGCTGGCACCCGCCGTGTCCCAGCCACGGTCGGTGGGGAACGGGCCGATGGCGTCGCGCCCCTGGGACAGCAGGTCCCACAGCTCGTCGGGGCCGGTCACCCCGCCGGGGAGCCGGCAGCCCATGGCCACGACCGCCACCGGCTGGTGCGGTCCGTCTGCCCGTGCCGTCCGCCGGTTGGTTTCGCGCGCCATACAGCCTCAGAACCTCTCAAGAGCAAACGGAGCAGACATCCAGGCCAGAGATTATCCGAGCCTGTCGAGCGCAAAACAGCACAGCCGTATCAATACGCGAACGGACTTACCCTCCATGGAATCCACGGCCGCTCACCCCAGGAACACCGCTGTTGCGAATCAACACGGCCCGCCGAGTGTAGATCATCCAGGAAGCAGCAGGTGAGAGCCACTGAACTCACACAAGATTCCCCCTTGCACACCCTGACGGAGCGTGGCAGAATCCTGTGCGGCCTTTCACGGGAAACCGAATCCCCAATTCGTGACCGTGCCCACTCTCCACCCTTTACATTTCGACTCGGCAGTCGAGTCGCAAGTGAATTCCGAGAGTGCTTCGATCCGCTCCAGAAATACCGCCGAAACACGCGCGCCACACGCGCGTGGGCGATTCGGGAATTTCTCGCGGGCTGGTGCGAGCCCCCACCGACCCTCGGGTCACCCCGTCCGACCTGCTGGCCACGCCCTCACCCTCGCGATCGAATACTTCTATGAAACTCGCTCCCGCGTTGCATATGACGGCGAGATGCTACGGGCCGCGACGAGCGCCAGTGGGCCAATCCAGCCACCACAACGGGAATGTCATCGTCCGGTTTTCGCGCTCCATCGGGTGCGATTCAGGCCGTTCCCGCACCTTCGGGTTTCGAGCAACCGCCCACCCTCGACGCGCGCTTGACGGGGCGCCACCGCCCCGCCCCGCACACCCCGCGGGCCGGCATACCCCGTTTGTCACCTTCTGAGAGAGAATGCGAGGTGTCGGCCCGCCGCCGTCGGCGGGCCGGGCGAGGCCAGGAGGAGCGAGTCATGGGCAAGGGTGTGCACGTCCAGGATCTACCGGGCGTGGGGAAGCGGTACGACATCGACCTCGGCCGGCCGGATCAGCGGATCTCGGTGATCATGCGGTCCGGCGGGGTGCGGGACCTCTACGTCTTCGCCACCGCGTCGGCGGAGCCGACGGCCGTGATCGAGCTGACGGAGGAGCAGGCCCGCAAGGTGAGCGCCGTGCTGTCGGCGACGTTCTTCGAGTCCTGAGGGCGTCGCGGCGTGGGCCACCCCGATCTGATCGGCCTCGGCGCCACGGTGCTGATCGCCGGGCTGCTGGCACGGATCGCCCGGCGGTACGGGCTGCCGTCGATCCCCTGCTACATGCTCGTCGGCATCGCCTTCGGCCCCGGCACCCCGGGGCCCGAACTGGTGCGCCACCCGGGGGACCTGGCGGTGATCGCGGCGCTCGGCCTGGTGCTGCTGCTGTTCCACCTGGGCGTGGAGTTCCCCGTCGACCAGGTGCTCGGCGGCGGGCGGCGGCTGTTCCTGGCCGCGGTGATCTGCATCGGCGTCAACGTGTGCGCGGGGCTGCTGTTCGGACTCGTCCTCGGCTGGGGCGGTTCCGAGGCGCTGGTGATCGCGGGCGCGCTCGGCATCTCGTCGTCGGCGATCGTCACCAAGCTGCTGATCGAGCTGCACCGGCTGACCAACGCCGAGACGCCGGTGATCCTCGGCATCGTGGTGATCGAGGACCTGTTCCTCGCCCTCTACCTGGCGCTGCTCTCGCCGGTGTTGTCGCAGGCGGGTTCGGCGGCCGGGCTCGCCGCGGACGTGGCGGCCAGCTTCGGGTTCCTGCTGCTCCTCTTCCTGGTGGCCAGGTTCGGCGCGCGGGCGGTGGCGAGCCTCGTCGACAGCCGGGAGGACGAGCTGTTCGCCGTGCTGACCATCGGTCTCGTCGTGCTGGTGGCCGGCCTCTCCGACCGGCTCGGGGTGTCGGACGCGATCGGCGCGCTGATGACCGGGCTCGTGCTGTCCCGCACGGAGATCAGGGAGCGGGTGGTGCGTCTGGTGCTGCCGCTGCGCGACGTGTTCGCGGCGGTCTTCTTCGTCACCTTCGGGCTGACCATCGACGTCGCGCGCCTGGGGGCGGTGGCGGCGCCGGTCGGGATCGCGGTGGCGCTGACGCTGGTCTGCAACCTGGCCGCCGGCGTCGCGGCGGCCCGGCTCTTCGGGTTCAACCAGCGGGGCGCGGTGAACATCGGGCTGACGATGCTGGGCCGCGGCGAGTTCTCGCTGATCCTGGCCACCCTGGCGCTGGCGGCCGGCCTGGACGCCAGGATCGGCCCGTTCGTGGCGATCTACGTGCTGGTGCTCGCGGTGGTCAGCCCGCTGCTGGCCACCCACTCGCGGTACGCGGCCCGGCTGATGCCGGACTGGATACTGCGCCCCGGCTGGCGGTACGTGCGGGAGGAGACGATCAGCACCTCCTGCACCCACCTGGACCGGATCCGGATCACCGAGACGGACGCCGAGGAGTGTCCGCAGTGCGTGGCGGAGGGCATCGACTGGGTGGAGCTGCGGCTCTGCGTCACCTGCGGCCGGGTCGGCTGCTGCGACGACTCGCCGCGGCGGCACGCCAGCGCCCACGCGCGCGAGTCGGGGCACCCGATCATCCAGTCCGCGGAGCCCGGCGAGGACTGGCGCTGGTGCTTCCCCGACGAGACCCTGGTCCAGGCCCCGCTGGGCGGCCGGCGGTCCGCCACGGTCGACTGATGGCCGGCTAAAGATTCCCCCAATTCGTTTATCTGTAGTAAGCATCTTGTCGTAGGGTCGCCAGCGGGACAGCAACCGATGGGGAGACCGTGACAACGCAGAGTAAGGAAGACCTGACCCCGACCGGCGGCCGGCTCGACACCGGCCAGGCGATGACCCATCCGCAGATCATGCGGGCGTTGTCCGGGCTGTTGCTCGGCATGTTCGCGGCGATCCTCTCCTCGACGATCGTCACCAACGCGCTGCCGCACATCATCACCGACCTGGGCGCCGGACAGTCCGCCTACACGTGGGTGGTCACCGCGACCCTGCTGGCGATGACGGCCTCGATGCCGCTGTGGGGCAAGCTCGCCGACCTGTTCAGCAAGAAGCTGCTCATCCAGATCGCGCTCCTCATCTACGTGGTCGGCTCGCTGATCGCCGGCCTCTCGCAGAACGCGGCCATGCTGATCACGGTCCGCGTGGTGCAGGGCCTGGGCGTCGGCGGCCTGGTGGGGCTCTCGCAGATCATCCTGGCCGCGATGATCCCGCCCCGGGAGCGCGGCCGCTACAGCGGCTACCTGGGCGCGACCTTCGCGGTGGCCACCGTCAGCGGCCCGCTGGTCGGCGGCGTGATCACGGACACCCCGGGCCTCGGCTGGCGCTGGTGCTTCTACATCGGGGTGCCGTTCGCGCTCGCCGCGCTCGTGGTGCTCCAGCGCACGCTGCACCTCCCCGTGACCAGGCGCCGGGTGCGGATCGACTGGGCCGGCGCGCTGCTGGTCAGCGGCGCCGTCTCGCTGCTGCTGATCTGGGTGACGCTGGCCGGCGACAGCTACCCCTGGGCCTCCTGGCAGACCGCGGCCATGGTCGGCGGTTCGCTGCTGCTCGGCGCGCTCTTCGTGCTCGTCGAGCTGCGGGCGAGCGACCCGATCATCCCGCTGCGGCTCTTCCGCGACAAGACGATCACGCTGACCTCGATCGCCTCGCTCTTCGTCGGCATCGCGATGTTCGCCGGCACCGTCTTCTTCAGCCAGTTCTTCCAGCTGGCCCGCGGGGAGAGCGCCACCGTCTCGGGGCTCGCGACCATACCGATGATCGCCGGCATGTTCCTGTCGTCGACGGTCTCCGGCCGGCTGATCACCAGGACCGGGCGCTGGAAGCGCTGGCTGGTGCTCGGCGGGGTGCTGGTCAGCGCCGGCACCGGGCTGCTCGGCACCATGCGCTACGACACGCCGTACTGGCGGATCGCCGTGTTCATGGGCCTGATGGGCCTGGGCCTCGGCATGCTGATGCAGAACCTGGTGCTGGCGACCCAGAACCAGGTGGAGCCGAAGGACCTGGGCGTGGCCAGCTCGGTCGTGGCCTTCTTCCGCTCGTTCGGCGGCGCGATCGGCGTCTCGGCGCTCGGCGCGCTGCTGGCCAACCGGGTCGCGAGCTACACCCGGGACGGCCTCGCCGACCTCGGGGTGGACTCGGGCACCGCCTCGGGCGGCGGGATCCCCGACCTCGACGCCCTCCCGGCACCGCTGCGCGCGGTGGTCGAGAGCGCCTACGGACACGGCGTCGCGGACATCTTCCTCTTCGCCGCCCCGGCGGCCCTGATCGCGCTGCTGCTGACGCTCTTCATCCGGGAGACGGCACTGCGGACCCGCCAGTAGGCGGCGGGCCCCGCGCGCCGCGTCGGGCGACGCGGCGCGCGGGGCACCCGTCACGCCAGCAGGAAGTCCGCCTCTCCCCGCTTCGCGCCGCGGATGAAGGTCTCGATCTCGTGGGGGGTGTAGATCAGGGCGGGCCCGTCCGGATCCGTGGACTGGCGGAGTGCCACCCGGCCGTCGGCCAGCTTCATCGCCTCGACGCAGTTGCCGCCGTTCGTCCCGCTCCAGGGCTTTCGCCAGCCCTCGGTGCCCAACTCCCGGGCGGGCATCCCGTTGTATATGCGTTCGGTCGTGAGCGCCATGCGGCGCGTCTCGTCACCCATGCGGTGTCAGAGCTCCTTGCGAATGTCACCGAGGATCGCCGCGGTGTCTTGAACCGGTGCGGCCTGCGCGCCCATGCGGTCGAGGACCTCGAGATAGGCCACGGTGTCGGGCCGCTCGTCCAGGTAGACCGCACCGGTCAGGCTCTCGGCGTAGATGATGTCGGGCAGCTCCGGGATCTCGAATCGGAAGAGCTGGAACGGCCCGAACATGCCGGGGTGCGGCCCGGCACTGAACGGCATGATCTGCAGCGAGACGTTCGGCGACGCCGTCGCCTCGATCAGCCGGTCGATCTGCGCGCGCATCACGGCCGGCGAACCGACCCTGCGGCGCAGTACGTGCTCCTCGACCACCGCCCACAACAGTGGGGCGTGCGGCCGGCGGAGCAACTCCTGACGCGCCATGCGCAGGTCCACCCTGCGCTCGATCTCCTCGGCCGGCGCGCCGGGAAACCCCGTTCTGAACAGGACTCTGGCATAGTCCGGGGATTGCAGGAGCCCCGGGACGCAGTGCGGTTCGTACGCCCTGATCAGGCTGGCCTCGCCCTCCAGGCTCACGTAGAGGGAGAACCAGTCGGGTGTGACGTCGCGGAACCGGTGCCACCAGCCGGGGCGGTTGGCCTCCTCGACCAGGTTCATGAACGCGGCCGCCTCGGCCCCGTCGACGCCGTACAAGTCCAACAGGGCCTTGACGTAGAGGGGCTTGAGGCCGACCTCGGCCTTCTCCATGCGGCGCACGGTGGTGGCGTTGACGCTCAGCGCGCGGGCGGCGTCCACGAAGCTGCGGCCGGCTCGTTCCCGCAGGTCCCGCAGGCGCATGCCCAGGACGATCTGTCCCACGGTCGGCCCTGAACGCGCCTCTGCCACGTCGCCCTCCTCCGGGCATCGCCAAGTCCCCCGACCCGGGAAGAAGTTTGCCACACCCCGTAGCGGCATCGACAGAGATCAACTGGCTTTCTGCAAATTGCAGAACTCCCCTTGCGCTCGCGCTCCGTCGTTGCCCATAGTTAGGCAAGTGACCCTGCTCACCATGGCTCAGGCTCCACGGAAGGCGACCCCGCCCGTGTCCCCACTTCACGGCACGACGCCCATTCCCCTGCCCCGGTGCGCGGATCACCGCACCCCGAGCCCGCCGGGAGAGCGGATCGACCTGCCGGCGATCGCCACCTCGGTCGCGGCGGCGCGCACCCGGGTACGGAGCCGCCTCGATCACTGGGGGCTCGAGGACTCCGTTCGTGACACAGCGCTACTGGTCGTATCCGAGCTGGTGACCAACGTCATACTGCACACCCGCAGTGACCGGGTGGTGTGCTGGGTGGTGGCGCAGGGATCCGGGGTGCGGATCGAGGTGACCGACCAGGGTCACGGCATGGCCCCCCGGGTGCCGCGCCAGGCGAGCTCCGAGGCGGAGGGCGGCCGGGGCCTGCTGCTGCTCGACGCGTTGGCCGTGCGCTGGGGCGTCATCCCGCCGGGGCACGTGTCGGGCTGTACGGTGTGGGCCGAGATACGCCCCTGACGAGCCCGGGGTCCGCCCGCCCGGCGGCCGTGTCGGCGCCGACCGGCGGCTTCCCCTCGGTGGTCTCGCCGCGCCGCAGCAGGACCAGCGCCATGTCGTCCACGTCGGGCCCGGGGCCGCGCACCTCGGTCATCGTGTCGGCCAGCAGTTCCAGGTCGTCGGGCCCTCCGCCCAGTGCGTCGACGAGCGTCGCCACGCCCTCGTCCAGGTCCCGGCCCGGCTGCTCGATCAGGCCGTCGGTGTAGAGGAGCAGCGTTTCGCCCGGCAGCAGGCGGGCCTCGCCGACCGGGGGGTTGGCCTGCTCGAACTCGGTGGCCACGCCGAGCGGCAGCGCGCCGGCGACCGACAGTTGCTCGCAGACGCCGTCGGCGTGCCGGAGCAGCGGCGCCAGATGCCCGGCCCGCACCAGGCTCAACCGGCCGCTGGCCGGGTCGTGTTCGGCGTAGAGGCAGGTGGCGAACCGGTCGGTGTCGAGGTCGTGCAGGAAGACCGAGGCGCGGGCGATCACCTCCGGGGCCGGATGCCCCTCGATCGCGAACGCCCGCAACACCACCCGCAGTTGGCCCATCACGGTGGCCGCGTGCGTGTCGTGGCCCTGGACGTCGCCGATGACGGCGGCCACCCGGCCGTCGGACAGCGGGATCACGTCGTACCAGTCGCCGCCGATGTCCCGGCCGAACCGGGCGGAGCGGTAGCGCGCGGCGACCGCGGCCCCGGGGACGGTGGGGACGCCACGGGGCAGCATCGCGTGTTGCAGGTTCTCGGCGAGGTCGTGCTCCTGCTCGACGAGCACGGCGCGCTGCAGGCTCTGGGCGACGCCGGCGCCGATCGCGACCAGCAGGTTGCGCTCCTCGGGCGGGAAGTCGCGCTCCTCCTGGAAGAGCAGCCCGAGGCCGCCGAGCGGCACCCCCTGGGCGGTCAGCGGCAGGTAGGCGGCGGCGCTCACGCCGAGCTTCGCCACGTGCGACCACAGCAGCGGGAAGCGCTCGGCGAACTCCCCGGCCGAGGAGATGTAGACGGGGCGCTGGGAGCGCACCGCCTCGTTCATCGGCAGCGGCTCGTCGAGACGCGCGTTGTCGAGCCCGGGTGCCGGGCTGCGGTCCTCGGCGACGATGTGGATGCGGCCGTTCTCGATGAGACCGAAGCGGAGGCTGGCGGCACCCAGCCGGCGCAGTCCGTTCGACGCGGTGAGCACGTCGGTCACGTCCCGCACCGTCACGGCCCTGGCCAGCGCCTCGGCGGTCCGGTCGACCACGGACGTGTGGCGGCGGCGGCGCTCGTCGAGCTCCTCGCGGGCGACGACGCGGCCGAGCTCCTCGCTGGCGTCCCGCACGATCCCGATGATCCGGTGGGGGGTGCCCCGCCCGTCGCGGACGATGTGGGCCTGGGTGTGCGTCCACCGCATCCGCCCGTCCCGCAGCCGCACCCGGAAGTACGCGCCGTAGCTGGAGCTGCCGTCCTCCAGCGCCCGCCGCACGACACCGTCGATGCGGACCGCCTCCTGTTCCGGCAGCCGCGCGAGCAGCGTCGCGGGCCGGGAGTCGAACTCGTCGGGGGCCAGGTCGAGGACGTCGAGGCCGGACGCGTCGAGGTGCAGCAGGTCGCGGTCGAGGTCCCAGTCGAAGCCGCCCATCCGGTTGAGCGCGAGGCAGACGTCGGAACGGGCGGGCCAGCCGTCGGGGAGCGGTCCGCCCTCCCGTCCGGGTGGCCAGAGCTCGTCCATGTCCTGCGGTCCGTTCGTCGGCCCGACAGCGCGTCGGGACATGTGCGCCCGGGGGCGCGCCGTCCACCTCCCACTGTGACACCACCACGTCGCACGCACGACTCGTACCGGTGGTCGCTCCCCGTCCCGGGGGTCTCCGCCCGCACCGGTCACCACGGATTGCGCTACGGACCTGCACACGGCCGATCACCGTACGCTAATGTGCGCGGCGTGTCGCGCATACCCCAGCTCTCGCGCCCACCCCGCCCGGCCCTGATCGGCGGCGTGCTGGTGCTCGGTTTCGGCGGTCTGACCCTCGGCTGGATCCTGCTCTTCGCCCCGCTCAGCGGCGGCATAGCGCCGGGTACCCACGTCCAGGGCGTGGACATCGGCGGTCTCTCGCCCGAGGAGGCGGAGGCCAGGTTGTCCGCCGAGCTCGCGGACGACTGGGCCTCGCCGCTCGAGGTGCTGCTCGGTGGGGAGGAGAGCGAGCGGCACGCCATCGAACCGGCCACGGCGGGCCTCTGGGTCGACGTCGGGTCGACCGTGGCCCAGGCGGACCGTCCCGGCCTGCTGCGCCGGCTGTTCGGCGCCAGGGGCGGCGAGCTGGACCCGGTGGTGCGGCAGGACCCGGCCGACGCGCAGACCGGCCTGACCGCGCTCGCCTCCTCCTGGGAGAGCACGGTCCAAGAGGGCGCGGTGGCCTTCGTGGACGGCGAGATCGAGGTCACCGAGCCGGAGGCGGGCATCGCGCTCGACGTGACCGGCTCGCTCGGCCCGCTCCGCGAGGCGTATCCGTTCCAGGCGGACGCCCGGCCGGTGCGGCTGCCGGTGTGGCAGGCCGAGCCGCGCACCGACCGGCGCGAGGTGGAGCGGGTGCTCGCCGAGTTCGCCGAGCCGGCGATGTCGGGCCCCGTCACCCTGACCGCCAACGGCCGCCGGATCCCCGTCACCCCCGCGGTGATCGGCGACCACCTCACCCTCACCGCCGACGGACAGGGCACGCTGCGGCCCGAGTTGGACGGCGAGGCACTGGCGGAGGACGAGCGCCTCGCCGACGCGTTCGACGCCGCGGCCGTCGACCCCGTCGAGGGCAGCGTGCGGCTCGACGGGGACCGGGTGGTGATGGACCAGCCGGGCGAGGCGGGCAGCAGGGTGTCAGGGGAGGCGGTGGGCGAGGCGGTGTTGCCCCTGCTCACCGAGGTCGGCGCCGCGGCCCGCACCGCGCCCGTCGACACCGAGCCGGTCGAGCCGGCGCTCGGCGAGGACACCTACCGGGAGCTCGGCCTGGTCGAGGAGATGTCCTCGTTCACCGTCGAGTTCGAGCCGGCGAGCTACCGCACGACCAACATCGGCCGGGCCGCCGAGCTGATCGACGGCTCACTGGTGCTGCCGGACGACGCCTGGAGCTTCAACGACCGGGTCGGCGAGCGCACCGAGGAGAACGGCTTCGTCGAGGGCGTCATCATCCAGGACGACCGGTACCAGCGCGCGCAGGGCGGCGGCGTGTCCGCCGTGGCCACCACGGTCTACAACGCGATCTTCTTCGCCGGCGTCGAGCCGCTGGAGCACGGGGCGCACTCGTTCTACATCGAGCGCTATCCGGAGGGCCGCGAGGCCACGGTCGCCTGGGGCAGCCTCGACCTGCGGTTCCGCAACGACTCGGGCAACGCGATCTACATCCTGGCCGACGCCGACGACACCTCGGTGACGGTCACCTTCCTCGGTACCAGGAGGTACGACCAGGTCCGCTCCGACACCGGCCCCCGGGAGAACGTCCGGGAGCCGGAGACCCGCCGGGGCGAGGGCGAGGACTGCGTCTCCCAGCCCCCGTTGGAGGGCTTCGACGTCGAGGTGCAGCGGGTCTTCGTCGACGGGGGCGAGGAGGTCGGGCGGGAGACCTACACCACCAGTTACGTCCCGCGCGACCGGATCATCTGCCCGTCGACCGTCACCGGCTCGGTCTCCCCGAGCGAGCCGGAGCCGGAGCCCGATCCGGCACCGGCGCCCGGCCCGTCCGGGCCCGGCTACGGGTGGCCCTGGCCGGGGGGCTACCCGTACTGATCCCTACGTGAGCAGCGCGGTCCAGCGGTCGAGCGAGCGCAGCGTCCGGGGCATCTCCCGCTCGGCCGCCGTGACCATGCGCAGCCCGAAGGCCCGCTGTTCGGCGGTCGCCCGCCGGTGGCCGAGCGCCAGCCAGAGGCTCCAGGCCGTGACCGCGAGCTGGTCGCGCAGCATCCCGGCGAACGCGGTGGCGTCGGCGGCCCCGCCCGGGCCGCCCCCGGCCAGGTAGGCGTCGAGCAGCGGCCGCACCACCCCGGCGTCGGCCTCGGCGGCCGGCCCGTTGAACGGGGTGGCGAAGCGGAACGCCACGCTCACCGCCTCCCACCAGGGCACCACGCCGTTGCCGCCGTCCCAGTCGATCAGCGCGTAACCGGCGGGGGTGCGCAGCACGTTGGCACGGGAGGTGTCGCCGTGGGCGAGCAGCCGGCGGGGCCCGTCCCGCTCCGCCGCGAGGATCAGCGCGGTGGCCTCCTCGACGGCCGGCAGCAGCGCCCCGGCGGGGCGCGCGACGTCGTGCCCGCCGGCCTCGGCCTCGGTGACCCAGGAGTGCCAGTCGGGCATGGTCTGGAGCGTCGGTACCGCCTCGTCGTCGGCCTCGATGTCGAGCCGGGCGATCCGGGCGAGCGTGGAGCCGACCCAGGCCACCGCGTCGGCGGTCCCGCCGGGCCCGGACCTGAGGTCGTCGCCGTCCAGCCACTCGGTCACCCGAACCAGGTCCGCGTCGGCGTGTCGGTGCCAGTAGCCGACGGCCGGCGCGGGCGGTTCCACGGGCTGGGGCATCGTGACGCCGGCCGCCAGCGCCGCGCTCTGCAGCCGGTGGACCCGCTCGGCGCGCCGGAGCTGCCACTCCCCCACCACCAGGTGCTCGGTCTTCACCAGCCACGAGCCGCGCTCCGTGGTCAGCAGCCGGCTCACCGACGGGTTGCCGCCGTTGGGCAGTGGCCGGGCCCCGCCCACCGGCCGGCCGAGGTCGAAGGCGGCGGCGACGGCGGCGAGTTCGCGGGGATCGGTCAGGTCGAGCGGCATCCCCGCAGTGTGCCGGGGCGGCCCGCCGCGGGCCAGCGGATTACGCGGGGGTGAGGCGGTCGATGAAGCTGAAGGCCGGGACGTCGAGGAGGTGGCGGTCGGCGATCCGCCAGCCGCCCTCCTCGATGGCCGTCGACCACTCGTCGATGGTGGGCAGCAGTTGGCCCATCACGCTGTGCACGGTCTCGAACCCGAGGGTGAACAGCGGGTGTTCGGGACCGTCGAGGCCGGTGGAGCGGCAGGTGTCGCCGAGGATCAGGTTGCGGACGTTGGGGAAGACGGTCCGCAGCCGGCGCAGGGTGCGCACGCAGTCCTGCCGGGGCCACAGGTCGTGTCCCATCAGGAAGCAGGTGACCGTGTCGACCTTGGCGTACTCGGGGCGCGGGCCCATCGTCACGAAGTCGTCCTGGGTGAGTGTGACGCGGTCCTGGACGCCGGCCTCGCGCACCGCCTCCCTGGCCACCGTGATCGCGCTGGTCGACATGTCGACCCCGATCAGCCGCGCCTCGGGCTTCAGCGCCGCCAGCATGAGCAGCCGCTCGCCGCCACCGCACCCCAGGTCGGCGACGGTGCCCAGCTCCAGGCTGTCGATCATGTCGCGCAGCGGCGGGTCGAAGAAGGTCTGGGTGATGTTGCGGCAGGCCACACTGATGGCGCGGGCGTCCCGCCGCACGAACCCGCCCTGCCGGAGGCTGTTGACCACCTTGACCGGCAGGGTGGTGAGCAGTTCGCCGCAGCCGCGGGTCAGCCAGTAGAAGAACGCCCGGGCGCGGAAGGCGTCGTCGAACCCGACGTCGGTCTCGGCCGTCTCGCGTTCCGGGTCGAGGCTCACGATCCGGCGGCTGGAGAGGGCGATCAGGATGGCCCGCACGGTGTGCGGGTGGGCGTCCCGCTGCTCCGCGAACTCGGCTATGTCGAGCCGTCTCCGCTGGTCCAGTTCGTCCAGCAGCCCGATCTCCCACGCGGCGCTCAGCGCGGCCGAGGCGATGGCCCCGTTGAACGTGTCGGCGCAGTAGCGCGCCCCCTCCGGCAGCTGCTGCTGGGAAGTCGTCATCGCATGCCCCTGATTCCTGTGCATCATCGGGATTCCCGTTGTCCCCAGCGTGCGGGGGCGACGCGACACGCGCATGCAGGGCGGGACGAAATGCGGCCGTTCGGGTCACGCCGGGTTCCGGAGGGTCCGGAGGGTTCCGGAACCGGAGGGCGCCGGAACCCGCCCGCCGCCCACGGGGCCAGGTCCTGCCGCCCGGACGGGGGCTACGTCGGGCGGCAGAGGGTGCCCGTGTGGAGGGCCGTGGCGGCCTGCCCGATGACGGTGTCGAGCCGCTCGCGCGCCCGTTCGAGATCGCCGATCCGGGCGGCGAGCCGTTCCCGCTCCGCCGCCAGGCGGGTCAGCGTCTCCGGCGTCGACTCGCCGGTCGCGATGCCGGGCAGCAGGTCCAGGATCGCCCGGCTGGGCAGCCCGGCGGCGTACAGGCACCTGATCGTCTCCACCCGGTCCACCGCGCGCTGGGCGTAGTGCCGCTGCCCGCTCGCGCTGCGCTCCGACCGGAGCAGCCCCTGCTCCTCGTAGTAGCGCAGCGCCCGCACGCTGACGCCCGTCCTGGCGGCGAGTTCACCGATCCGCACCCTGACTCCCCACTGTGATCCCGGTCACGTGACTTGCCTCTGACGTCGACGTGAGCTCCTAGCGTCATGAGCGCGCGCGCACCACCGATCGATTCCCGCGAGACGAAGGAGACAGACCGTGACCAGCCTTCTGGACGGCTACCGCATCGGCGAGCTGCGCCTGCCCAACCGCGTCGTGATGGCCCCGATGACCCGGGCCCGTGCCACCGCGGACGGCCTGGCGACGCCGTCCATGGCCACCTACTACGCCCGGCGCGCCACCGCGGGGCTGATCGTCAGCGAGGGCGTGGCCCCCAACCACCAGGGCCAGTCCAACCCCCGCACGCCGGGGCTGCGCACCGAGGCCGAGGTGGCCTCCTGGCGGCCGGTGACCGCCGCCGTACACGCCAACGGCGGCCGGATCTTCGCCCAGTTGATGCACGGCGGCCGGGTCGGCCACGTCTCCGTGGCCGGCCACCGGCCGGTCGCGCCGTCCGCCGTCACGCTGCCGGCCGACGTGTTCACGCCGGACGGCATGCGGCCCGCGTCGGCGCCCAGGGCGCTGGCCACGGCGGAGGTCGCCGTCGAGGCCGCGGCCTACGGCGCGGCGGCCCGCCGCGCGGTCGACGCCGGTTTCGACGGCGTCGAGCTGCACGGCGCCAACGGCTACCTGATCCAGCAGTTCCTCTCCAGCAACGCCAACCTGCGGACGGACCGCTACGGCGGCACCGTCGCCGGCCGGCTCCGGTTCGCCGTCGAGGCCGTGGAGGCCTGCGTCGACGCGATCGGCGCCGCCCGCGTCGGCATCCGGCTCTCCCCCGGCGGCCGGGTGTGGGACATGGTCGAGGACGACGCCCCCGGGCTGTACGCGGCCCTGTTCGAGGCGCTGGCCCCGCTCGGACTCGCCTACGTCCACCTGTTGGCCCCCGAGGGGGACGACGAGTTGCTGCCGGCGTTGCGCAAGGCGTGGCCCGGCACCCTGATCGTCAACCCCGGCGGCCAGATCGGCCCCAGGGAGACCGATCTGGCCGCCGGCGAACGGTGGTTGGCGGCCGGTGCCGACCTGATCGGCTTCGGCCGGGCCTTCCTCGCCAACCCCGACCTGGTGGAGCGCTTCCGCACCGGCGCGCCGCTCCGCCCGACCCCCGATCGCGCGAGCTGGTACTCGGGCGGGGACGCCGGCTACCTGGACCACCCGGGCCCCCAGCACTGACGGCGCCGCCCCCGGCCCGGGGGCCCGGCCGTGGCCGGGCCCCCGGAGGGTCAGCGGTCCGCCAGCGCACCGGCCCACGCCTCGCTCGGCACGTAGTGGTTGTCGTAGCGCTCGGACGAGGCACGGATCTCGTCGACCGAGGCCGTGCCGGCGGCCACCCGGGCCAGCAGGCGGTAGTAGTCGAAGCGGGGCAGCCCCGGGGTGAACAGCGCCAGGACGTCCGCCTCCCGGCCCGGAACCGGCGCGAAGGCGTGCGGCAGCCCGGGCGGGAGGAGCAGGAAGTCGCCCGGTCCGAGATCGTGCACCTCGTCACCCGCCAGGGCCCGCAGGGCGCCGTCGAGCACGAACAGCACCTCGCTCGCCCGGGTGTGGAAGTGGGCCGGCGCGCCCGGCGAACCCGCCTTCAGCAGCGAGCGGTTGGCGGTCATCGCCCCGCCCGTGTCGGCGGAGTCGGCGAGCAGCGTGATCAGGCTGGTGGGGCCGTCCGCCAGCTGCTCGGCCTCCGCGGAGCGGACCAGCACGGCGGCGGGGGTGGTCGTGGTCATGGCCTTCTTCTCTCGATGAGGAGTTCGACCCTGCGGTCGCTGGTGTCCACTCTCGTCCCGACCCGCGGTGCCATCAACGCGCTCCTGTGCAAGGATCGTCAAGGCACACTTAACGATCGGGGACGGCGGCCATGCTGGAGCGGCACGAGATCGAGGCGTTCCTCGCGGTGGCCGAGGAGCTGCACTTCGGCCGGGCGGCGCAACGCCTCCACGTGTCCACCGCGCGGGTCAGCCAGACCATCGCCAAGCTGGAGCGCCGCACCGCGGCACCGCTCTTCCACCGGACCAGCCGCCGGGTCGAACTGACCGCGATCGGGGCCGGGTTGTACGAGGGTCTGCGCCCGGCCTGGGCCGAGGTCTGCGCCGCCTTCGAGCAGGCCGTGGCCGCCGGTCGGGGCTTCGCCGGCGGGCTGGAGATCGCCTTCGAGGGCGCCGCCGGGGGCCAGCTGCTGGCCCAGGTCGCCGAGCGGTTCCGGCGCGGCCACCCCGAGTGCGCCGTCAGCCTGCGCGAGGCCCAGCTGGTCGACCTGGTGCCCCGGCTCCGCGACGGCCGGCTCGACCTGGCGCTGGCCACCCTGCCGATCGACGAGCCCGACCTGGTCACCGGTCCCGCCCTGGTGTCCGAGGCCCGCCTGCTCGCGGTGCCCGCCGGACACCCCTTCGCCCGTCGCCCCTCGGTCTCCCTGGAGGACCTGGCCAGGACGCCCCTGCTCCAACTCCCGGACACCCTGCCGGCGGCCCTCCGCGCGGACCGCACCCCGCGCACCACCCCGGCGGGACGCCCCATCGAACCGGGCCCCGGCGCCTCGACGTTCAACGAGCTGCTGACGCTCGTCGGCGCCGGCCAGGGCGTCTTCCCGGTCGGCGCGCACGCCAGGCGGTACTACGTCCGCCCCGACGTCGTCTACGTGCCGTTCAGCGACTCCCCGCCGCTGCGTTGGGCCCTGCTGTGGCGGGCCAACAACGCGACCGCCCGCGTCCGCGCCTTCGCCGAGGCCGCGCGCCAGCTGGTGGA
>NZ_SMKI01000160.1 GCF_004348415.1 Streptomyces hainanensis
GGCGAAGGACGGCACCAGGGCGGCGATCGAGGCGGTGTGCGAGGTGGCGGCGGGCCACGACGACTTCGAGGCGGCGCTCGCCCCGCTGCGGGTGTGACACTGCGGTTCGCCCGGGTGCTGCGCTACCGCGAGGACAAGCGGGCCGCGCAGCCCGAGGCGGTGGCCTCCGTCGACGCGGTGCGCGCGCTGCTGCCGGGGGCGCCTCCGACCTGAGTCGCCAACTCCCCTTGCTCACAAGGGAGTCAACGTTCCGTCAGTGATCCGTCAAGGCAACCACACGCAGGTTTGACCACCGGCGAAGTGTGCGATGCTGCCGTCTTCTCCAGCCGCGAAGGGGGCGCAGGTGAGGGGTCTGACGGCACGCGTGTCGCTCGGCGGCGTGTTCCTGGCCGTCAGTCTGATGGCACTGGCCGCGGTGCTCGGCTACCACCACGGCCACAACAACGGGCCCGACGTGGCGGACGGGCCGGTGGTCGACTCCCTGGAGCGGCAGGGCGACGCGGTGGCCGCGGCGTTCCGCGCGGCCCACCCGGACGACCCGGCGGCCGACCTGGTGCGCTGGGCCCTCGCCTCCACGGACGCCGCCGGCTACCCGGCCCTCACCGTGGTCGTCGAGGACGTCGAGGACGAGGACGACATCGACGCCGCCTCCCTCTGTGCCTCGGTGGCCGCCTTCCTCGCCGCCGAGTACGGCGTCGCACTCGGCGAGGGACACACGGAACTGCTGGTCACCGCGGGTGGTTCGGTGCTGCGCCGGTTCGACACCACCCCCTGACCGGGGCGCGAACCACCCAATCGTGGCTTCTTCGTTATGGGCCCGGTGCAACATTCCGCCGATTAGGCGCATCTTTATCAGTGAGGTCCCGAGAGGTCCGATAGCTCCAGGGGGAACACTGATGCGCTCCGCGCTCCTTCGCAGGTTGGCCGCACCGGCGGTGGCGAGTGCCGCCGTGGCGGCACTGCTGCTCACCGGCTGCTCCGCACAGGGCGCCGAGAGCTCCGGCTCCGGCGACGACGCGTCGAGTGCGACGCCGAGCGAGGACGAGTCGCCGGGTGACGACGCGGAGTCCGGCCAGGAGTCGCCGGAGGAGCAGGCCGAGGAGGTGGTGCTCGACTTCGGCGACGAGTCGGAGCAGGTGCGCGAGCTCCAGGCCAGGTTGGCGTCGCTCGGCCACTTCCTGGCCCAACCCACCGGCTACTACGGGGACGTCACGCTGGGCGCGGTCTCCGAGTACCAGCGGGCGGCCGGCATCGAGGTCTCCGGCACGGTGTTCGCCAGCACCTGGTCCGCGCTGACGGGCGCCACCGAGGCGCCGGGCCAGGAGGAGCTGTTCCCGCCCCAGCAGATACTCGGCTACGGGGACAACTCGGACCAGGTGCGCGAGCTCCAGGCCAGGCTCGGGCAGCTCGGCCACTTCGAGGAGAACCCCACCGGCTACTACGGGGACGTCACCACGGCCGCCGTCACCGCGTTCCAGCAGGCCGCCGGCATCGAGGCGTCGGGCACGGTCTTCGAGCCCACCTGGGAGGCCCTGACCGGCCAGACCGAGGCGCCGAGCCAGGAGGAGATGTTCCCGCCGGTCGAGATCCCCGAGGTCGAGCCGGCCCAGGAGTTGGACGAGCGCTGCCTCACGGGCCGGGTGCTGTGCATCTCCAAGACCTCGCAGACACTGTCCTGGGTGGTCGACGGCGAGGTGCGCACCACGGTGGACGTGCGCTTCGGCGCCGAGGAGACGCCCACCAGGGAGGGCGAGTTCGAGGTCTACTGGAAGTCCCGCAACCACCACTCCACGCTGTACGACTCGCCGATGCCCTACGCGATGTTCTTCGACGGCGGCCAGGCGGTGCACTACTCGCAGGACTTCGCGGCCAACGGCTACAACGGCGCCTCGCACGGCTGCGTCAACGTCCGCGACGAGGGCGCCATAGCCCAGCTCTTCGACGAGGTGCAGGAGGGCGACCGGGTCGTCGTCTACTGGTGACGGCGTCCCTGGCGCGGCGGCCGGGGAACCCGGGGGCTCCCGCCGCCGCGCCCGCCGCGCGCCGGGGCGAGAATGGCCGCATGCGCTACATCATCATCGGCGCCGGCGCGGTCGGCGGCACCATCGGCGGGCGGTTGGCACAGGCTGGACACGAGGTCGCGTTGGTGGCACGCGGCGCCCACGGGGAGGCGCTGCGGGAGCACGGGCTGCGGCTGCTCACCCCGGACGAGTCGCTGACGCTGCGGCCGCCCGTGCTCGCCGGGCCCGAGGAGTACCGGCCGACCGCGGAGGACGTGCTGGTCCTGGCCGTCAAGACCCAGGACACGGTGGCCGCGTTGGACGCCTGGGCGCCGGTCGCCGGCGACCTGCCGCTGCTGTGCGCGCAGAACGGAGTGGCCAACGAGCGGCTCGCGCTGCGCCGGTTCCCGCGGGTGTACGGGGTCTGCGTGTGGCTGCCCTCGCTGTTCCTCGAACCCGGCGTGGTGGTCGCGCCCTGCGCGCCGCTCAGCGGGATGCTGCACGTCGGCCCCTTTCCCGGGAGCACGGGTCCGGCCGACGGGGACGGCGTCGACGACACCGCGCGCCGGATCGCCGCCGACCTGGAGAGCGCGCGCTTCCTCGCCCCCGCGCGGTCGGACGTGATGCGCTGGAAGTACGCCAAGCTGCTGACGAACCTGGGCAACGCGGTCGAGGCGATCGCCGGGCCGCTGGGCTCGGACCCGCTGCTCGGCCAGTTGGTGGAGCGGGCGGTGGCCGAGGGGGCCGCGGTGCTGACGGCGGCCGGCATAGCCTTCGCCGGCCAGGAGGAGCAGCGCGCGCTGCGCGGCGACCGGATGGACATCCACCCGGTGCCCGGTGCCCCCGAGAGCCGTGGCTCGTCCTGGCAGAGCCTGCGGCGTGGCACCGGCACCATCGAGGCGGACTACCTCAACGGCGAGATCGTGCTGCTCGGCCGCCTGCACGGGGTGCCGACCCCGGTCAACGAGGGGCTGGTCGCGATCGCGAACACCTTCGCCCGCGAGGGGCGCGAGCCGGGTTCGTTGCCGGCCGCCGAGCTGGCCGCGCTGGTCTGACCGGCCGCCGGCGCCCGGCAGTTCCCACTTTTTTCCCGATACCCCCGGCGGCGCGCCCGTCCCGGGGGTACCGTCGTTTGCGAACGCCTTTATTCCACCCGCTGGGGCACCGTCAAGTCGCCTTAGCCCGGACGGGTGGTTTCCCGTCTCGCTGGGTATCCACAGAGAGAGTCCTCGTTCCCCTCACCCAGACACCCAACATCCCTCACAAGGGTTACTTCGCGCGCCGCATAGTCCGATTGGGCCATCCAAGATTAGGCCCATAGGGGGTGTTGCGGTACCGCCTGCCTTCCGTAACGTCCTCAACTGGCAAGCGGTCATATGCCACTTGCCGCCGTGGGGGAGCCCTCGTCTGGGAGAGGAACGGCACCGGCATGAGCTGGGTTGTGGACTGGACTAAGCACGCGGTCTGCCGCAAGACGGATCCGGATGAACTGTTCGTACAGGGTGCCGCGCAGAACCGCGCCAAGGCGGTGTGCAGTGGCTGCCCGGTCCGAGCCGAGTGCCTGGCGTACGGGCTCGACAACCGCGTGGAGTTCGGCGTCTGGGGCGGCATGACCGAGCGCGAGCGCCGGGCCCTGCTGCGCAGGCGCCCCACGGTGGCCTCGTGGCAGCGGCTGCTGCAGACCGCCAAGGCCGAGTACGAACAGCGGACGGTGCGCTCCTCCGCCTCCGGAATCGCCTGATCCCGCGGTGGGACGGCCCCCACCCTCCTACTCCGCGGCCCCCTCCGCCTGGTCCGGGGTGCGCTCGGCCAGCCTGGCGAGCCGCTGCCGCGCGGCCTGCGGGGTGCCGAGCCCGAGGCCGAAGGCCAGCTCCTGCCAGGTGAGCCCCCGCCCCCTGGCCATGGTGAGCAGCCCGGCCTCCAACTCGTCCAACTCGGCGCGCACCCGGGGCAGCAGCGTCAGCGCGGCCATGATGTCGGCATGGTCCACCTCGGGCTCGCCCTCCTCCGGCAGCGCGGCGCCGCTCAGCAGGAACGCGACGAGCCGCACGGCCTCGTGCGGGGCCGGGAGGTGCGCGTTCACCTGGCGGGCCCGCTGGGCCTCGGTGGCGGCGTGCCGCTCGGCGAGCCTGAACAGCGCGGCGGCCCCCCGGTGTTCACGGGCCTGCGCGGCGTCCGGCGGGGTGAAGGGATCGGGTGCGAGTGCTTCGGGCATGACGCAAGACTGCCCCCGTGAAGCATTCGTTGTCAACAGATAAGACTGAACAGATCGTTCAAGGACGCCTCGCCCGGACGGAGAACATCAGGGGCACCCTGGGCTGCCCCGCCGGATAGCCGTAGATCCCCGGCTCGGACTCCGTGAGCACCGGATAGCGCGCGAAGATCGTGAACGGGTGCTCGTGCAGGAACTCGATCACCAGCCCCGCCGCGGCCAGCGCGGTGACGATCTCCCCCAGCGGGTGGAAGAACTGCACGGAGCCCGTCTTCTCCAGCGGCGGCCCGTCCGTGTAGGTGTGCGCGTACTCGGCCCGCAGCGGCTCGGTGGCGAAGTAGTCGTGCCGCACCGTGCCGCCGTCCTCGTCGGCCAGCATGTCGGTGACCGGGTGGAAGTCCACCAGGTAGAGCACCCCGCGTTCGGCCAGCAGCCCGGCCACCACCTCGGCCCAGCGGGTCAGGTCGGGCAGCCAGACCAGGGCGCCGAGGCCGGTGTAGACGATGTCGAACCGTTCGCCGCCCAGCGCGGCCCCGGCCTCGTACACGTCGGAGACCACGAACCGCGCCCGGTCGGCGAGGCCGACCTCCGCCGCCAGCTCCCGCGCCTGCTCGACGGCCCTGGCCGAGAAGTCGAGGCCGGTGACCTCGGCCCCCAACCGCCCCCAGGACAGGGTGTCCTGCCCCATGTGGCACTGGAGGTGGAGCAGCCGCTTCCCCGCCACGTCGCCCAGCTCGTCCCGCTCGAAGGCCCGCAGCGGCGAGCCGCCGGCGCGGAACCCCGGCAGGTCGTAGAAGTCGCTTGCCGCGTGGATCCGCACGCGGTCGTCCCAGTTCTCGCGGTTCGTCGTCAGCCAGTCGTCGTCCACGATCGGCGACCGTAACAACACCACCCGGCGGACCACCAGCGGTTTGCGGACGGCCGGCGGTTCGCGGACGGCCGGCTCAGGAGGCGTCGCGGTAGGCGTGCGGCGCCACCCCGGTCAGCCGGCGGAAGACCCGGCTGAAGTAGGCACGGTCGTGGAAGCCGACCGCGCGGGCGATCGTCTGCACGTTGTCGTCGCTCCGCTGGAGCCGTTCCTTGGCGCGCTCGATGCGCAGCCGGGTCAGGTACTCCCAGAGCGTGAGGCCGAGTTCGCGGTGGAAGAGGCGGCCCAGGTGGTCCTCGCTGACGCCGGCGGCCTGGGCGATCTGCCAGCGCGAGAACCGGTGCCGGTAGTGCTGCTCGATGTAGGCGAGCGCGTAGCGCACCGGCGCCGGGTCGGCGGCGCGCTGCTGGCGCTGGGGGTCCGAGGCCGACGACGTCAGCGACGTCAGCAGCCGGGCCGTCTCCTCCTCGGTGAGGATGCCCCGGCCGAGCAGCAGGAGCCTCGGGTGCGGCTCGGCGCGCCGCACGTCGGAGAAGGTGAACCCCGCGGCGCTCAGCATCAGGACCGGGCAGTCGTGCCACAGCCGGTCGACCAGCTCGAAGCCGTCCATGTCGGGCAGCGTCCGCTCCACGACCAGCAGCCCCGGCGCCTCCTCGGCGAGCAGCGCGAGCGCCGCCGTGCCGTCCGCCGCCGCCCGCACGGTGCGCCCCGGCAGCACGCCGGTCAGCAGCCGCCGGAACGCCTCGCGCGAGGCGGCCGAGCCGCCCACCACCACCGCGGGGGCGGCGACGCCCGAGGGGCGCAGCGCGTGCAGCGCCTGGTTGAGGTCCCGCCCCGCGACGGGCCCGTAGAGCAGGAACGGCACGTTCCGCAGCGCCGGATGGTCGTGCAGCCGGCGGACGGTGGCCCACTCCTGCGGGGTCGCCTGCCCGGCGTCCCAGGCGACGGCGGCCGGCGGGTGGCCGGCGGCCACGGTGGCGATGTCCTCGTCCGGGTGCGGCCGGTGCGGGCGCAGCCCGTGCCGGCGGGCGACGGCCGCCAGCTCGGGCAGCGTGCGCTCCACCACCAGCAGGGTACGGCCGGGCGACGCCTCGCCGGTGTGCGGCCCGGTGGGTTCGGCGGGGGTCGGCAGCGGCAGGTCGAGGCGGAAGCCGAACGGTCCCGGGCCGCGGTGCAGGGCCAGCGAGCCGCCGTGCAGCACGGCGAGTCGGCGGGCCATGGCCAGGCCGAGCCGGCCGCCCGGGCCGCGGGCGGCGAAGGGCTGGAAGTAGCGTTCGTCCTCGGCCGGTTCGTGTGCCGGCGCCGCCAACTCGGGCCCGGTGACCAGCACGGTGAGCCGGGGCGGGTCCACGTCGACGATGAGGTCGGGGTAGGGGCCGGCGGCCGTCAACAGGTTGTGGACGATCTGCCGCAGCCGGTCGGGGTCGGCGCACAGCGCGGGCAGCCGGCGGGGCAGCCGGAGGTGGCCGCCGGCGACGGTGTCCTGGAAGACCTCGGCGAGCAGCGGGCGCGGGTCGAGGAGCCGGCGGTCGAGGCCGAGGGCGTCGATCTCGGAGCGGGAGAGGTCGAGCAGGTCGTCGATCAGCCGCAGCAGCCTGGCCGCCTCCTCGTGGGCCGGGTCGCCGGGCGCGGTGTGGCCGAGGATGGCCTCGACGGGGCTGCGCAGCTCGTCGGTGGCGTTGCCGAGCAGCCGGGTCTTGAAGCTGCTCGCCTGCTCGGCGGCGTCCCTGGCCCTGCGCACCTCGGTGAACAGTCGAACTCCCTTGAGGGCGGCGCTGATCTGCTCGCCGAGCGCCCGGTAGAGCGCGCCGTGCCGGGCGGCGACGGCCCGCGGCCCGGCGTCGAACACGGCGTAGCCGAGGGGTTCCTCGCCGATGTGCAGGGGTTCGAGCACGGCGGTGAAGCGGTGTTCGCCGTCCGGCGGCGGCAGCGGCGGCGGTTCCGTGTCCCGGGGCGGCCCGTCCCCGGCGACCACCAACCGGTGTCCCGGCACGGCGAGTCGGGGCAGGTGGCGGTCGAGGGCGGCGTCGATCTCGGCCAGGTCGACGGCGGTGGTGAGGGTGGTGGACAGGGCGCGCAGCCGCCGGGACTCCTGCTCCAGGGTCCAGCGGTCGTACTCCAGGAGCCGTCGCGACTTGTCGGCGACCATCAACCTGGCCTGGCCGACGAGGCGTTCGGCCCGCGCGCTCGGCGGCGCCGCGGCGCGCAGCCGCAGCAGGGCGCGGTCCCAGGCGGCGGCGTCCTCGAAGCTCTGGACGGCGCCGACGCGCCGTTCCAGGCCGCTGAGGAACGGGCCGCCGCCGGCGGGGTCCGCCGGCTCGGCGGCGTCCGCGCGGAGGGTGGCGAGCAGTTCCTCGTCGAGCGGCGACCCGGGTAAGCCTGCCGGGGCCGGGGCCGGGGCCGGTTCCGAGGCCGGTTCCGGCCCCTCGCCGCCCTGCATGACCAGCGGCGTGGGGCAGCCGCAGGACCTGCGGATCACCAGGGTGCCCGGCACCACCCGGCGCTCCGGGGGGCGGACGCCGCGGAGCCTGGCGAGGATGGTCTCCACGGCGAGCGAGCCGAGTTCGCCGAAGGGCAGCGCGACGGAGGTCAGCGGCGGGTCGCTGATCCTGGCCTCCACCGAGTCGTTGAAGCTGATCAGGGCGACGTCCTCGGGAACCCGCACGCCGCGCTCGGTGAGCAGCCGCAGCGCGTCGGCGGCCAGCACGTCGCTGCACGCCACCACGGCGTCGAAGTCGCGGCCCGGGCGCAGCCCGCGGACGTCGAGCAGCACCCGCATCGCCGAGGCGCCGGCGCCGGCCGCGTAGTCGAGGGAGGCGGAGACCAGCGCCCGGTCCCGGGGGATCCGGTGCCTGGCCAGCGCGTCGCTGAAGGCGCGGAACCGGTCGAGCGCCACCGGGTTGGCCATCGGCCCGCGCAGACAGGCGAGTCGGCGGCGCCCGTGGTGCTCGACGAGGTGCCCGACGGCCTTGCGCATGCCGGCGTACGAGTCGAGCAGCAGCGTCTCGTGGCCGTCCAACGCCCGGTTGAGGCTGATCACCTGGCCGAGCCCGCCGAGCCGTCGGACCAGCGTGGCGGCGCGTTCGCCGCCGACCGGCAGGCCGAGGGTGGACGTCCAGCAGATCGCGCCGTCGAGGCCGGCCCGGTCGAGGAGTTCGTAGACGGCGTTGCGCGGCGCGCCGCCGGGCGTGAGGGCGTCGCCCGGGAAGCAGACGATGTTGACGTCCTCGCGTTCCGCGGCCTCCAGCACCCCGGACCAGAGGGACGCGCCCACGCCGAGGTGGATGTTGGCCGTGACCAGGCCGATGGTGGGCCTCGGCGACCGTGGGCGCCGGCCGTTGTCCTGCCACGCCGGTGGGGACCCGTGTTCCGCCATGGGGCTTCCTCGCTCCTGGGACGGACGGACGGCTCTGGGCTCGCTGAGCGGCCGCGCTCCCGGCGGAGCGCTCAGGTGGCGTGGACGATAGCGCCGGCACGGCAAGCCGACAAGGGCCGGCGGCGCGGTGGTTACCGCGCCGCCGGCCCGCGGCTGCGAGAGTGTGTCTTCCGGAGCGATCCGGAGCCGGGTCAGATCCGACCGACGCCGGCCCCCGAGGTGACGCTGGACTTGACGCCCGAGGGGGTGTCGACGCTGTAGCTGTACGGGATGCCCGCGACGCTGCCGCCGCTCTGGCCGGTGCCCGAGTTCACGAAGTGGTTGTTGCGGGCCACCAGCGCGCCGGCCGGCGAGCTGCCCTCGCCCCGGTGGAACGGGTCGTCGGTGTTCTCGAAGTAGTTGCCCTCGACCAGCACGCCGGCGTTGGTGGTGGACGCCACGCCGTAACTACCGATGTTGCTGTAGTAGTTGTTGTACACGTGCACCGGGTTGCCGAACCGCACGCGCGGGTTGCGCTGGTTCGTGCCGTCGTACCAGTTGTGGTGGTACGTGACCCGCAGCCGTCCCGAGTCCTCGGAGCTGTTGTCGTCCGAGTGCCCGAGCAGGCTGTTCTTGTCCTGTCCGTAGAAGCGGTTCCAGGACACGGTGATGTTGTCCGATGCCCGCTTGATGTCGAGGGCGCCGTCGTAGTGACCGGTGAAGTTGTTGTGGTCGACCCACACGTTGGTGGAGTACTCCACGTTGATGCCGTCGTCGGCGGAGCCGGCGAAGGTGATGTTCTGCACGATCACGTTGTTGGCCTGCCGGATGTTCAGCCCGTAGCCCTGGATGCGGGCGTTGCTGCCGACGCCGATGATCGTCTTGTTGGAGGCCACCCGGGTCATGCTCGACAGCGTGATGGTGCCGCTGACGCGGATCTCCTGGGTGGTGCTGCTCGATGCCGCCGAGGCGAAGGCACTGGCGGACGTCACCGTGACCACGCTGCCGCCCGCACCGCCGGTGGTGGCCCGCCCGAAGCCGGTCGGGGTGCCGACGGCCACCGTCTCGACGGGCTCGGCCGCCACGCCACTGGTCGCGGTGAGGAGCCCGCCGAGCGTCACCACCGCTGTCATCACTGCCACTGCACTGCCCAGCCTGAACCGCGCGCTCGTCCTGCGCATGGGATTCTCCGTCCGGAGTTTGGTGGGGGATGAATCGTTTTGATGCTAGGCCCGGCGCTGTGGACGATGACGGGCTGTGTGTGGACTATGACGCGATGCGCTGGCCGCGCGGGCGAGGCCCGTGTTCCACTGTGGGGTTGAGGGTCGGGTTGACCGTCGGCCTCCCGGTCGGCGGCGGTGGACGTGGTGGTCAGGACCCGCTGGCGGCCCGGCCGCCGGCGCCCCTGACCACCAGCTGGTCGAGGAGGCGCTCGGTGGCCGCCGTGACGGCGGCCACCGCCTCGTCGAACGCGGCCTGGTTGTGGGCGGCCGGGCGCTGGAAGCCCGAGACCTTGCGGACGTACTGGAGCGCGGCGGCCCGGACGTCGTCGGTCGTGACGTCCGGGGTGGCCGGGGGACGGAGGGTCTTGATGCTGCGGCACATGCCTCCAGTGTGCAGGGCGGCTCCGCCGCGTGGGTGCGACCGGCCACGACGGCGCCGCACGACACCCCGCGCCGCCCGACAACGCCGCAGGCCAGGGCGGCCCGGCGCGGCTTTCCAGCGGAGCGCTCAGCGCAGCGCGGCCAGCTCCGTCGCCAGGTCGTCGAGGCCGAGCGAGCCGAGGGACAGCGCCGCCATGTGCCAGGACTTCGCGTCGAACGCGTCGCCGGCCGCGGCGCGGGCGGCCGCCCGGCCCTCCAGCCAGGCGCGTTCGCCGAGCTTGTAGCTGATCGCCTGGCCCGGCATGCCGAGGTAGCGGGTCAGCTCCGACTCCGTGTAGGCCGGGTCGCAGCCGGTGTTCACGGCGAAGAACTCGGCGCCGAGCTCCGGGGTCCACACCTCGCCCGGGTGGAAGGACTCGCCGGCCGGGACGCGGCGCCCGGTGTGCATGCCGATGTCGATGATCACCCGCACCGCGCGCAGCATCTGGGCGGAGAGGTAGCCGAGCCGGTGCCCCGGGTCGGTGAGGAAGCCCAGCTCGTCCATCAGCCGCTCCGCGTACAGCGCCCACCCCTCGGTGGTGGCGCTGACCGAGCCGACGCTGACCTGGTAGCGGGAGAGCCGGTCCTGGACGTGCACCCACTGGGCCAGCTGGAGGTGGTGTCCCGGCACGCCCTCGTGGTACCAGGTGGACACCAGCTGCCAGAGCGGGAACCGGGTCGCGCCCATGGTCGGCAGCCAGGTGCGGCCCGGCCGGGCGAAGTCGAGCGACGGGCGCGTGTAGTACGGGGCGGCTGCGCTGCCCGGCGGGGCGATCATGGCCTCGACGCGCCGCACGGGCGGGGCCAGGTCGACGTGCTTGCCGTCCAGTGCCTCGATGGCCTCGGCCATCAGGTTCTGCAGCCAGTCGCGGATCGCGTCCACGCCCTCGACGGCCTCGCCTTCGCGCTCCAGGTGGTGCATCGCGGCCAGCGGCGACTCGCCCGGCAGCACTTCGGCGGCCACCGTCCGCATCTCCTCGGCCAGCCGGTGGTACTCGGCCCAGCCGAAGGCGTAGGCGTCGTCGAGGTCGAGGTCGGAGCCGGTCCAACGGCGGGCGCCGGCCAGGTAGCGCTCGGTGCCGACGCCGTCCGGGGTTCCCTCGCTCTCCGGCAGGTAGCTCTCGCGCAGGAAGCGGCGCAGCGTGTCGAGCGCCTCGGTGGCCCGCCCGGCCGCCGCGGCCAGTTCGTCGCGCTGGCCCTCGGGGCCGCCGGCCGCGAACTCCCGGTACCAGTCGGCGGTCAGCCAGGTGTCCAACTGGCCGGCGACGGTGGTCACCTGGCGTGGCGCGGCGGTCAGCCCGCGGCGGACGCCCTCGGTGAGCGACTCGGTGTAACCGGCGAGCGCGGCCGGCACGTTGGCGAGCCGGCGGCCGATCACCGCCCAGTCGTCGGGGGTTTCGGTCGGCATCATCAGGAACACCGAGCGCAGGTGGTGCACCGGCGAGAAGAGGTTGGAGACGTCCCGCAGCTGCTCGCCCGCGTCGTGCTGGGCGAGCGTCGCCGTCAGCCGCTCGCGCAGCAGCCGGCCGGCCCGCCGCTCGATCGACGGCAGCGCGCCGGGGCCGCCGGCCGCCGCCTCGACCGCGTCCAGCTCGGCCAGGGTGGCGCGTTGCGCCGCGGCCACCGCCTGGTGGCCGGCCGGCGAGAGGTCCGGGAGGTCGGCCACGCCTGGGCGGATGCCGAGGTTGGTGCCGTGCAGCGGGTCGAGGTCGGCCAGGGTCTCCACGTAGGCGTCCGCGACGGCGCGCGGGGTCGCCCGGCCGGCGGCGTCGGAGGGCGCGGATGGCGCGGGGGGCGAAGTGCTCATCGCGCCATCCTCGTACAGCGGCCGCGCCGAAGGAAGGGACGCCGGCGCCCCGCCCGCGCGGGGCGCGGAGCGCGGGACGGGGCGGGGGCGGGGTGCCGGCGGCTATCTGCGGTTGTAGCGGTGCATGGTGAGCGTGCCGAAGACGGCGACCAGCAGCAGCCCGGCGACCAGCACCCAGGTGATCTCGCCGACGTCCGCCGCGCCGTCCATCAGGCCGCGCACGGCCGCCACCAGCCGGGTGACCGGGCTGACGTCGACGAAGACCTGGAGCCAGCCGGGCATGGTCTCCGGCTCGACCAGCACGTTGCTCAGGAACGTCAGCGGGAAGATCACCAGCATGCTGACGCCCATCACGGACTTCTCGGAGCGCAGCACGAGGCCGAACAGCGTCCAGATCCAGGAGAACGCGAACGAGAACGCCACCAGCAGCAGGATCCCGGCGGCCACCCCGACCACCCCGCCGCCCGGCCGGTAGCCGAGCGCCAGGCCGACGCCGAGGATCACCAGCGACGCCAGCACGTAGCGCACCATGTCGCCCAGCAGGTAGCCGACCATGGCGGCCGGCCGCCACACCGGCAGGGTGCGGAAGCGGTCGAACACCCCCTTCTGGATGTCGGTGTTGACCGAGACACCGGTGTACATGGTGGTCATGATCACGCTCATCACCATGATCCCGGGCAGCAGGTACGTCAGGTACTCGCTGGTCGAGCCGGCCAGCGCGCCGCCGAAGAGGTAGGTGAACATCAGCGTCATCATGATCGGGAAGACGGTGACGTCGAAGAGCTGCTCGGGCACGTGCTTGATCTTGAGCATCGCGCGCCAGCCGAAGGTGACGGAGGCGGAGAGCGCGCTGGGCCGCGGGGGCCGCGGCGCCGCGGGGTCCAACACGGCGGCCAGCACCTCGGCCGCCGGGACGTAGGTGTCCTCGGCCTCGTTGCCGGCCCCGGCCGGCTCGTCGGGACGGTCGGTTCTGGTGGGGTCGGTGGCGGTGCTCACGCGGCGGCCTCCCGCTTCTCGTCGTGGCGTTCGGTGGACTCGCCCGCGCTCTTGCCGGTGAGTGCCAGGAAGACCTCGTCCAGGCTGGGTTGGCCGAGCGAGAAGTCGTCCACGGTGATGCCCTGGCCCGCCAGCTCGGCCAGCGCCCTGGCGGCCAGCACGGCGGGCTCCGTCGCGCCGGCGCCCTCCGGCATCACCCGGGCGGTGAGCGCCACCGGGTCGGCGGCCAACTGCACGGGCGCCTTCAGCACCATGGCCAACACCCGCCGGGCCTCCGCCCGTTGCCCGGGATCACGCAGCCGGACGTGGACGGCGCCGGCGCCGACCGAGGACTTCAACTCCCCCGGCGTGCCCTCGGCGATCACCCGCCCCCGGTCGATCACGGCTATCCGGCCGGCGAGTTGGTCGGCCTCCTCCAGGTACTGGGTGGTCAGCAGCACCGTGGTGCCCTGGGCGACGACCACCCGCACGATGTCCCAGACCTGGTTGCGGCTGCGCGGGTCGAGGCCGGTGGTCGGCTCGTCGAGGAACAGCAGGTCGGGCGTGTTGAGGATGCTGGCGGCGATGTCGAGCCGGCGCCGCATGCCGCCCGAGTAGTTCTTGGCCTGCCGGTCGGCCGCCTCGGCCAGCCCGAACGCGTCGAGCAGCCGGGCGGCGCGCTCCCGCGCGGCCGGCTTGCGGTGGCCGAGCAGCCTGGCGAGCAGCACCAGGTTCTCCGTGCCCGTCAGGTCCTCGTCGACCGAGGCGTACTGCCCGGTCAGGCTCACCCTGGCCCGCACCCGGTCCGGCTCGCGCGCCACGTCGTGCCCGAACACCCGGGCCTCGCCGCCGTCCGGCCGCAGCAGGGTGGCCAGCATCCTGACGACGGTGGTCTTGCCCGCGCCGTTCGGCCCCAGCACCCCGTACACCGTGCCGGCCGGCACGGTGAGGTCGACGCCGTCGACGGCGCGCTGCTCGCCGAAGACCTTGACCAGGCCGGACGTCTCGATCGCCGCCCCGCCCCGATCGGCCGTTCGCTCTCTCATCTCTCGCATCCCCATCGACGTCCCACTCGTCCGTGTCCTGTCGTGGGGGTAGACCCGCGTCGGATCCGGAACTCATCCGTCAACGGCCGTTGATGTCGGGCTGCGTCGTCCACACCTCGGGGCCGCCGCCGCGCCACTCGATGAGGGTGGGGTCCTCCAACAGCACCTCGTCCGGGTCGAGGCCGGCGCGGCGCAGGAACTCGATGAGCTCGACCGGGGAGCGGGCCACCCCCAGGTCCTCGCCGCCGGCGCTGACCCGTCGCCCGCCGGTGGCGCGCGGCGGGTGGACGACGACGCGGGCCGGGACGCTCACCGCTCGCCCTCGGGCGACGGGGCGGTCACCCGGATCTTGGACTGTCCGTGCGGCAGGCGCTCCCAGTCGTCCATCAGCCGGGCGGCCAGGCCGTGTTCGGCGGCCAGGGCGGTCAGGGTCTCGGCGCGGTAGTAGAAGTCCTCGCGCAGCACCTGGTGTTCGCGGCCCTCGGTGCGGTCGAAGGTGAAGTCGAAGAAGCCGCCGGGGGCGAGGATCCGGCCGACGTTGGCCAGGCACTCGCCGATGACGGGGAGCGGCGAGTGCGAGAAGACGCTGTGCGCGTGGACGACGTCGAAGTGGCCGGTCGGCAGGAAGTCGAAGGTCAGGTCGTGGGTGAGGGTGAGGTGCGGCAGCTTGGCCTGCAGGCCGTTGCGGGACAGTGTCTCCTTGGCGCCGATCAGGATGTCGGGCGAGATGTCGATGCCGTAGTAGCCGCCGGGGTCGAGGTAGTCGATGAACCGCCAGCCGGCGCGCAGGTTGCCGCAGCCGATGTCGAGCATCCGGTGGCCGGGGGCGAGGCCGTGGTCCCTGAGGTAGTCGAACTGGAGCTTGCCCAACGCCAGCCACCGCCGGTGGTCGCGGCTGCCGACGGCCGCCTCCGGGCTGCGGGCGGTGTCCGAGGCCATCACGGCCCGGTAGTAGGCGACGTGGTCCCGGTGCCGGGCGCGCAGCCACAGGTCGCGGGCGCCGCGCCGCAGGTGGGGGGCGATCCGCTCGGGGTGGCCCAGGGCGTAGCGCAGCCGGTGCGCGAGGCTCGACCGGTCGACCGAGAGCCGGCGCGGGGCGCTGTCCGCACTGTCCATGCTTCGTAGCGTGCGGCATGGTCGCAAGTTCGAGGGCCTCGTGGTGGAGATCGAGCTGCTGGAGCGTCGGGTCAAGACGACCGACCTCTCCGCCAAGGACGCGACGACGGCCATCGGCCACCTGCGGGAGCAGGTCGACGCGGGGCACG
>NZ_SMKI01000161.1 GCF_004348415.1 Streptomyces hainanensis
GCCTGGGCGTCGTCGGGGTACCAGCGGAGCTCGACGGTGTTGCCGTCGGGGTCGCGGACGTAGAGGGAGAGCCCGGTGCCGCGGGCGCCGTAGCGCTCGACCGGGCCTTCCACGACGTCGAAGAGCCCCGCGTCGACGACCTCCCGCCAGTCGAGCGGCGCGACGACGAGACAGAAGTGGTCGACGTTGCTCTCGCCGCGCGACCGCGGGACGAGGTCGATGATGGTGCGCGGGGAGACGCGGACGGAGGGGAAGGGGACCTCGCCGGCCCGCCAGCGCTCGACGCGGAGGGGTTCGAGGCCGAGGGGGCCGCAGTAGAACTCCAGGGCCCGTTCGGCGTCGGCGGTGTTGAGGACGAGGTGGTCGAGGCCGGTGACGGTGACGGTGACGGTGTTCGGCATGGTGGTCGGTCCTGTTCGAGGTGGGTGGTGGTGGCTGCGGGGTGGTGGGTGCGACATGACTCACGATGCCCCGGCCGGCCGGGCCGACCAAGCCACGATCGCTCTAGAATCGTTGAACGTGGCTCAACGGTGCGAGGTGGTTCGATGCTGGAGCGGCACGAGGTCGAGTCGTTCCTGACCCTCGCCGAGGAGCTGCACTTCGGGCGCAGTGCCGAGCGGCTCGGGGTGACGACGGGCCGGGTCAGCCATGTGATCAAGAAGCTGGAGCGGCAGGTGGGCGCCCAGCTCTTCGAGCGCACGAGCAGGGTCGTCCGGCTCACCCCGATCGGCCGCCGGCTCGCGGACGACCTCCGTCCGCACGTGGCCGGCATGGCGGACGCGCTGAGCCGGGCCGTCGCGGCCGGCCGCGGCACGAGCGGGCTGCTGCGCGTGGCCTTCGTGGGCGAGGCCACGGCGCCGGTGTTGCTGAAGGCGGTCGGCCTGTTCTCCGAGCGCCACCCGGAGTGCGAGGTGCTGGTCAGCGAGGCGCATCTGGCCAACACGCGGGCCGGCCTGCTCGACGGTTCGATCGACGTGCTCATCGCCTCGTTCCCGTTCGACGGCATGGCCAACGGGCCCACGCTGCTGCGGGAGGCGCGCGTGTTGGCGGTTCCGGTCGGCCATGTCCTGGCCGACGCGGCGTCGGTCTCGGTCGAGGTGCTGGCCGACCATCCGGTGGTGCAGTACCCGGCCGTCACGTCCGCCGCGTTCAAGCGGGACCGCACCCCGGACCACACGCCGTCGGGCCGCCCCGTCCGCCGGGGGCCGACGGGGAAGACCTTCCCCGAGATGCTGTCCCTGGTGGCCCTCGGCCGGGGCGTGCTGCCCGTCGGCGAGCTCACCAGGACGTACTCGCCGCGTCCCGACCTGGTCTACGTCCCCCTGCACGACGCCCCGCCGATCCGCCGGGGCCCGGTCTGGCTGGCGGCGAACACGACCGCCCGCGTGCGGGCGTTCGTCCAGGCCGCCGCCGACGCCAACCCGCAGCCGCTCTGATCCGCCCCGTCCCGGCCCGGCCGGGACGGGGCGGCGCGGGCCGGGACGGGGCGGCGCGCGTCGGGCACCGGGCCGGGGCACGACCGACGCACGTCTGATGACCCGGACATGCCACCGGTGCCACGGTAGGCGCATGCCCTACGCGTTCGATCCCGAGCTGGCCGCCGCGCTGGCCATGATGCCCGCCGTGGACATCTCCGACCTGGCGGTGGCCCGCGCCGCCCAGAAGGCCGAACTGGCCCGCGCCGTGGCGACGTCCGACACCACCGGCGTCGCCGTCCGCGACCTGTACGCCGACGGCGTGCCGCTGCGCGTCTACCGGCCCACGGGGACGGACGGGCCGCTGCCCGCCGTCTACCGCATCCACGGCGGCGGGTTCATGATGGGCGGCCCGGACGTGGACCACGAGGCCAACCTGCGGCTGTGTCGCGCGCTGCCCTGCGTCGTCGTCTCGCCCGACTACCGGCTCGCGCCCGAACACCCCTACCCCGCCGCCCTGGAGGACTGCTACGCCGGCCTCTGCTGGCTGGCCGCGCACGCCGCCGGACTCGGGGTCAGGGCGGAGGCGCTGGCGGTCGCCGGCGACAGCGCCGGCGCCTGCCTGGCCACCGCCGTCGCGATGCTGGCCAGGGACCGCGGCGGGCCGGAGCCGCGCCTCCAGTTCCTCGACAGCCCCTCGCTCGACGACCGGCTGAGCACCCCGAGCGCGCTGCGGTTCACCGACACGCCGGTGTGGAACCGGCGGAGCGCGCTGCTGAGTTGGGCCGCCTACCTGGGCGCCGGGGTGCCCGGCTCGCCGGACGTGCCGGTCACGGCGGCGCCCGGCCGGGCCACCCCGGCCGACCTGGCGGGGCTGCCGCCCGCCCATGTCGCGGTGATGGAGCTCGACGCGCTCCGCGACGAGGGCATCGACTACGCCCGCACCCTGCTGGCCGCCGACGTCACCACCGAACTGCACCTGTTCCCCGGCACGTTCCACGGCGCCGCGCTGGTGCGGCACTCGGCGGTGGCCCGGCGGATGACGGAGGAGGAGATCACCGTGCTGGGCCGGGCGCTCGCGTGGTGAGCCCCCCGCCCGCCGCCTCCCCGCCACGGAACGGGTCGCCGGGATCGCCGGGATCGCCGGGATCGCCCGGGGTCAGCGCCAACCGTCGGGCGTACAGCGCGAGTTGGGCCCGGAAGCGGTGCGCGGGATCGCGCAGCCGCCAGCCGGTGGCGGCCTGCACGTGGGCGAGCCTGGCGGCCACCGAGCTGTGGTGCAGGTGGAGTTCGGCGGCCGCCTGGCGCAGCGAGCCGGTGCGGCAGAACGCGGCGAGCGCGGCCACGTTCAGCTCGCCGCCGTCGCGGGCCGCGAGCTCCGCGAGCCGCCGCACGTCGGGCAGCGCGGCGAGCCGGGCCGCCGGCAGCTCGGCGAGCACCGCGACCGGGCCCAACTCGTCGTGGTCCACCACCGCCTCGGCCGGCGGCCCGGCCACCGCGAACCGCAGCGCCAGCGCCGCCTGTTCCAGGGACACCCGGGCCCGCAGCGCCTCGCCGGCGCCGCCGACCCCGACCCGGAGCCGGCCGCGCACCGCCGCGCGCAGCTCGGCGGCCGGCGAGCCGCCCGCGGCCGCCCGGTTCTGCACCAGCGCGACGCCGAGCCCGCCGAGCCTGGCGACCCGCGACGTGCCGGCCACCCCGCCCCGGCCGAGCAGTGCCAGCGCCGCCACCTCGGCGTCGTCGCCTTCGGCCGCCGCGAACAGCAGGACGCGCAGCGGGGGTTCGGGCGCCAGGCCGAGCAGCCGCAGCGCCCTGGCCCGGTCGGCGACGGACTCCCGGCCGGCCAGCGCGACCTCCACGAGCGCCGGGTCGGCGACCCGCAGCGGGTGCTCCAGGGTGTGGGCGGCGATGGCCAGCCACTCCACCACCAGTTCGTCGAACGGCCCGGCGGCGCCGGGTCGTTCGAGCCAGACCCGGCCGGCGGGGCGCAACGCGGCGTCTCCCGAGACCCGCCCCGGCGGGCCGGCCAGGGCCGCGCCGTCGGGACCGGCGCGGAACACCCGGCCGCCGGCCAGTTCCACGCCGACCGGGCACTCGGCGAGGCCCGCGGCCGACCGCACCAGGGCCGCCGGGTCGAGCCGGCCGGCGCCGAGCAGCGCCTGGAAGTGCGCGATCACCCGCACGGCGGCGGCAGCGTCGGCGTCCAGGGACGACAGACGCAGCAGCAAGCCCTTCACAACCGCAAGTCTAGAAAAGGAACGCGAAAGGACAAGGTCACGGACATGGCCAACAGAGCCGCCAACACAGGCCGTAACAGAGCCGCCCAGCACCTCCGTTCACTCCTCGCCACGCTGTTAGCCGGCGTGCTGCCGCTGCTCGCGGCACTCCTGGTGACGGCGCCGCCGGCCTCCGCCGCGACGTTGACCGAGGTCACCAACTTCGGCACCAATCCCAGCGGGCTGCGGATGCACCTGTACGTGCCGGACAACGTCGCCCCACGGCCGGCCGTCCTGGTGGCCGTCCACTACTGCACGGGCTCGGGGCCGGCGTTCTACTCCGGCACCGAGTTCGCGTCGCTCGCCGACCGTTACGGGTTCGTCGTCGTCTACCCGTCGGCCACCCGCAGCGGCAACTGCTTCGACGTCTCCTCGCCGCAGGCGCTGACCCGCGGCGGCGGCAGCGACCCGGTGGGCATCAGGTCGATGGTCGACTACGTGCAGCGCACCCACTCCGCCGACCCCGACCGGGTCTTCGTCACCGGGGCCTCGTCCGGCGCGATGATGACCAACGTGCTGCTCGGCGTCTACCCCGACGTCTTCAAGGCCGGCGCCGCCTTCGCCGGCGTGCCGTTCGGCTGCTTCGCCACCACCGACGGCTCGTCCTGGAACAGTGCCTGCGCCCAGGGCCAGATCTCCCGCACTCCGCAGGACTGGGGCACGTTGGTGCGCAACGCCTACCCCGGCTACTCGGGGCCCCGGCCGCGCATGCAGATCTGGCACGGCACCAACGACGACACGTTGCGCTACCCGAACTTCGGCGAGCAGGTCAAGCAGTGGACCAACGTGCTCGGCGTCAGCCAGACCCCGGCCCTCACCGACTCCCCGCAGGCCAACTGGACCCGCACCCGCTACGGCGCCACCGGCGCCCAGGCCCCGGTGGAGGCCATCAGCCTCCAAGGGGTGGGCCACAACGTGCCGCAGTCCGGCATGGCGGCCCGGGTCATCGAGTTCTTCGGCCTGAACGACACCACCACGCCGCCCGGCGGCGGCGACCCGGGCACCCCGGGCGCCTGCCGCGTCGCCGTCACCACCAACGCCTGGAACACCGGCCTGACCGCGAACCTCACCCTCACCAACACCGGCACCGCCCCGATCAGCGGCTGGTCGCTCCGCTTCACCCTCGCCTCCGGCCAGACCATCACCTCCGGGTGGAACGCCACCTACAGCCCGAGCAGCGGCACGGTGACCGCCACCAACGTCGCCCACAACGCGAGCATCGCCGCCGGCGCCAGCGTCTCCGTCGGCTTCCAGGCCAACCACACCGGCAACTCCGCCGCGCCGACCGGGTTCGCCCTCAACGGGGCGTCCTGCACCACCGGTTGACGGCAGAGCGGCTCACCGACACGAGAAAGGGGCGCGTTCCCATGCGGAACCTCGCACCTGGCAGGCAACGAAGTCGGCAACGAGGAACGTCCTGGCTCGGCCAGTTGGCGGCGGTGGGGCTGCTCGCCGTCGCCCTGATCGTCGCCTCGTCGGCGGTCGGCGCGACCGGCGCCGGCAACACGGCCCCGGGCGGCCGGCACTGGGTCAACACCTGGACGGCGATGCCGCAGTTGACGGAGCCGGGCAACATGCCGCCGGCCCCGTTCACCCAGGACGGCCTGGTGCTCGCCGACGCCACGCTGCGGCAGACCGTCCGCGTCACGGTCGGCGGCGAGCACGCGCGGCTGCGCTTCTCCAACGCCTTCGGGGGCGCGCCCCTGCCCATCACGGCCGTCTCGGTGGCGCTGCCGCGTGCCGGCCAGGCCGGCGTCAGCGCCGTCGAGCCGGGCTCCACCCGGCAGGTCACCTTCCAGCGGCAGCCGTCGGTGACCGTCCCGGTCGGCGCCCAGGCGGTGTCCGACCCGCTCGACCTCGACCTGGCGCCCGGCACCAACCTGACCGTCACCGTCTACCTGGCCGAGGGCCAGGCGTCCAACGACATCACCTCGCACCCCGGTTCGCGCACCGCCTCCTACCTGCTCGCCGGCGACCACGTCGCCGCCGACGACCTGCCGGGGGCCACCCGCACCGACCACTGGTACTTCCTCAGCGGCGTCGAGGTGTGGTCGCCGAGCAACACCGCGGCGGCCGTCTTCGTCGGCGACTCGCTGACCGACGGCCGGGGCTCCACCACCAACGGCAACGACCGCTGGCCCGACCAGCTCTTCGACCGGCTGCGGGACCGGCGGGACACGGCGGGCGTGGCCGTGCTCAACCAGGCGGCCGGCGGCAACCGGATCCTCGACGACGGCCTCGGCCCCAACCTGCTGGCCAGGATCGACCGCGATGTGCTGGCCACCAGCGGCGTCTCCTGGCTGGTGGTCTTCGAGGGGATCAACGACATCGGCACCGCGCCCGCCACCCCCGAGGCCCAACGGGCCGTCACCGGACGGCTGATCGCCGCGTACGAGCAGATCGTGGTCCGCGCGCACGCCCAGCGGATCCGGGTCTACGGGGCGACGCTCACGCCGTTCGGCGGCAACGACCTGTACGACGACCCGGGCGGGCTGCGCGAGGAGAGCCGGCGGGCCGTCAACGACTGGATCCGCTCCAGTGGCCGGTTCGACGCCGTCGTCGACCTCGACGCCGCCGTCCGTGATCCGGCCGCCCCGGAACGTCTGCTGCCGGCGGCCGACGTCGGCGACGGCCTGCACCTCAACCCGACGGGCTATCGAATGCTGGCCGACGCCGTGCCCGCCCGCCTCTTCCGACCGGCACCGCTCCCCGTCGACTTCGGATTCGAGTGATATTCGCCCGGAATTAGCGCCACCGATTTGCTTTTTCCGAGGAATTACCGGCAGGGCCCGGGCCGGGCGAGAGCCCGAGAACCCGGGCCCTGCCGGGACGAACACCGAAAAGTCAAGGGCGACATCGATCACACGTGGATTCGCCGGATCGCGTCCTTCACCGGTCGCGGGGCGCTGCTAGGGTCTTTCCCGGGTCTCCGAACCCGTTCACTCCCTCCCCGATGGAAAGCGCCCACCGGCTTCTTTCCCGCTCCGGGGATTTGTTTTTTCACCATCCCCTTGGAGCGCTTTTCCATGTCTTCTGACACCTTGCCGGGCGCGACCGCGCGCCCGGACGGCGCCGGTCGGGCGCCGACCGCGCCGCATCTGGGTCTGGCCCTCTTCGTGATCGCCGCCGCCCAGCTGATGGTGGTGCTCGACGCCACGATCACCAACATCGCCCTGCCCAGCATCCAGACCGACCTGGACGTGTCGGACGCCGACCTGGCGTGGATCGTCAACTCGTACGCCCTGGCCTTCGGCGGGCTGCTGCTGCTCGGCGGCCGGGCCGGCGACCTGTTCGGCCGGCGGCGGATGTTCCGGGCCGGCATCGCCGTCTTCACCCTCGCCTCGCTGCTCGGCGGGCTCGCCACCGACGAGGCGACGCTGATCGCCTCCCGGGTGCTGCAGGGCGTCGGCGCCGCGCTCGCCGCGCCCAGCGCGCTGGCGCTGATCACCACCACCTTCCCGGCCGGCCGCCCGCGGAACACGGCGATGGGCGTCTACGCGGCGATGGGCGGCCTGGGCGCCACCGTCGGCCTGCTGCTCGGCGGCGTGCTCACCGACGCCCTCGACTGGCGCTGGGTGTTCTTCGTGAACATCCCCTTCGGTCTCGCGGTGCTGGCCGGCACCAGGACCCTGGTCGAGGCCGACCGCGACCACGGCCGGCTCGACGTCCCGGGCACCGTGACGGGCACCGGCGGCCTGCTCGCCCTCGTGTACGCGATCACCAGGGGCGGCGAGCACGGCTGGACGGACGGCCTGACGCTGGTGTCGTTCGCCGCCGCCGTCGCGCTGCTGCCGTCGTTCCTGCTGATCCAGGCCAGGAGCGGGCACCCGATGCTGCCGCTGCGGCTGTTCGCCGACCGCAACCGGTGGGGCTCCTACGCGACGATGCTGTTCATCGGCGCCGGCATGTTCGCGACGTTCTACTTCCTCACCCTCTACATGCAGCTGATCCTGGGCTACAGCCCGGTGCGGACCGGCTTCGCCTACCTGCCGTTCAGCTTCGGCATGGCCGCGGCGGCCGGCGCCAGTTCGAAGCTGGTCGCCCAGCTCCCGCCCCGGCTGATCGCCGGCCCCGGGCTGCTGCTCGCCGCGGGCGGCATGGTCTGGTTCGGCACGCTGGAGCCCGGCTCGTCCTACGCCGGCCACCTGATGCCCGCGATGTTCGTGACGGCCCTCGGGCTCGGCCTGAGCTTCGTGCCGATGACGCTCGGCGCGGTCGCCGGCGTGGCCGACCGGGACAGCGGCGTCGCCTCGGCGGTGCTGAACACCGCCCAGCAGGTGGGCGGCGCGCTCGGCCTCGCGGTGCTGACCACCCTGTCCACGGCCGCGGCGGACGACCGGCTGCCGGACGCGGCGGCCACCCTGTACGGGGCGCTTGCCACCGGCGACCAGGGTCTGGCGGTCCGCGCCGCCGACGCGCTGACCCACGGCTACACCGCGGCGTTCCTGGCGGCCGCCGGCCTGTTCGTGGCCGGTCTGGTGGTCACGGCGCTGGCCGTGAACGCCGAGCGGCAGCGCCCCGCCGAGGGCGCCGCCGCCTCCGCCCACCTGGGCTGAGGGAGCCGCCGGCCGCGGCCGGTCACCGGTGCCGGAAGGCGTCCAGTGGCACGGCCGAGGCCAGCGCCTCGTTGCCGGCGTCGTTGAGGTGCAGGTGGTCGCCCGAGTCGTAGGCCGGGTTCAGCCGGTCCGGCTCGGCCGGGTCGCGGACGGCGGCCTCGAAGTCGGCGACCGCGTCGAACTCCCCGCTGTTCCTGATCCAGTCGTTGACCCGCAGCCGCACCGCCTCGTTCTCCGGGGTGTGGAAGCCGAGGGTGTCGCCGCGGAACGGGGTGATGGTGGCGCCGATGACGCGGACGCCGCGCTCGTGCGCCCGGTCGACCAACCCCTGGTAGCCGGCGATCAGTTCGGCCGCGGTGACCCGCTCGGACGCCGGCGCCGAGCGGGTGCCCGGCTGGCCGATGTCGTTGATGCCGAGGAACAGGATCAGGTGGCCGATCCCGGGCTGGCTCAGCACGTCGCGCTCGAACCGGGTGACGCCGGCCTGCCCGAAGTAGGCGGCCCACGCGTGGGCGGGCGAGCCCTCCGGCGGGTTCGGGTCGCGCAGCAGCCGGTTGCCGCTGATCCCGGCGTTGAGCACGCCGGTCTCCGGCAGCCGGGGTCCGGCGGCCCGCATCCGCTCGGCGAGGAAGTCGGACCAGCGGTGGTTGCTCGACAGGGTGGATCCGACGGTGATCGAGTCGCCGAGCGCCACCACCGCGTCGCGGGCCTGGCCGCGCACGCTGACGCCGGTCAGGAAGTACCAGCGGTCGGTGGTGGCGGTCGGGGCGATGTCGGCGTCGTCGGCGACGTTGCCGGCCGCGACGTAGTTCTCCTGGTTGGCGTAGGCGTTGAGGGTGGCGCCCGGGGTGCGCTCGGGCAGGTGGACGCTGATCACCAGGTCGGCCGCGGCCGGGATCCGCAGCCCGACCGGGTCGCTGACCAGCCGCTCACCGGGCGCCACGGTCACGCCGGCCCGCCCGTCGAACGTCAACCGCCGGTCGGTGCGCGGCAGCACGCTCGATCCGGGCCCCTCGGGGTCCTGCCGGGCGATCCTGGCCTCGCCGATGACCAGCGGCTCGGTGCCGAACTCGTTGGAGAACCTGACGCGTAGCGCGTCGCCGCCGACGCTGGCGTGCACCACCTGCCGGAGCGTCTGGTCCTGGAACGTGGTGGTGTCGCTGACCGGCCTGGTGGTGGGGGCGGTGGTCCAGGTGCCGACCCAGGGCCGCCCGCCCTGCCCCGCGGCGGACGCCGGGGCGGGTGCGAGGAGCAGGGCGCCGATCAGCAGCGCCAACACGAGGGCCGCCGAGCGGCCGATGACTCTCAGGGGCTTCAACGGGATTCCCTCCGCCGCGGGTTGACGCCGGTTGAGACGTACCCCAAGCACCGTGCCCCCGCGGCCCACGCGACACACCCGACAACCGTCGGCCTGCCGCGCCGCGCCCACCGACATGCGCGCCCTAGGGGGACCGCCGGAGATGTCCCCGAGAACACCCGACCCCGCCTGTCGCACACCCCTGACACCTGTTAGCTTCCATTGACATGACAGACACGACAGACGCGACAGACACGACACATGGGAAGCCCAGCAGGCGCACCCTGTTGGCCGCCACCGGCCTGGCGGCGGCCGTCACAGCCGCCGGCCCCGCGTCGGCCGCCTCGACGGCCCCGCTCAGGGCCCGGCCGGCCGGCCGCATCGACGTCCACCACCACGCCGTGCCCGACGAGATGCGGCGCTGGCTCGTCGAGATCGGCCTGATCCCCGAGGAGGGCGGCCCCAGTTGGGCGCAGTGGACCCTGGAGGAGACGCTGCGGACCATGGACGACAACGGGATCGCGGCGGGCATCGCCTCGGCTCCCGCCCCGTCCGAGCTCTTCCGCGACCGGTCGCTCGCCGAGGACGGCGTGCGGGTGTGCAACGAGTCGCTGGCCGCGCTCGTCGCCGAACACCCGCGCCGCTTCGGCTTCTTCGCCAACGTCGCGGCCCTCCACCCGGACCTGGCGATCGCCCAGGCGGCCCACGCGCTGGACGAACTCGGCGCGGAGGGCGTGCTCCTGATGACCACGGCGGGCGGCAGGTACCTGGGCGACCCCTCCTTCGACCGGCTGTTCGACGCGCTGAACGAGCGCCGGGCCGTCGTCTTCGTCCACCCGGGGGAGCTTCCCGAGGGCACCACCGAGCTGCCCGGCATCCCCGACTTCATCGGGGACTACCCGCTGGACACCACCCGCGCCGCGCTGAACCTCGTCGCCTCCGGCACCCTCGACCGCTGCCCCGACCTGTCGATCATCCTCTCCCATGCCGGCGGCTTCCTCCCCTACGTGGCGGGCCGCGCCGTCTCCGCCGGGCGCCAGGGCGAGGGCCCGGCGCCGCACGCGGTCGCGCGGGCGGTGCGCCGCTTCCACTACGACACGGCGCTGCCGATGTCTCCCTACGCGACGCCCTCGCTGCTGGCCGCCGTCGGCTCGGAGCGTGTCCTGTACGGCAGCGACTGGCCGGCCAGGCCCGCGGACGAAGTGGGCAGGATCACCGCCGAGTTGGACGCCGACCCGCACCTGGACGTCCGCGCGCGCGAGCGCGTCGACCGGCGGAACGCCCTGCGCCTGTTCCCCCGGTTGGCGGCTCGGCTCGCCTGACCGGCCGGGTGGCCGGCTACCGCACCAGGCTGGGCCGCTTGTTGTCGAAGGTCCAGCCGGGTACCAGGTACCGCATCGCCGTCGCGTCGTCCCGGGCGCCCAACGCGCGGCCGCGGTACAGCTCGTGAGCGGCGAGCAGCCGGTCCGTGTCGAGCGTGAGGCCGAGGCCCGGCGCGTCGGGGACGGCGATCTCGCCGTCGACGATCCTCGGCGGGGCGACGGTCAGCCGCTCCAGGCCCTCCTGCCAGATCCAGTGCGTGTCCAGGGCGTTGTACGCGCCGGGCGCCGCCGCGCCGCAGTGGGCGACCATGGCCAGCGAGATGTCGAAGTGGTTGTTGGAGTGGCATCCCCAGGTCAGCCCGGTGGCCTCGCACAGCTGCGCCACCCGGACCGAGCCGCGCATCGTCCAGAAGTGCGGGTCGGCGAGCGGGATGGTGACGGCCTGGAGGGCCAGCGCGTGGGTCAGCTCGCGCCAGTCCGTGGCGATCATGTTGGTGGCGGTGGGCAGCCCGGTGGCGCGGCGGAACTCGGCCAGGATCTCGCGCCCCGAGTAGCCGGCCTCGGCGCCGCACGGGTCCTCGGCGTAGGCGAGGGTGCCGAGCAGCGGCCGGCACAGTTCGACCGCCTCGCGCAGCGACCAGGCGCCGTTCGGGTCGAGGGTGATCCGGGCCTCGGGGAACCGCTCCTTCAGCGCGGTGATCGCCCGCACCTCCTCGGCGCCCGCCAGCACCCCGCCCTTGAGCTTGAAGTCCCGGAAGCCGTACAGCTCGTGGGTGGCCTCGGCCTGCCGCACGATGGCCTCGGGGGTCAGCGCCTCCTCGTGTCTGATCCGGTACCAGGCGGCGTCCGCGTCCGGCTCCCTGACGTACTCCAGGTCGGTGCGGTCCGGGTCGCCCACGTAGAAGAGGTAGCCCAACACCCGTACCGAGTCGCGCTGTTGTCCCTCGCCGAGGAGCGCGGCGACCGGCACGTCGAGGTGCTGCCCGAGGAGGTCGAGCAGCGCGGACTCGACGGCGGTGACGGCGTGCACGGTGGTGCGCAGGTCGAAGGTCTGGGCGCCGCGGCCGCCGGCGTCCCGGTCGCGGAACCGGGCGCCGATCTCGCGCAGCACCCGCTGGTAGTCGGCCAACCGGGCGCCGACGACCAGGGGTTCGGCGTCCCGCAGGGTCCGGGTGATCCGCTCGCCGCCCGGCACCTCGCCGAGGCCGGTCCGCCCCTCCGAGTCGGTGAGGACGACGACGTTGCGGGTGAAGTAGGGGCCGTGGGCGCCGGAGAGGTTGAGCGCCATGCTGTCCCGGCCGGCTACCGGGTAGACGGCGAACGCGGTGACGGTCGGCTGCTGGCTCATGAGGTGGTGTCGCCTTTCACACGTTGAGGACGTCGAGGACCCGGTCCATGACGAGGACGCCGCCGAGGCCGAGGACGGCCAGCACCGTGGTGTAGGTGGTGCGGGCCTTGAGCGCCTGGACGACGGTGAGGTTGAAGTACTCCTTGAACATCCAGAAGCCGGGGTCGTTGACGTGCGAGAACGCGATCGAGCCGCAGGAGACGGCGAGCACCATCAGCTCCGGGTGCACGCCGCTGCCGGCGAGCAGCGGCTCCACGACGCCGGCCGCGGTGACGACGGCGACGGTGGCCGAGCCGAGGGCGATGCGCAGGATGACGGCGACCAGCCAGGCCAGAATGATCGGTGAGACGCCCCAGCCCTCGGTCGACTCCTGGATGTAGTCGGAGATCCCGCCCTCGACCAGGACGTTCTTGAACGCGCCGCCGGCGCCGATCACCAGCAGGATCATGGCCATCGCCTTGGCCGCCGAGACGCAGGAGTCGCTGACCTGCTCCAGGCTGCGGCCGACCCGCGGGCCGAACGCCCAGACGGCGAGCAGCAGGGTCAGCAGCAGGGCGATCGGCGCGGCGCCGACGAAGGTGACGAACGGCAGCGCGCCGTTGTCGTCGGACACCGCCATGTCGTAGACGGCCGCGCCGGCGATCAGCACCACCGGGACCAGCGCGACCGACAGCGACCAGCCCATGCCGGGCATCTCGTCGTCGCCGAACTCCCGCTCGGTGACGAGGCCCTTGGGGATCTCCGGGTCCATCCGGCGGATGAACGGCAGCCGGGGCCAGACCAGCGCGATCGCGGCGCCGATCGGGACGGCGAAGAAGAGCCCGTAGAACAGGGTGAGTCCGACGGAGGCGTCGAAGGTGGCGGCGACGGCGGTCGGCCCGGGGTGCGGGGGCAGGAAGCTGTGCATGGTGGAGAGGGCGATGGACATCGGCAGCCCGACCCACAGCAGGTTCTGGCGGGTGACGCGGACGATGGTGAACGCGACGGGCACGATGATGACGAAGGCGACCTCGTAGAACATGGTGACGCCGATCAGCATGGCCGTCACGACCATGGCCAGCTGGACCCAGCGGACGCCGAAGGTGTCGACGAAGTGGCCGGCGATGCGTTGTGCGGCGCCCGAGTCCCCCATCACCCGGCCGACCATGGCGCCGAGCCCGACGACCAGCATGGTGTCGCCGATCTGGCCGCCGACGCCCTCGGCGAGGACGTCGGATATCTCGGCGAGCGGTATGCCCTGGACGAGCGCGACCCCGACGGCGACCAGCAGCAGGGCGACGAACCCGTTGAGCTTCAGCCGGGTCATGAGGAGCAGCAGGATCAGCACGCTGATCCCGACGATGACGAGTGGCATGCGTGGTTCTCCTTCGAACCGCTGTGAGCCGCTGTGAGCCGCTGTGGACCGTTCTCGGGCGTCGCTCAGGCGCCGACGGTCTCCGGGTTGAGGCTGGTCAGGGGGTCCCGCGACCGCCGCCTCGCGTTCTCATACATGAACACCATCCCCATACAGAAATACCGTCTCCGTATGGGGATGGAACGTAGGCGTGTCGAGGCCCGGGGTCAAGAGGCGTCCGGCCGGTTCCACCATCGATCTACGATCACCACATGAGTGTGAAGTCGGCGTTGCGGACCGTCGCCCTGCTGGAGCTCCTGGCGGAGCGCGGCGACCGCCCGTCCCGCCTGCGCGAGCTCTCCGAGGAGCTGAACGTGCCGCGCAGCAGCATGTACTCGCTGCTCCAGACCCTCGTCGACCAGGGCTGGGTCCGCACCGACGTCACCGGCGCGCTCTACGGGATCGGCATCCGCGCCCTGCTCACCGGCACCAGCTACCTGGACAGCGACCGCCGTGTCCGCCTGGTCCGCCCCTTCCTCGACGAGGCGTCCGACGCGCTCGGCGAGACCATCCACCTGGGCCGCCTCGACGGCCGGAACGTGGTCTACCTCGCGACCCGCGAGTCCCACGAGTACCCGCGCACCATCCACCGCGTCGGCCGCCGGGTCCCCGTGCACGCCGGCGCGCTCGGCAAGGCGCTCCTCGCCGAACACCCGGACGACGCCCTGCCGCTGCCGGCCACCGGCGAGTTGGCCGCCCTCACCCCCCACACCCTCACCGACCGGGCCGCGCTCCTCGCCGACCTGGCCGCCACGCGTGAGCGCGGCCACTCGGTCGAGCACGAGGAGACCGTCCCCGGCATCGCCGGCTTCGGCTTCGCCCTCCGCTACGACTCCCCCGCGATCGACGCGATCAGCTGCTCGGTCCCGCTGGCCCGCCTCACCCCGGAGCACGAGCGCCAGATCGTCTCGGTGATGCGGGAGATCCGACGCCGCGTCGAGTCGCTGCCGCCGCGCGGCACCCCCGAGCCCGAGTGGCGCTGACGGCCGACACCGCCGGGCGGCCCGCTCCGCCTGCCGAACGGCACTGACATTCGACCGCCTCGACATTTAGTAGCCATGGCTACAGTAGCCATGTACAGTATCTGCCATGAGCAACGCACCGACGGGGCCCGCGTCCACACCGTCCCCCACCCCCGGCCACCTGGTCTGGCGGCTGTCGATGAAGTGGCGCGTCGCCGTGGACCGGGCGCTGGCGCCGCTGGGGCTGACGCACGCCCAGTACGTGATGCTGTCCTCGCTGTACGGCCTGGGCCGCGCCGGCCAGCGCCCCAGCCAGCGGGAGCTCGCCGAGCACACCGGCCTGGAGGCGCTCTACGTCTCGAAGTTGGCGCGCTCGCTGGAGGCCGACGGGCTCATCGTGCGGGTCCGCGACCCGGCCGACACCCGCACCATGCGGCTGACCCTCACCGCCCACGGCCGGGACACCGTCCGCCCCGCGCTGGGCACCGTCGCGGAGCTCCTCGACCGGCTGCTCGCCCCGCTCGGCGGCCGGGACGACCCGCGCGTCGCGGCGTTCGCCGCCGACCTGACGACCCTGCTCGCCACCCCTCTCGAC
>NZ_SMKI01000162.1 GCF_004348415.1 Streptomyces hainanensis
GGCGGGAAGGTGGCTGGGTGGGGGCTCGCCGGGTCAGCGCGACTCGGTGACGGTGAGCCCCTGCTCGGGCAGCCCGCGTTCGGCCGCCGAGCCCTCGGCGGGCGGCTCGGCCGAGCCGCCGGTGTGACGGATGAACAGGCCCGCGACGGCGCCCAGACCGACCACGGCGACGCCGAACCACAGGGCGGGTTCGAGACCCGCCACGAACGCCTCACCGGCGTCCTCGGGGCCGACGATGGGGTGTCCGTCGAAGCCGTGGGTGAAGATGGTGGTGAGGACGGCGATGCCGAGGGCGCCGCCGAACTCGCGGACGGTGTTGTTCACGCCGGACGCCTTGTTGTGCTCGGAGTCGCGCACCGAGCCGATCACCGTGGCCGGGTTGGCGGCGAACACCATGCCCATGCCGATGCCGGCCAGGATCATCGGGGCGACCATGGCGCCGTAGGAGAGGTCCGGCTCGGCGACGAGCGCGATCCAGGCGAGCGCCACGGCCTGGAGGCCGGATCCGATCGCCTGCAGGATCCCGCCGCCGAACCGGTCCACCAGCGCGCTCACGATGGGCACGGCCACCATGGGCGCAGCCGTCCAGGGGAGAGTCCGCAGGCCGGCCTCGAGCGGGCCGTACCCCATCGGCCCCTGGAGGAACTGGGCGAGGAAGAAGATGGAACCGAAGACGCCGAAGTACATGGTGAAGGCGACGGCGTTGCTGAGCATGAAGGCCGGGATGCGGTACATGCGGAGCGGGATCAGCGGCTGGCTGGCGCGCCGTTCCTGCGCGATGTAGCCGGCCAGCAGCACGACGGCGAGGACGAGGGCGACGAGGGCGTTGGTCTCGCCCCAACCGTGGTCGGCGGCCTGCACGATGCCCCAGACGGCGACGACGACGGCGCCGACGATCAGGACCAGGCTGGTGACGTTGAGGCTGCGGTCCTCGCCGCGGCTCTCCTTGATGGCCCAGAGCGCCAGCGGGAAGGCGATCAGGCCGACCGGCACGTTGATCCAGAAGATCCAGCTCCAGTCGAGGCCCTCGGTGACGAGGCCGCCGGCCAGCGGGCCGACCGCGATGCCGATGCCGTTGACGGCACCCCAGACGCCGACCGCCATGTTGCGCTGTTCACGGCTGACGGCGGCCACCGCGAGGGTCAGCGAGACCGGCAGGATCAGGCCGGCGCCGGCGCCCTGGAGCACCCGGGCGAAGACCAGCCACCCGACGGAATCGGCCATCGCGCAGATCGCGGAGGCGACCGTGAACGAGCCGATACCCCACAGGAAGACGCGGCGCCGTCCGATGCGGTCGCCGAGCACCGCGCCGGCCAGCAACGCGCCGGAGAACGGCAGCGTGTAGCCGTTGACCACCCACTGGAGCTCGGCCTGGGTGGTGTCGAAGTCCCCGGCGATGGTGGACAGGGCGGTGGTCACGACCAGGTTGTCCAGGGACCCCATGAACATGGGGAGCGAGGCGGCCAGGAGTGCCCACAGCACCCCCGGGCTCTTGCGTGTCATTCCTGTCTCCCGTTTCTTTCTCTGAGCTGGGGTGACTTTTCTGAGCTGGGTGAACTTTCCTGCGGAAGTCCTGAGCAAGAGAAACGACGGCGTCTCCTTCGCCCGGCGGGAAATCGCGGAAACCGCGCACAGGAAGAATCTCGGGACAGCCAAGCGGCGCGCTTTTCGACGCTTGGTGGAACCCTCGCGCGCCTCCGTCGAGGCGCACGCGGGCACGAGCATGCCGGCGTCCGGAGCGACCGCGCCCGCGGACCGGCGCCGTGGGCGGTCGGCCACCCTCAACGACCCACACTCTACACTATCGATACTGCCACTATCACCTACCCGGACACGAACTCCGGGCCAAGAACACACCAAGAACTCCCGTCACGACGAAGGCCCCTGGCGCCCCGTCAGGGTGCCAGGGGCCTTCGCTCGCCGACGGGGCGTCAGGCCGACTCGGCGCGCGCCGCGACCCGCTGCGAGGTGTCCTCCTGGGCGATCCTGCGCAGCGCGGCCATCGCCGCGTCCCCCAGCACGGTGCCGAGCACCACGCCCTCGATCTTGCCGTCGGTGCTGCCCATCTCCCCCACGACCGCGAGCTCGGCGGCCGCCAACTCGCTGGCCGCGGCCGCGTAGCGGTCGAGCAGCACCAGCATCTCGCCCTGGCCCAGGTCCCGGTAGGTGGTGACGATCTGAACGAGCATCGACCAGCCCGGGTTCTTCTCGGCCTTGGCGGGGTTCCAGCCGTGCCGCCTGGCCAGCTCGGCCACCTCGCGCTCGGCGAGCATCCGCTCCTCGGCCGTACCCCGCTCTGCGGAGGCCCGGCTGACGGCGAGTTGGGCGACGCCCAGCATGTCGTGCACGGTGCCGCCAGGCGTGTCCACCTCGACCAACACCTCGCGGACGGCCGCGATCGACAGGCCGCCCACCTCGAGCATGGCGCGGATCAGCTTGAGCCGACGGACATGGGACTCGTCGTACCGCACCTGGTTCGGGCTGGTGCGCTCGCCCGCGGGAAGCATGCCTTCCCTGGTGTAGTACTTGATCGTCGGAACCGAAACTCCGGTTCGCTGCGCCAACTCTCCAATACGCATTCCCTCAGCATAAGCCACCCGCCGTTTCCTCCGTAGAGAGCGTTCTCGATCCTCTCCCGCGGGAGCGCCGACCAAGGCACGTGAATTCGCCTTTATCGGGCCTGATTCGCGGCCACCAGCGCCCGCTGGCGAGGGCGCTCGGCCGGAACCGCGACCGCGGTCGCCAGCAGCCCCCGGGCGACGTTCCAACGCCCGGGGAACCCGGCGGGACCGAGGCCCACCTCCTCGGGGACCGGCACCAGGAACCTGACCGAAAACGAGCTTGTGACCGGTTCGAAGAAGATCTCGGCGTCCTGGAAGCCCAGTTGGCGACCGGTCAGCGGGAACCACGCCTTGTAGACGCTCTCCTTGGCGCTGAACAGCAGCCGGTCCCAGTGGACGCCGGGTGGCAGTCGGCGCAGCGCCGCCGCCTCGGCGGCGGTCGACACCCGCCCCAGGACGCCGGCGGGCAGCGGTCGGTGCGGCTCCGCGTCGACGCCGACGGCCAGCGCCTCGCGGGAGAGCGCCGCCGCCCGGTACCCGGTGGTGTGGGTGATCGACCCGGTGACGCCCGGCGGCCAGCCGGGGGCGCCGCGCGTCCCCGGCAGGATCGCCGTCGGCGGCAGCCCGAGCCGGCCCATGGCCTGCCTGGCGCAGTGCCTGGCGGTGGTGAACGCGCGACGCCGCCGGCCGGCGGCCCGCGCGATGACGGCCTCCTCCTCGGGGAGGAGCGCCGCCTCGGGCGGGTCGCCGAAGGCCTCGACGACCTCGACCCAGGGCGGCAGGATCGCTCCGAGCGGCATCGCGGTGTCCCTCCGGTCTAGATGGGCGTCGTGCCGTGCTTGCGCTCGGGCAGCTGCGCCTTCTTGGCGCGCAGCATGGCGAGCGACCTGATCAGCACGGCGCGGGTCTCGGCCGGGTCGATGACGTCGTCCACGAGGCCGCGCTCGGCCGCGTAGTACGGGTGCATCAGCTCGGACCGGTACTCCTTGACCACCCGGGCCCTGGTGGCCTCCGGGTCGTCGGCGGCGGCGATCTCCCGGCGGAAGATCACGTTGGCCGCGCCCTCCGCGCCCATCACGGCGACCTCGTTGATCGGCCAGGCGAAGGCCAGGTCGGTGCCGATGGAGCGGGAGTCCATCACGATGTACGCGCCGCCGTACGCCTTCCGCAGGATCATCGAGATCCGCGGCACGGTGGCGTTGCAGTAGGCGTAGAGCAGCTTGGCGCCGTGCCTGATGATGCCGTTCTGCTCCTGGTCCCGGCCGGGCAGGAAGCCGGGCACGTCGACCAGGGTGATCAGCGGGATGTTGAACGCGTCGCAGAACTCGATGAAGTTGGCGGCCTTCTCGCTGGCGCGGCTGTCGAGCACCCCGGCGAACGAGTTGGGCTGGTTGGCGACCACCCCGACCGTCTGTCCGGCGAGCCTGGCGAAGCCGCACAGGATGTTGCCGGCCCACTGGGCGTGCACCTCGAAGAAGTCGCCGTGGTCGGCGATCTCCTCGATGACGGCGTGCATGTCGTAGGAGCGGCGGGGGTCGGCCGGCACCAGTTCGAGCAGCTTCTCGCTCCGCCGGTCCGACGGGTCGTCGCACGGCGCGACCGGCGGCTTCTCCCGGTTGTTGGCCGGCAGCAGCGACAGCAGGTACCGCACCTCCTCCAGGCACTCGGTCTCGCTGTCGTGCACGAAGGAGGCCACCCCGGACATCGTGGCGTGGGTGGCGGCGCCGCCGAGTTCCTCGTGCGACACCGACTCGCCGGTCACCGCCTTCACCACGTCGGGTCCGGTGATGTACATCTGCGACATGCCGCGGACCATGAACACGAAGTCCGTGAGCGCGGGCGAGTAGGCGGCGCCGCCCGCGCAGGGCCCCAGGATCACGCTGATCTGCGGGATGACGCCGGACGCGGCGACGTTGCGCCGGAAGATGCCGCCGTAGCCCGCCAGCGCCATGACGCCTTCCTGGATGCGCGCCCCGGCGCCGTCGCTGAGGCTGACCAGGGGGGCGCCCGCGGTCTCGGCCATGTCCATGATCTTGTGGATCTTCTCGGCGTGCGACTCGCCGAGCGAGCCGCCGAAGATCCGGAAGTCATGGGCGTAGGCGAAGACCGTGCGGCCGTGCACCTGGCCCCAGCCGGTCACCACGCCGTCGGTGTAGGGGCGTTGCCGCTCCAGACCGAAGCCGGTGGACCGGTGCCGGCGCAGCGGCTCGATCTCGGTGAAGGTGCCCTCGTCGAAGAGCAGCGCGAGCCGCTCGTCGACGGTGAGCTTGCCCTTGGCGCGTTGGTTCTCGGTGGCCCGCTGGCTGATCCCCTTGCCTTCCTCCCCCTTGATGTGGCGGAGTTCGGCTACTCGATCCCGCACGTCGGGCACCTCGGGCGTGGACAGTGCGGCGACATCTCCGGTCAACGTGCGCCCCTAGGCGTTGGTCGGGACACTGGTCCTGAGGTTCGACAGGTACGGGTACCAGACGTGGCCCGGGTCGTTCTCGACCTCCTTGATGGACTCACGCATGGCGACCAGCGCCTTGGGGCTCTCCTCGTACATGTCGCCCTGGAGCAGCTGGAGCACGTCGATCCGGAACTTCGGGTCCTGGACGAACTCGGCGAAGAGGATGTTGAGCCGGTAGTAGATCTGGATGAACTCGTACCAGTTGCGGGTGCCCATCGACTGCATGCGCTCGTACTCGGCGAACTGCGACCGGTCGAACTTGCCGTCCTTGGCGGCCGCGATGATGTCACGGGCGGCCAGCCGGGCGGTGTTCATCGCGATGCTGACGCCGCTGGAGAAGATCGGGTCGACGAACCGGGCGGCGTCGCCGATCAGCACGTAGCGGTCGCCGGCGACCTGCTCCATGGAGTAGCTGTAGTCGCCCTCGGCGCGGAACGGCCGCACCCGCTCGCACTTCTTCAGCTCCTCGGTCAGGTCGCGCCGGGTGCCGACGAACTTCCAGAAGAACTTCTCGCGGTCCGCGTTGAGCTCGGCGAACTGCTTCTTCTGGGTCACCACGCCGATGCTGGTGATGGTGTCGGTGATCGGGATCTGCCAGACCCAGGTGTCGTTCATCGGCAGGAAGTGGATCTGGATGTGGTCGACTTCCTTCGGGTCCTGGCAGAGCGCGCCCCGGTCGAGCCCCTCGAACCAGGTGTGCACGGCGTACTGGTCGAAGTGCGGGTCGCCGATCTTGATCTTCTGCTGCCGGCCGATCAGGGTCTGCCGCCCGGAGGCGTCGACCACCATCTTGGCGGTGAAGTCGGTCGACTTGGGGCCGATCCTGACGGTCACCGTGACCTGCTCGGGGTCGTCGAAGTCGACCTTGGAGACCCGGACGCCCTGGAAGACCTTCGCGCCCAGCTCCTCGGCGTGCTTCAGCAGGATGAGGTCGAACTTGCCGCGGTCGACGTGGTACGTGAAGTCGCGGTCCACGCCCTCCTGGGCCCGCTCGCCGAACCTGACCTCGGCGTGCCCGTCGACGGCGAAGTCCATCGACAGCGAGGGCTGGTTCATCACGGCGTGCTTGCTCGGCGTGGTCCAGGTGGCGCCGTACTTCTTGGGGAAGTCGGCCTCCTCGATCTTCGGCATCACGCCGGTCTCCAGCAGCACCCGGGTGGTGGCCGGCACCAGGGACTCGCCGACGTGCGGCCGCGGGAACATCTCGCTCTCGAAGACGGCGACGGAGAGACCGTCCTTGGCCAGATAGGAGGCGGCGGAGGAACCCGCCGGGCCGCCGCCGACGATGATCACGTCAAAGTCAGTCTTCATGACCCACCTGTTCTCATAAGGACTCGTTGGGGTGGCGCTGAGCTGGGTGGAGCGGAGTGGCGCGTGGTGGAGCGGACTAAGCGGTCGGGCGGCGGAGCAGGAAGCAGCCGACGCTGCCGTCGGCGCCGAGCGAGGTGACGAGGGCGTGCCGCTCCGCCGGGTGCGAGCCGTCCGACCAGCGGGCGAGCACGGCGGCGGCCTGCATGGCGCCGCTGGCGCTGTAGCAGTCGCCGAGGGCGTCGGAGACGCGCAGCGACGTCGGCAGTTCGCCGAGCGCGAGCCGCAGGCCGTACTCCTCGACGGTGCGGGCCCCGTGCTGGCCGGCGGCGCCGAGCGAGACGAGGTCCACGTCGCCGGCCGTCAGGCCGCTCCGCTCCAGGAGCCGCGTCACGGTCTGGGCCAGGCCGCGGGCCGGGGTGACCCGGCGGTTGCGCGGGTCGAAGTAGCCGACCTCGGCGCCGAGCAGTTCGGCCAGCACCTGGCGGTCGCCCACCTGGGCCGGGTCCTCGGCGACCAGCATGGCGCAGCCCTCGCCGAGCACGGCGTCCTGGGTGAGCGTGCCGGACTTGTGCCAGCCCCAGGCCACCTGCGGGCTCAGCTCCTCGACGCCGCCGACGAACACCCGGCTGGCGTGGCCGAAGCGGATCGCGTTGCGCGCGTAGCGCAGCGCGGAGACGCTGGAGGCGTGGCCGTTCGCCAGGGTGGAGTTGACGCCCTGGAACGCGTTCCAGACGGCGATCTGCCCGGCGCAGGAGTTCATCACGGAGTTCGGGAACCGGGACGGGACGTAGCCGACCTCGGGGTTGAAGATGGAGTCGGCCAGCTCGTAGACGCTGCGCACGCTGCCCGTGGTGGTCCCGAGGGCCACCCCGGTCCTGGCGCGCAGCGCGTCGTCGTCGGCGCCCCCCGCGGTGTCCAGGGCGAGCCGGGTGGCGATCAGGCCGAAGCCGATCATCCGGTCGAGCCGACGGGTGCCCTTGCGGCCGACGTAGTCCGCGAGCCGGATGTCGGGCACGATGCGCACCGCGAGCGGCGGGAGGACCTCCGCGTCCTCCGCCGGCGGCGTCTCGTTGGGCTTCGTCTCGCCGTCGAGCAGCGCCCGAAGGGCGGCGAGGCCGGCGCCGGCCGGGGAGACCACGCCGCATCCGGTGATGGCGACCGGGTCCAGGACCGAGGTGGTCACTTGACCCTCCCGAAGATGGTGATGGCGTTGTTGCCGCCGAAGGCGAACCCGTGGTTCTCGACGATGTTCAGGTTGGCCGGCTTGGCCACGCCCGGCACGAAGTCGATGCCGGGGCCCAGCTCGGGGTCGCTCTCGTCCAGCGTGGCGGTGGGGGGCAGGAAGCCCTCCTCGAGCGCCTTGCAGCAGATCACCGAGCCGAGGCCGCTCGCGGCGCCCATGGTGTGGCCGAGCATCGACTTGATCGAGCTGATCGGCGGCACGTCGTCACCGAACACCGCCCGGGCCGCGGCGACTTCGGCGGCGTCGCTGGCCGGGGTGCCGGTGCCGTGGGCGCAGATGTAGTCGATCTCCTGGGCCTTGACGCCGGCCGCGGTGTGCGCCGACTGCATGCAGGAGGTGATGGTCGCGACGTCGGGCTGGGTCATGTGCTTGGCGTCGCAGTTGACGCCGTAGCCCAGCACCTCGGCGTAGATCCGGGCGCCGCGCGCGACGGCGTGCTCCAGCGGCTCCAGGAAGATGCAGACCCCGCCCTCGGCCGTGACGATGCCGGAGCGGTTGCTGTCGAAGGGCCGCAGGATCTCGGAGATGATGCCGATCAGCGAGAACCCCAGGTGGGTGTAGCGGCTGACCGAGTCGGCGCCGCCGGCCAGGAAGAAGTCGGCCTCCCCGGTACGGACCAGGTCGTAGCCGTAGCCCAGGGTGTAGTTGCTCGCCGAGCAGGCGGTGCCGAAGGTGACGGCCTCGCCGGTGAGGCCGAGCTCGCTGTTGACGGCGCCGGCCAGCCGGTTGGCGGGCGCGGTGCCGACCGGTCCAGGACCGAACTCCTCGCCGCCGCTGCGCGACCACTGCTCGGCGATGCCGTACATCACGCGCGGCTCGCCGCTCGCGGTGCCCATGGCCGAGCCGGCGTTGGAGGCGCGGAGCAGGTCGGGGTCGATGTGCGCGTCCCGGACGGCGAGCCGGGCGGCCGAGGCCGCGAACTGGCCGCTGCGGCCCCAGGCCTCGGGGTCGAGGCGCTCCAGGATCGCGCCCGGGTCGAAGTCCTTGACCTCGCCGGCGTTGCGCTTCGCGTAGCCACTGGCGTCGAAGCTGCTGATGGGCGAAATCCCGCTGCGCCCGGCCTTGATGGACTCGGTGAAGGGCTCGACCCCGATGCCGATGCTGCTGACCACGCCGAGCCCCGTGACCACCACGCGCCGGGAGTTCGGCTCAGACATCGCTGCCTGCGCCGCTGTTCTCGGAGACCAGCTTGAGGACCATGTCCAGGTTGACCATCTCGCCGACGCGGTCGGACGGAATGACGACGCTCAATTCGTGCTCGAAGCGCGCCACGATCGCCAGCAGCGAAAGGGAATCCGCCTCGTATTCCTCTTCGAAGTTGGCGTTCTCGGTGAGTTCTTCCGGCTCGATCTCAAGCTCTTCGGCGACGATCGAGCGGACGGCGGTGTGAAGCTGCGAAACGCCCTGGGCGGCATCCTGGGTCACCGGATACTCCTCGGTCTCGGGTCTGGTGGAGACGGTTCGAGTTAAGCGAGAAGATGTGGTGGCACGCAACCGATGCCCCCTTAAGTTCCGGCCGCCTTCATCGAAAGTAGTAGTGGGGGGTGGGGGGTTGCGTTACCTGCGTCACACCCCCGGCAGAATTCCTGGGAAACTGACGGGAAGTGTATGCGTGTTTGACACTGCTTTGATGTGTGGCCGGTACGAATTACCGCAGTGATGTGCCGCCTTATCTGCGAGGAGACCAGCATGGCTCGCGCCGCGGTTATCGATGCCATCGGCCACTACCTCCCGGAGGGCCGGGAGACCAACGACGAGTTGGCGCTGCGGATGGACACCAGCGACGAGTGGATCAGGACCAGGACCGGGATCAGGGCCCGTGCCAGGGCGGGCGACGACGAGCCCACCTCCCTGCTCGGGGCGCGGGCCGGCCGGGCCGCGCTCGCCGGGGCCACGGTCCCGGACGTCGACCTGGTGATCGTCGCCACCACCACACCGGACATGAAGTGCCCGGCGACGGCCCCCGTGGTGGCCAGCGAGCTGGGCCTGGCCGGCGCCGGCTCGTTCGACATGAACTCGGCCTGCACCGGGTTCCTCGCCGGCCTCGGCGTGGCGTCCGGCCTGATCAGCAGGGGTGACGCCCGGGCCGTGCTGCTGGTCGGGGCCGAGAAGTACTCCTCGATCATCTACCCGAACGACCGCGGCACCGCGCCGATCTTCGGGGACGGTGCCGCGGCCATGGTGCTGCGCGCCGGCGACCCCGACGAGCTCGGCGCCGTGGGCCGGGTGCACCTCGGCTCGGACGGCAACCTGTGGAGCCTGGCCCACGTGCGGTCCGGCGGCAGCGCCTTCCCGCGGGCCGCGGAGGAGGACCCGCACGACCCGTACCTCCGGATGGACGGGCGCGCCACCTACCGGCACGCGGTCGCCCGGATGACGGAGACCTGCCGGGCGGCGCTCGCCGACCGGTCGATGACGGTCGACGACGTCGACCTGCTGGTGGCCCACCAGGCGAACGTGCGCATTCTCAACGAGGTCGCCAGGGAGCTCGGGCTGGACGCCGAGAAGTCGCTGGTGGATCTCACCGATATCGGCAACACCGCGGCCGCCTCCATTCCGATGGCGCTGAGCCGGGCACACGCGAACGGCGTGTTGGCCGGCAAGGAAAGGATGCTGCTGACCGCGTTCGGCGCGGGTGCGAGCTGGGGGGCGACCGTTCTCCAGTGGCCGGCCGGCCTTTCTCAGGAAACTTCTCGTAATTCGGGAGACGATAACTGATGACCATCAGCTCGGGAGAGATCGTCGCGGATCTCCACGAACTTTCTGACCAGCTCGACCTCGATCTCGAGGAGGTCGAGGTGAGCGGCGCCTCGTCGCTGGAGAACGACCTGGGAATGGATTCCCTGAACCTGATGGATTTCCTGGTCTTTCTGGAGAAGAAGTACCGGGTGAAGATATCGGACGAGCACCTGAACGACGTGGAGACGATCAGCGACATCGTCCACGTGCTCAACGAGATCAGCCCGGCCGCGGCTGGCCCGACCGGCGACGCGGCCGCGTGAGGGGGCCGCGCGGGGCGGGTCCCGGAGCCGAGGTAGCCGGATTCGTCGACGACTTCCGGGCGTTCGTGGCCGGAACGCTCGCGGACGCGCCGGCACCGGGCCCCGAGACGGTGTACGACGACGAGCACCCGCTCTGGGAGAAGTTCCGCGCCGCGGGCCTGGCCAACTGGTGGCTGCCGGCGCGACACGGCGGGCCCGGCGTCCCGTTGCGGGTCTCCGTCGACCTGATCGCCGAACTGTCGTACCACGACCCCGGGTTCGCGTTCGCCGCGATGCTGCCCATCCTGGGCTCCCGGATGCTGGAGTTCTACGGCACCGCCGAGGTCGCGGACCGCTACCTGGGCGAGATGGCGAAGGGCGGCACGTTCTGCGCGGCGCTCGGCAGCGAGGTGGTGGCCGGCAGCGAACTCGCCCTGACCGCCACCACCTTCCGGCGGGAGGGCGACCACCTGGTGGTCGACGGCGAGAAGGCGTTCTCCACCAACCTGGCCTTCGGCCGGTTCTGTCTGGCGCTGGCCAGGAACGCGGAGGACCACCGGGACTTCTCCGTGGTCCTGGTGCCGGCGGACACCCCGGGGTTCGAGCCGGGGCCGCGCTGGCTGATGTCCGGCCTGCACGGCACCGGCACCTACCCGGCGACCTTCACGAACTGCGTGGTGCCGGCGGCCAACGAGCTGTCGGGCAACGGCCTGCGGGTCCTGGAGGTCGGCCTCAACGGCAGCCGGATCCTGATGGCCGCCATCGCCATCGGCATCGCCCGCCGGGCCCGCGACCTCTCCATGGAGTACGCGGGGAACAAGCAGCTCGGTGGCAGGCCGCTCACCCAGAACGCCGTCTTCGCGGCCCGGATGGGCCAGTTGGAGATGGAGCTGGAGAGCCTGAAGTCGGTGTGCTGGCGGGCCGCCGACGAGTACGACGCGCTCTACGCCCGCGAGGACGCGGCCGCCGCCTTCCACGGCCAGGGAGTGCTCAAGTCCGCCGTGATGGCCAAGATGCACTGCGGGCAGACGGGTTGGCGCATCGTCAGCGCCGTCTCCGAGGGCTTCGGCGGCCTCGGCTACACGGAGGCGCACCCGGTGCAGCGGCTGCTGCGCGACATGCGGCACATCTCCCTCGTCGAGGGCGGGGACGACGTGCTGCGGGAGCTGACCTACGGCCGCTACGTCCGACACGCCTCCCGGCGCGGTTGAGGGGGCGGAGATGACCGAGTTGATCGCCGCCGCGCCCGTCCCGCCGCTGTCCGCGCACCCGCTGCTCACGTTCCTGCTCCAGGCCGGGCTGCTCCTCGGCGCCGCCCTGCTGCTCGGCGGCCTCGCCAGGCGGCTCGGCATGCCCGCCATCGCCGGCGAGCTCACCGTCGGCATCATCCTCGGGCCCTCGCTGCTGAGCGGCCTCTTCCCCGGGATGGGCGACTGGCTCTCCGTCGACCAGGTGCACCTGCTGGACGCGGTGGGACAGTTCGGGGTGCTGATGCTGGTCGCCATCACCGGCATGCACCTCGACAGCTCACTGCTGCGGCGCCACGGCAGAACCGCGGCCACCGTCAGCGCGGCCGGCCTGCTGCTGCCTCTCACGCTCGGCATCGGCGCCGGCGTCCTGCTGGCCGACCGGCTGCGCGAGCCGGGCTCGGAAGCCTCCGTGTTCGCGCTCTTCCTCGGCGTCGCGATGTGCGTCAGCGCCATCCCGGTGATCGCCAAGACGCTGATCGACATGAACCTCATGCACCGCAAGATCGGCCAGCTGATCATGGTGAGCGGCACCATCGACGACGCCTTCGGCTGGCTGATGCTGTCGGTGGTCTCGGCGATGGCCACCACCGGGCTGAGCGGCGGCAACGTCGCCGAGGCCGTCCTCACGCCGCTCGCGGTGTTCCTCGCCGCGCCGCTGGTGGGGCGGTTCCTGGTGCGCCCCCTGATGGCCCGCGCCCACCGCTCCGGCTACGAGGCGGCCCCGGTGGGCACCGCGGTGGTCCTGGTGCTCTTCTCGGCCGCCGGCACCCACGCGCTGGGTCTCGAGGCCATCCTCGGCGCCTTCCTGGTGGGCTGGCTGATCGGCGCGGCGCCGGGCGGCCGCCCCAACTGGTCGCTGCCGCTGGAGTCCATGACGCTCTACGTCTTCGCGCCGCTCTTCTTCGCGACGGCGGGGCTGCGGATGGACCTGACCGCGCTGGCCGATCCCGAGATCCTGGCCATCGCGCTGGGCATCGTCGCGCTGGCGATCCTCGGCAAGTTCCTGGGCGCCGCCGTCGGCGGACTGTCCAGTGGGCTCACCCGCTGGGAGTCCCTGGCGCTCGGCGCCGGCATGAACGCCCGCGGGGTGGTGGAGGTGATCATCGCCATGGTCGGGATGCGGCTCGGCATCCTCTCCGTGGAGGCCTACACCATCATCGTGCTGGTGGCCGTGGTCACCTCGCTGATGGCGCCGCCGCTGCTGCGGTTCGCCATGCGGCGCACCGTCGAGGACTCGCCCGAGGACCTCGCCCGCTCCCGCCCGATCGGGCAGCTTCCCGACCCCGTCGGGGCGCCCGCCGACGCGCGCGGGGGTGGCTAGGCCGACCCCTGAGCCCGGAGAGCCCGGAGAGCCGGGAGGGCGGGAAGCGCCCGGAGAGCCGGGAGAGCCGGAAAAGCAACTGTGAGCCCAACTGCCGATAGTGCAACTATCGTTAGTTGGGGTACCGTCAGGTCCCTTCCAGTCCACGGGAGTTCCCATGTCCGAGATGTCGTCCTCGCTGGGCAGACGCGCCCTGCTGGTGGGCGCGGCCGCGCTGGGCGTCGGCGGGGCAAGCGCCTCGCTGGCCACGCCGGCCGCGGCCGCCGGCCGCCCGACCGCGGTCCGGGCGGCGCCCGCCGCCGCCACCCAGGCCGTCTGCGCCTGCGCCGTCTGGGGCGCCGCGCCCTCGGCGGGCGCCGCCGCCGAGGCGCTGGCCGGCTGCCCCGCCCACCGGGCGACCGCCGTGTCCGCGCCGACCCTCTCGTCCGCCAGCTTCGCCCCGGCCGCCGCCCGCTGACGCGGACTCACGGCCCCACACCCACCCTGGGGGATCCATGAAGATCGCCGTCTTCGGCGCCACCGGCGGCACCGGCAGCGTCGTCGTCCGGCAACTGCTGGAGGCCGGCCGGGACGTGCGCGCCACCACGCGCGGCCTGGACGCGGCCGCGCGGCTGCGCGCCGCCGGCGCCGAGGCAGTCCAGCTCGACCTGGTCAGCGCCTCGCCGACGGAGGTCGAGGCCGCGCTCGGCGGCTGCGACGTCGTCATCAACGCCGCGGCCGGTCGCACCACGTCGGGTCGGACGGCCCGGAAGGTGGACCGGGACGGGATCATCAGGGCCATCGACGCCGCCGAGCGGGCGGGCGTCGGGCGGTGGATCCAGATCTCCATGATGGGCAGCGACAATCCCAAGCGCATCCCCTTCTTCCTCCGCCGGGTGGCCGCCGCCAAGGGACAGGCGGACGACCACCTGGTCCGCTCGGGGCTCGTCTGGACGGTGATCCGGCCGCCGTGGCTGAACGGCGGCGGCCCCACCGGCTACGTCACGGTGGCCAGGAACCTCGACGGCGGCTCGCTCTCCCGCGGCGACCTGGCCGCGGTGGCCGTCGCCTGCCTCGACGAACCCGCCACCCACCGCCGGCTCTTCGATCTCTCCGGCGGCGGCGTCCCGATGGACCAGGCCCTGGCCTCCGTCGCCGAACTGTCCTGAGCCGCACCACGGGGCACTGAGCCGCAACCGATTCACCGCACATCATCATCCGACGCTCGACCAACGTCAGGATTGGAAGGCACCCATGTCGACCAAAGTTGTCTTCGTCCATGGTTACCCCGACACGCACCGGCTCTGGGATCCGCTCCGGGAGCACCTGCGCGGCTACGACACGGTGGCTCTCGACCTGCCGGGCTACGGCGGATCCATGCCGGACGGCCTCACCGGCACCCGGTGGGAGCTGGCCGAGTGGCTCACCGGCGAACTGCGAAGATTCCGCCGGCCCGTGCACGTGGTGGCGCACGACGTGGGCGGCATGGTGCTGCACAGCGTGCTCAAGAACAACCCCGAACTGCTGCGCAGTTGGGCCCTCACGTCAACCTGCGACCCGGACTGGTCGTGGCACCACAACGCCCGGGTCTGGCAGACCACGACGCTGGGCGAGGCCGCCAGGGACGAGTACCTCGGCTACCCGCGCGAGTGGCAGATCATCGGCCTCGGTGAGGCCGGCGTGCCCGAGTACCACGCGCCGGTGACCGCGGAGCACTACGACGCCACCATGTTCAACGCGGGGTTGGCCTTCTACCGCTCGTCCGTCTACATCGGCGACTGGTGGCCGGAGGAGAACGCCGAACTCCCGCCGGGTCTGGTCCTCTGGGGCAACCACGACCGCTACCAGGCGCCGCAGCACGGCGTGAAGCTGGCCGCCCGCACCGGGGCCCGCTTCGTCGCGCTGGACTCCGACCACTGGTGGCCGCTGGAGCAGCCCAAGGCAGGGGCCGAGGAGCTGCGCCGCCACTGGGCGGCGGTCGAGCGCGGCTGACGCCTCCCACTCCCCCGCCCCCCGGGCGGTCCCGGGAACGGGGGTGGCGGCGGGCGAGGCGCCTTCCGCC
>NZ_SMKI01000163.1 GCF_004348415.1 Streptomyces hainanensis
GAGACAGCCCCCTTCGCCATCCCCCGCCTCGCCGAACCCTCCGAGATCACCAGCCTGTTGCTCTTCATCACCTCCCAGGACGCGTCTTTCGCCACGGGCTCGGAATTCGTCCTGGACGGGGGCCTGCTGCTCGGCCCCGCACTCCAACCCGAAGCCGACATCGCGGCTTGAGCCGGCGTCGCGGTACGGAGCGTGCCGTCGCGGGCCGCCATCCGAGCCGGCCTGGGCAGCTCCGGTCACCGGGCTGAGCCCGCGTCGCTCCGGCAGGTCGCGCCCGCACCGAGCTCACCTCCGTCCGCCTGACGACGACCTGGAAGATCCCGCGCGACTGCCGCCTCGACCGCACCTCCGCCGGATAACGGCCCCGACGCGCAATCCGCGCGGAGCTGACATGACGGCTTGGCGGCCCACCGTTGATTCGAAGGTCAGCGAGGCGGATAACCTGGGGGAATGCTCCGCGAAACCTGCGCGATCCGGTATGTGACCCCCCTCAGGGAGGGGGGTTCGCTGCCCGGCATCGTCGAGGCCGACGATCTCGGCACCTACGTGATGAAGTTCACCGGCGCCGGTCAGGGCCGCAAGTCCCTGGTGTCCGAGGTGATCTGCGGCGAGCTCGCCCGCCGCCTCGGGCTGCGGGTGCCCGAGCTGATCCGGATCCGCCTCGACCCCGTCATCGGCAGGGGCGAGCCCGACCAGGAGGTGCAGGAGCTGCTCAAGGCCAGCGGCGGGCTCAACCTCGGCATGGACTACCTGCCGGGCTCCATCGGCTTCGACCCGCTGGCCTACCGGGTGGACGCCGCCCAGGCCGGCCGGATCGTCTGGTTCGACGCCCTGGTCAACAACGTCGACCGCTCCTGGCGCAACCCCAACCTGCTCGTCTGGCACGGCGACCTCTGGCTGATCGACCACGGCGCCGCGCTGATCTGGCACCACAACTGGCCGACGGCGGCCGCCTCGGCGGCCCGTGGCTACGACGCCTCCGACCACGCGCTCGCGCCCTTCGGCCCCGACGTGCCGGCGGCCGCCGCCGAGTTGGCCCCGCGGGTCACGCCCGCCCTGCTCGCCGAGGTGCTCGCCCAGGTGCCCGACGAGTGGCTGGCCGACGAACCCGGCTTCGCCACCCCCGACGCACTGCGTGTCGCCTACGCCGACCTCCTGGCCGACCGCGCCGCCACGATCGGCGAGCGCGTCACGGTCGGCGCCCCCACCCCCGACCGTGCCTCCCAGGCCCCCGGCTGGCTCACCGGCCGTCCCGACCAGCCCAGCGGAGCCGCCCGATGAGCAGCGCACCACACGAGGGACGCGACGTCTTCGAGTACGCCCTGTTGCGCGTCGTGCCGCGGATGGAGCGCGGCGAGACCATGAACGCCGGCGTCGTCCTCTACTGCCGGGCCGGCTCCTTCCTCGGCGCCCGCGTCCACCTGGACACCGAGCGGCTGCGCGCCCTCGACCCCGACGCCGACGTGGCCGGCGTGCGGGCCGCGCTGCGCGCCGCCGAGCGCGTCTGCCACGGCGGCCCGGGAGCGGGTCAGGCCGCCGGCGACGACGCGGGCCGGCGGTTCCGCTGGCTGATCGCGCCGCGCAGCACCGTCGTCCAGCCGGGCCCCGTGCACTCCGGGCTCACCGCCGACCCGGTGGCCGAGCTCGACCGACTGCTCGACATGCTGGTGCGTTGACAGTGGGTTCGCCCCCTTCTACCGTCGCCCGTGCACTCGTTACCAACGGGTAGCACGGATCGGCCAGTCGACGGCGAGGAGAAGCCAGCATGTCCACCACCGAGCAGCGCGTCGCCATCGTCACCGGGGCGGCCCGGGGGATCGGCGCCGCCACCGCCGTCCGGCTCGCCGCCGAGGGCCGGGCGGTCGCCGTGCTCGACCTCGCCGAGGAGAGCTGCGCCGGCACCGTCGCCGAGATCACCGCGGCCGGCGGCCGGGCGCTCGCCGTCGGCTGCGACGTCGCCGACGCGGACGCCGTGGAGCGCGCCGTCGCCCGGGTCGCCGAGGAACTCGGCCCGCCGGTGATCCTGGTCAACAACGCCGGGGTGCTCCGCGACAACCTGCTCTTCAGGATGAGCGAGGCGGACTGGGACACGGTGATGAACGTCCACCTGCGCGGCGCCTTCCTGATGTCCCGCGCCTGCCAGAAGCACATGGTGGACGCCGGCTTCGGGCGCGTCGTCAGCCTGTCGTCCAGCTCCGCGCAGGGCAACCGGGGACAGGCCAACTACTCGGCGGCCAAGGCCGGTCTGCAGGGCTTCACCAAGACCCTCGCCCTGGAGCTCGGCAAGTTCGGCGTCACCGCCAACGCGGTCGCCCCGGGCTTCGTCGTCACCGACATGACCGCCCAGACCGCCGCCCGCGTCGGCATGGGTTTCGAGGACTTCCAGCGGGCCGCCGCCGAGTCCATCCCGGTGCGCCGCGTCGGCCGCCCGGAGGACGTCGCGGGCGCCATCGCCTACCTCACCGGCGACGCCGCCGGCTTCGTCTCGGGCCAGGTGCTGTACGTGGCGGGCGGTCCGCTGGACTAGGGACGACAGGACCCGGGTGCCCGCTGTCAGTGGCTGCCGGTACGTTTTCCGGCGACAACTGATCGCGAACCCTCGGAGGTTGACGACGTGACCGGCATGCTGCCCGAGTCCTGGCAGGACGTTCTCGGCGAGGAGCTCGACAAGCCCTACTTCAAGGAGCTCACCGAGTTCGTCGAGGAGGAGCGGGCGAAGGGGCCGGTGTACCCGCCGCGCGACGAGGTGTTCGCGGCGCTGGCCGCCACCCCCTTCGACCGGGTCAAGGTCCTGGTCCTCGGCCAGGACCCGTACCACGGCGCGGGCCAGGGCCACGGCCTGTGCTTCTCCGTGCGCCCCGGCGTCCGCGTCCCGCCCTCGCTGCGCAACATCTACAAGGAACTGCACGCCGAACTCGGGCTCCCCGTCCCGGACAACGGCTACCTGATGCCGTGGGCCGAGCAGGGCGTGCTGTTGCTCAACGCGGTGCTCACCGTCCGGGAGGCGGAGCCCAACTCCCACAAGGGGAAGGGCTGGGAGCAGTTCACCGACGCGGTGATCCGCGCCGTGGTGAACCGCCAGGATCCGGCGGTGTTCGTGCTCTGGGGCGCGTACGCCCGCAAGAAGCTGCCGCTGATCGACACCCAGCAGCACGCCGTGGTGGAGGGCGCGCACCCGTCGCCGCTCTCCGCCAAGAAGTTCTTCGGCTCCAAGCCCTTCACCCAGATCGACGCGGCGATCGCCGCCCAGGGCCACGAGCCGATCGACTGGCGGATCCCCGACCTCGGGAAGTGACGGCCGGGGGCCCGCCCCCGGCTCAGTCCAGTGAGCGGTCGAAGGAGTAGGAGATGGCGCTCTGGCCGGGCTCCGCGACGTAGTCACCGGTGCCACGCAGCCCGGTGAGCTCGCCGGTGCCCGAGCCCGCGACCACCTCGAACGAGCAGTTGACCCTGCCGCGTTCCCCGAAGGTGCCCCACTCCCGCAGCGTGAACGTGCCGGCGCGCCCGTCCACCGCGCCCTCGCACCGCTGGAAGCCACTGAACGAGCCGGTGCCGTCGGCGGCGTAGGAGATCGCGTAGAGACAGGTGGTCGCCGTGGCCTCGATCGCTCCCGAGAGGGCGTTGACGACGGTGGCCCTGGCGAGTCTCGCGCCGCCCTCGTCGCCGGCCACCACGGTCTCCTGCCAGTCCTTGAAGGTGAAGGTGCCGGCGGACGGGGTGGTCGTGCTGGTCATCTGATGCTCCTCGATAGGTCTGACCCGGTGCGGGAGCCACACTGTCCGCCGTACCTGACACCTTCTGTCAGGTACGGCGGCACAATGGGGCCATGCGCGCCGACCGGCTCCTCCAGACCCTGCTCCTGCTGCAGAACCGCGGCCGGCTCACCGCCCCGCAGCTCGCCGCCGAGCTCGAGGTCTCGGTCCGCACGGTCTACCGGGACATCGAGGCGTTGGCGGCGTCGGGCGTCCCGGTCTACGCCGACCGCGGCCCGGCCGGCGGCTTCCGGCTGCTCGGCGGCTACCGCACCCGGCTCACCGGCCTCACCGGCGACGAGGCCGAGTCGCTCGCCCTCGCCGGCATGCCGGCCGCCGCGGCCGAGCTGGGCCTCGGCGCCGACCTGGCCACCGCCTCGCTCAAGCTGGCCGCCGCGCTCCCCGCCGAGTTGGGCGACCGCGCACGCCGGATCCAGGAGCGTTTCCACCTCGACGCGCCGGGCTGGTTCCGCGACGCCGACCCCGTGCCGTTCCTCGCCCAGGTCGCCACCGGGGTCTGGGAGGCCCGACGGCTGCGCGTCCACTACCGCCGCTGGCGCGGCGAGGTGCGGCGCGAGCTCGACCCGCTCGGCCTGGTGCTCAAGGGTGGTATCTGGTATCTGGTGGCCGCCGCCGACGGGGCGCCGCGCAGCTACCGGGTCTCCCGGCTGCTGGCCGTCGAGCCGCTGGACGAGCCCGCCGAGCGGCCCGCCGACTTCGACCTGGCCGACTACTGGGCCGTCTCGGCCCGGGCACTGGAAGCCGCCCGCTACCAGGGCGAGGCCCGGCTGCGGGTCTCCGCGCGCACCCGCGCGATGCTGCCCATGATGTTCGGCGCCGTCGGCGACCGAGCCGTCCGGGAGGCGGGCCCGCCGGGGCCCGACGGCTGGGCCGAACTGACCCTGCCCGTGGAGAACGTGCCGGTCGCCGTCGCCGACCTGCTCAGGCTCGGCACCGGGGCCGAGGTCCTCGGCCCGCCCGAACTGCGCGCCGCACTCGCGGCCGCCGTCCACGAGTTGGCCGCCCGCTACCGCTGACCGCCGACGCCCGAACGCCACGCTCCGCCTATGCTGCCGGTCAGCGACAGGCGGGCGGCGATCCCGACCCGCGACCCCCGCGCGAACACCAGGGAGCCACGAGTGAAGGTCGGCGTGATCGGTCTCGGCGACATCGCCCACAAGGCGTACCTGCCCGTGATCACCACCCAGCCCGGGGTGCGGCCGCTGCTGCACACCCGCAGCCGCGCCACCCTGGAACGGGCCGCACACGCCCACCGCGTGCCACCCGAGCACTGTCACACCGACCTCGACGGGCTGATCGCCGCCCGCCCCGACGCCGCCTTCGTGCACGCCCCGACGGCCGCCCATCCGGCGATCGTCACCCGGCTGCTCAGCGCCGGGATACCCACCTATGTCGACAAACCGCTGGCCTCGGAACTCGGCGCCGCCCAGCGTCTGGTGGAGCTGGCCGAGGAGCGCGGCGTTCCGCTGGCCGTCGGCTTCAACCGCCGCCACGCCCCCGCCTACGCCCACTGCCTCGAGCATCCGCGCGACCTGATCGTGCTGCAGAAGCACCGCAGGTCACTGCCCGAGAGCCCGCGCCAGACCGTCTTCGACGACTTCATCCACGTCGTGGACACCCTGCGCTTCCTGGCGCCGGGGGACGTCGACCGGGTCGCCGTCACGGCCCGGGTGCGCCACGGTCTGCTGCACCACGTGGTGCTCCAGTTGGCCGGCGACGGGTTCACCGCGCTCGGCGTGATGAACCGGGTGTCGGGATCGGCCGAGGAGATCCTGGAGGTCTCCGGCCAGGACCGCAAACGGGAGATCCGCAACCTCGCCGAGATCACCGACCACAAGGGACAGCCGAGCGTCCGCCGGCGTGGCGACTGGGTGCCGGTCGCCCGGCAGCGCGGCATCGAACAGGCGGCCGTCGGCTTCCTGGACGCCGTGCGCGCGGGGCGCGCGCTCAGCGCCCGCGACGCGTTGCGCTCCCACGAGCTGTGCGAACGGGTGGTGCGCGCCGCGCTCGGCCAGGACTAGGGCGTGGGGGAGTGGTGCCCTCAGCCCCACGCCAGTTCCCCGGCGGCGTTGACGTGCGGGGCGTCGAACGGGGGCGGGTCCGGCATCCGGCCGGTGGTCAGCACGTCGGCGACGGCCGCCAGGTAGGCGGCGAGCGACGGCCAGGCCCCGTCCCCGAAGTCGCCCGGGCCGTCGTGGGGACTGGAGCCCAGCCGGCCCTGTCCCGGGCCCGGCCGCATGTCGATGACCTCCAGGTCGCCCTGGAAGATGGTGACGGGGATCCAGCGGCGGTGCCAGTGGGTCTCGCCGGCGAGCACCCCCCAGGGCTCCTCGCCCTCGTCGAACTCGGTCATGACCCCGTTCCACAGCTCCCACTGCTCGACGACGCCGTCGGCCGACAACAGGTCGACGAGGTGCGGCAGCAGTCGTGAGTCCGGCTCGCTGCCGTCGTGGCAGGCCAGCGAGGCGGCCAGGTCGGCGGGCAGCGGCATACCGAGCGCCGCCTCGGCGGCGGCCAGCGCGGCGGGGTCCGCGCCCGGGCGGAGCCGGGCGAGGCTGGCCGGCGCGTTGGCCGCCAGCCAGCCGTCGATGCGGGCCCAGGACTCGGAGACCGACGCGGCGGTGTTGGTCATGCGATCACACTATCCAGCACCGCCGACCGCCAGGGGCGGGCCGTCGGGCTCAGCCCTCCTCGGCGCTGCCGACCTCGTCGCCCGAGCCGATGTCCGCGCCGGCCTCCGGGTCGACCACCCCGAAGAAGATCAGCCCGAGCAGCACGAGCCCGACGGCGATGCGGTACCAGACGAACGGCATGAAGCTCCGGGTGCTGATCCACTTCATGAACCAGGCGATGATCGCGTATCCGATCAGGAACGCCACCACCGTGGCCAGGATGGTCGGCCCCCAGGAGACGTGCGACCCCTCCTCGCCGATCGAGGTCAGCTCGTAGCCGCCGGAGGCGATCACCGCGGGGATGGCCAGCAGGAAGGAGTAGCGGGCCGCCGCCTCACGCCGGTAGCCGAGGAACAGACCGCCGGTGATCGTCGCGCCGGACCTGGAGACGCCGGGCACCAGCGCCATCGCCTGGGCGAACCCGAAGAGCAGGCCGTCCCTGACGCTCAGCTGCTCCAGCCCCTTGCGCTCCCGGACCGCCCGGTGCTTGCCGCCCGTGGCGTCGCGAGCCGCCAGCCGGTCGGCGACACCGAGTATCACGCCGAGCACGATGAGGTTGACCGCGATCAGCCGGAGGTCGCGGAACGGGCCGTCGATGGCGTCCTGCAGCGTCAGCCCGAGCACGCCGATCGGGATGGAGCCGACGATGACCAGCCACCCCATCCGCGCGTCGGGGTTGGAGCGCATCGCCTTGTCGGTCAGCGACCGCACCCAGGCGGAGACGATCCGCACGATGTCGTGCCGGAAGTAGATGAGCACCGCGGCCTCGGTGCCGATCTGGGTGACCGCGGTGAACGCGGCGCCCGGGTCCGGCCAGTCGAAGGCGACGGCGGTCAGCCGCAGGTGGGCGCTTGACGAGATCGGAAGGAACTCCGTCAGCCCCTGGACGAGCCCGAGGATGATCGATTCGAACCAAGACATGGACTCTGCGACATCCCGGGGCGTGTGGAAGGACGGGGAAGAGTGGAGAAACGAGGAACGCGTCACGGGTGAGCGTGAGCGGCGAACGGCCGCCCCACCTCGTTCAAACGGCACTCTAAGCCAGAGCCTCGCGTGCGCCGCAACGCGGGCCGTCGAAAACCGTTCGACGGCGACCCCCCACCGGCCCGATCATGGTGCCCATGTTCCGGCTCGCCTTCGCATCCGCGCCGTCCGCCCAGGCGGACGCGCCGAAGGCTGCCCTTCTCCTCGCACCGGCTTGCCGGGCCGCCGCCGACGGCGCCCGAAGCTGACCCTTCCCGGACAACACCGCGGGCCCCGCAGGGGGAGGGTCGGCCGGTAAGCGACGGGGTCCGCGTCCCGGCCCCGGGCCCCGCGGCCCGCCCCGGGACCCTCACCCAGCAGCGAGGAAGCACCCCGCCATGCCCAAGCAGGCGTACACGCGGACCAAACCACACCTCAACATCGGCACGATGGGCCACGTCGACCACGGCAAGACCACCCTGACCGCCGCCATCACCAAGGTGCTCAGCGACCGCGGCACCGGCTCGTTCGTGCCCTTCGACCGCATCGACAAGGCCCCCGAGGAGGCGGCCCGCGGTATCACCATCACCATCGCGCACGTCGAGTACGAGACCGACACCCGGCACTACGCGCACGTCGACATGCCGGGGCACGCCGACTACGTCAAGAACATGATCACCGGCGCGGCCCAGCTCGACGGGGCGATCCTGGTCGTCTCGGCGCTGGACGGCGTGATGCCGCAGACCGCGGAGCACGTGCTGCTGGCCCGCCAGGTCGGCGTCCGGCACCTCGTGGTGGCCCTCAACAAGGCCGACGCCGGCGACGACGAGCTCACGGACCTGGTCGAGTTGGAGGTTCGCGAGCTGCTGACCGCGCAGGGCTACCCCGGGGACCTGCTTCCCGTGGTCCGGGTCTCCGGGCTCGGCGCGCTCAACGGCGAGCCGCGCTGGACCGCGGCCATCGAGGCGCTGCTCGACGCCGTGGACACCTACGTCCCGGTGCCGGAGCGCTACCTCGACGCCCCGTTCCTGCTGCCGGTGGAGAACGTGCTCACCATCACCGGCCGCGGCACGGTCGTCACCGGCGCCGTCGAGCGCGGCACGGTGCGGGTCGGCGACCGGGTGGCGGTGCTCGGCGCGGACGCCGAGACCGTGGTCACCGGCCTCGAGACCTTCGGCAAGCCGATGGCCGAGGCCCAGGCCGGGGACAACGTGGCGCTGCTGCTGCGCGGCGTGCCCAGGGACGCGGTGCGCCGCGGACACGTGGTGGCCCAGCCGGGCAGCGTCACGCCGCGGTCCGGCTTCACCGCCGAGGTGTACCTGCTGTCGGCGGCCGAGGGCGGCCGGCGCACCGCCGTCGCCACCGGCTACCGGCCGCAGTTCTACCTCAGGACCGCGGACGTGGTCGGCGACATCGCGCTCGTCGACGGCGCGGTGGCGCTGCCGGGCGACACCGTCACCCTGCGGGTCGAGCTCGGCCACCCGGTGCCGTTGGAGGTCGGCCTCGGCTTCGCCGTCCGCGAGGGCGGCAGGACCGTGGGCGCCGGCACCGTCACGGCCGTGGTCGAGGACTGACGCCGGCGGCGCGTCGGCCCGGGGAGTACGCTCCCGGGCCGACGCGCCACAATGGTCCGGTGCACGACGAGCCCTCACCGGACGAGCCCTCACCGGACGAGCCCTCACCGGACGAGCCGACGCCCGTGGTCAGGGCCGTCGACCTGGGCACCGCCCGGCTGCTGCCCGACCTGGACCGGCCGCGCGCCTGGCTGCTCACGGTCGACGGCGCGCCCCAGTCCCACCTGGACCTGGACGACCCGGGCCACCTGGAGTTCGAGTACGCCAGGCGGCTCGCACACGTGCTGGACACCGCGGCGCCGTCCGGCGTCCCGCTCGACCTGGTGCATCTGGGCGGCGGGGCGCTCACGCTGCCCAGGTACGCGGCCTTCCGCCGTCCCGGCTCGCGGCAGCGGGTGGCCGAGGTGGACCGGCGCCTCGCCGAACTGGTCGCGGAGCGGCTGCCGACGCCGGCCGGCTCGGGCATCGAGGTGACCGTAGGCGACGCCGGCGCGCTCCTCGCCGCGGCGCCCGCGGCCTCCGCCGACGTCATCGTGGCCGACGTCTTCCGCGGTTCCGCGATCCCCGCCCACCTCACGGGCGCCGGTCATGTCGCCGAGGCGGCCCGGGTGTTGCGTCCCGGCGGCACCTACGCGGCCAACCTGGCCGACGCCGCGCCGCTCGACTTCACCCGCGCCCGACTGGCCACGCTCCGCGTCCACTTCGCCGAGCTGTGCCTGATCGCCGAGCCCGCCGTCCTGCGCGGCCGGCGCTTCGGCAACCTGGTCCTCGTCGCCTCCCGGGCCCCGTTGCCGGTGGCGGAGTTGGCCCGCCGGGCCGCCGCCGACCCGTTCCCGGCCCGGGTGGTGCACGGTGCCGAGCTCACCCGGCTGATCGGCGACGCGGCCCCGGTGACGACCGACGCCGGCATCCCCTCGCCCCGCCCGCCGGCCGGCGCGTTCGACCTGGCCTGAGGGGCGGTCGGCGACCCTTCCCCGGCTTCATTACCCGCTGGTAACCTCGCGGTATGACTGACGCCACACCGGCCGCCGAGCCGTCCATCGCCGAACTGCTCACCGCCACGGTGCCCATGGTCCGGACGCTCAACCTCCAGTACGACGAGGTCACCCCGGAGCGCGCCGTGCTCCGGCTGCCCGACCAGCCGGAGTTCGCCAACCACCTCGGCGGCCCGCACGCCGGCGCCATGTTCACGCTGGCCGAGTCCGCCAGCGGCGCCGTCGTCCTGGCGGCCTTCGGCGCGCAGCTGTCGCGCGCGGTGCCGCTGCCGGTCAGGGCCGACATCGCGTTCCTGAAGGTGGCCAGGGGGCAGGTCACCGCCGTCGCCACCCTGGGCCGCCCGGCCGCCGACGTCGTGGCCGAGCTCGACGCCGGCCGGCGGCCCGAGTTCCCCATCGCCATCGCCATCAGCCGCGCCGACGGCGCCGTCACCGGCGAGATGAGCGTCGTGTGGACCCTCCGGCCCAACGACGCGCCGGCCGCGGCCGGTTAGGTCCTACCCGGCGGCCAGCAGCAGGGTGCCCGTCATCGCCAGGCCCGCGCCGGCCGCCTGGACGACGCGCAGCCGCTCGCGGAGCATCCCGCAGGCGGCCAGCGCCGTCACCACCGGATACAGCGAGGCGAGCATCGCGGCCACCGTCACCGGCCCGATCCGGGTGGCCAGCGTGTACGTGGCGTTCGCCGCCACGTCGGCGAGCCCCACGAAGAGCAGTGCGGGCAGGGCGGCCGTGACCGCCCGCGCCCCCTCCGGGGGCAGCGTCGGCGAGCCGCGCCGCGCGGCCACCCAGAGGGCCGTGCCGCCGGCCAGCACGTTGCAGAGCCGCTGGACGAAGAGCGCCAGGAACAGCCCGGTCAGCGTCGTCGACGACGCCGAGATCAGCGCCAGCACCGCGCCGAAGCCGAGCGCCGCCACCAGCGTCAGCAGCATCGTCTCCCGCTGTACGGGAGCGCCGCGCAGCTGCGGCCCGCTCGCCAGCACCACGCCGGCGAACGCCACCAACAGGCCCGTGTACTGGGCGCCGCCGGGCCGCTCGCCCTGGAGTAGCGCCACGGTGAACGGCACCACGACCGCCGTGGCGGCCAGCGGCGACACCACGCCCATCGGCCCCTGCGCCAGGGCCCGGTAGAAGCAGAGCAGCACCAGCGGGCCGATCAGCCCGGCCGCCACCGCGAACCAGAGCCGCCAGCCGAACTCCGTCCAGGCCGAGGTGGCCACCACGATCACACCGAGCACCACGACCGCCAGCGACTGCGAGACCACGGTGACCGTGAGCGCCGGCACCCGTCGGGCGAGCAGTCCGCCGCCGAAGTCGGCCAGCCCCCAGAGCAGGCTGGTGGCCAGGGCAAGGGCTACCATCGAATACCTCGCAGTGCACTGTGTTGAACGGAGGGTCGGGCGGCACCCTAGCCCAAAATAGTGCACTGAGCCATTCAAAATATTTCCCGCTAGAGTGATCACACGTGATCGAGACACCGATCGGGAACCGCCTGTGACCAACCTCGACCAGCTCACCCAGTCGCTCGCCCGCAACCTCAGGCGGCTGCGCACCGAGCGCGGCCTCACCCTGGACGCCCTGGCCGCCCGCGCCGGCATCAGCCGCGGCATGCTCATCCAGATCGAGCAGGCGAGGACCAACCCCAGCGTGGGCACCGTCGTGAAGGTGGGCGACGCGCTCGGCGTCAGCATCACCTCGCTGCTCGACTTCGACCAGGCCCCCAAGGTGCGGCTGGTCCCCGCCGACCGCGCGGTCCGGCTCTGGTCGACCGAGGCCGGCAGCCACAGCACGCTGCTGGCCGGCACCGAGGCGCCGGGGCCGCTCGAACTCTGGCGCTGGCGTCTGATGCCGGGCGAGGGCAGCGACTCCGACCCGCACCCGGCCGGCACCACGGAACTCGTCCACGTCACCGCCGGCGTGCTGACCCTCCGGGTGGACGGCGTCGACCACGAGGTGCCCACCGGCGCCTCCGCCTCCTTCGAGTCCCACGTCCCGCACGGCTACCGGAACGACGGCGCCGAGCCGGTCGACATGACCATGGCCATCTCGGTCCCCGGCTACTCCCACTGATCCGGGCGCCCGGCGCCGCCCGAACCGTGCGGTACCGTGCCGCCATGCGCGCCCCCATCGGTGACTTCGACGACGCCCGCCCCGCCCCCGACTGCCTCGACCTGCTCACCGAGCCCGTCGCGGAGGCCGTCAGGCGCTGGAACGGGCCGGTGCCGGCCGAGGAGTTGCTCTTCGTCGACACCGACCCGGAGAAGGCCGACACCGCCGTCTTCGTCGAGGCGTACGGCCGCGACCTGCTGGACGCGTCCGCCAACTGCGTCGTCGTCAGCGGCAAGCGCGCCGGCGAGAGCAGCCTCGCCGCCTGCCTGGTCCTCTCCACCACCCGAGTCGACGTCAACGGTGCGGTGCGCCGCCAACTCGGGGCCCGCAAGGCGTCCTTCGCCCCGCACGACGTCGCCGTCGGCGAGACCGGCATGGAGTACGGCGGCATCACCCCCGTCGGCCTGCCCGCCGACTGGCCGCTGCTGCTCGACGCGGCCGTGACCGCGCTGCCCCACGTCCTGGTCGGCAGCGGTCGCCGCCGCGGCAAGCTGATCGTGCCCGGCAAGGCGTTCCTCCAACTCCCGGGCGCCGTCGTCCTGGAGGGCCTCGGCCGCTGAGGCGCGCCGGCCGCCACGGCGCGCCGGGGTGAGGCGTAGAACACCCGCACACGGCTGGTCAGGGGTGCGAGTTCGCCGTATCCTGAGGGACGATTCCGCCCCGGAGCGGATGGACAACCGAATGCGTGCACAACCGAGGGAAGCCGGTGGAATTCCGGCACTGACCTGCAACCGTGAACGGCGCCCCGCGCGCCGTGAGTCGGATCGCTCGGCGTGCACGCGGACTGCTTCTCACTGTCACGGTCCGCAGCGTGGAGCCCAGATGCGCGCTCGCGGCCGTGCCGTTCGCCGCGCGTCGGTTCCGTGAGGAGGCCGTGACGGCCTCTCACCGAAAGGGACCCGATGCCCCGCGCCGGAGTTCGCGCAGCCGTTCTGGGCGCGTTGCTCGCCCTGTTGACGGCGTTCCTGCCAGCCGGTGCCCGCGCCGCGGCGCCCTCCCTCGCCGGCAGCGCCGGCTTCTGCCCCGACGGCGATGGCGTGACCGTGGTGGTCGACTTCCGCGAACTCGGCGGCGGCCGGGTGGTGCGCTGCGCGCCCGGCGCCCAGGCCGACGGCCTCGCCGCGCTGCGCGACGCGGGCTTCCAGGTGAACGGCACGAGCCGCTGGGGCGACTCGTTCGTCTGCCGGATCAACAACCGTCCAGGAGCGGACAGCGAGCCCTGCGTGGACACCCCGCCGGCCTCCGCCTACTGGTCCTACTGGCACGCGGAGAACGGCGGTTCGTGGACCTACAGCCAGCTGGGGGCGACCTACCGCACCCCGCCGGAGGGCAGCTTCGAGGGCTGGTCGTTCTCGCTCGACCGGGAGACCGGCGAGTCCCCGGTGCCCGGTGTCGCACCCCAGCGGCCCGCGGATGACGACGGCGGAGCGAGCGGCGGCAACGGGGGCGGCGGCAACACCTCGACGGGCGGCACCTCGACGGGCGGCTCCGCGGCCGGCGGCGGCAGCGGCGGCTCGCCGGGCGGCGGAAGTTCCGGCGGCTCCACCGACTCCGGTGGCTCCGGCGGCGGTTCGGCCGGCGGCGGAACCACCGGCCAGGACGGCGGCGCCACCTCGTCCGGCGGCCGACTCGACCCGGACGACCCCGACGCGCCCGCCGGGCCGGGCGACGGCGCCACCCCGCCCGAGGACGGCCAGGACGACGCCGAGCCGGGCGAGGAGGAACGGCCGACCGACGAGGCGAGCCAGCCCGAGGCCGCCGACGGCGAGGAGAGCGCCGGGACCGACCCCGGGCCCACCCCCAGCGAGGCCGCCGACTGGACCGGCGAGGACGAGGAGTTCGAGGAGCGGCGCGCCGCCGACGAGTCCTCGGGCCCCTCCGTCTCCACCGTGGCCGCACTCGGGCTGATCGCGGCCCTGGCCGGCGCCGCCGGCCTGACGGCCTGGCGCCGGCGGCGCGCCGCCCGATCGGCCGGCGACGCGTGAGCGCGGGGGTCCTGGACCGCGCCCTCAACCCCCTGCCCCGCGCGCTGCACCCCGGTGCCTGGTGGCTCTGGGCCCTCGGCCTCGCCATCGCCGCGAGCCGCACCACCAACCCGGTGCTGCTCGCCCTGGTGCTCGCGGTCGCCGGCTACGTGGTGGTGCGTCGGCGCACCGACGCGCCCTGGGCGCTCTCGTTCCGGATGTACCTGCTCTTCGGGGCCTTCATCGTCGTCATCCGGGTGCTGTTCCGCGTCGTGTTCGGCGGCGGGCAGGGCGAGACCGTCCTGTTCACGCTGCCCGAGATCCCGCTGCCGGAGGCCGCCGCGGGGATCCGGCTGCTCGGCCCGGTCACCGCGGAGGAGGTGCTCGGCGGCGCCTACGACGGACTGCAACTGGCCACCATGGTGATCTGCGTCGGCGCCGCCAACTCGCTCGCCAACCCCAAGCGCCTGCTCAAGACCCTGCCGGGCGCCCTGCACGAGATCGGCACCTCGGTGGTCGTCGCCCTCTCCGTCGCCCCCCAACTCGTCGAGAGCGTGCAGCGGGTGCGGCGCGCCAGGCGACTGCGCGGCGCGGGGGAGCGGGGCGCGGCGGCGCTGCGCGGCATCGTGATCCCGGTGCTGGAGGACGCGCTCAGCCGCTCGCTGGCCCTCGCCGCCGCCATGGCCTCCCGGGGCTACGGCCGCACCGGCGGCGTCCCGGCCCGCGCCAGGCTGCTCGTCGGCACCCTGGTGATCGCCGGCCTGCTGGGCATCTGCGCCGGCCTCTACGGGCTGCTCGACAGCTCGGCCCCGCGCTACCTCGGGGTGCCGCTGCTGCTGGTCGGGGCCGGCGCCGCGGTCCTCGGTTTCCTGCTCGGCGGCCGCCGGGTGCGCCGCAGCAGCTACCGGCCCGACCGCTGGCGCGCGGGCGAACTCCTCACCGCCGCGGCCGGGTTGGCGACGGCCGCGCTGATGTACCTGTCCTCCCGGGTGGACCCGGCCAACCTCTACCCGTCGCTCTCCCCGCTCTCCTGGCCCGAGGTCTCGGCCCTCCCGGTACTCGCCGTGCTCGCCGGCCTGCTGCCCGCCGTGCTCGCCCCGCC
>NZ_SMKI01000164.1 GCF_004348415.1 Streptomyces hainanensis
CTCCCCGCCCCGGGCGGCTCTCCCCTGTCCGGGCCCGACTCCCCGGCTACACCAGGGACTTGGGATCCTCGGGCGCGCCCCTGGCCGGCAGCGGCGCCAACACCCGGGTGCCGGCCGTCTCGCGGTAGATCATCGAGCTGCGGAAGCCGACCACCTCGCGACGCGCGCTGAACCGGTCCATCAGGAACGCGTGCAGGTGCTCGATGTCCGGCACCGCCACGTGCACCACGAAGTCGTCGTCGCCCGAGACCACGTACACCGAGAGCACCTCGGGCAGCCGGGACAGATAGCTCTCGAAGCCGGTGATCACCTCCCGGCTCAACGGCCGCAGCCGCGCGAAGACCAGCGCCTGGAGCGACCGGCCGAGGGCGCGCGGCTCCACCGCCGCGTGGTAGCCGGTGATGACGCCACGGGACCGCAGCGCCCGCACCCGCTCCAGGCAGGTGGACGGCGCGACGCCCACCAGGCGCGCCAGCTCGCGGTTGGTCAGCCGTCCGTCGCGCTGGAGATGGGTGAGGATCGCCGAATCAATGTCGTCCATGGCCGCCATTCTGCCGCCGTGACCGAACGTCGTTCGGCGAGCGGCCATCCGGCCCGCATCCCGGACTAGGTTCACTGCCGGCCCACCGGATCCCGGAGTGGCCGGACCCCGGAGAGAAAGGGCGCCACTATGACGCTCGCCGTCCCCTCCCAGTCGTCCCCCGCCCACCCGCCGGCGATGGACCACTACGACCGGCTGCTCGCCGAGCACTACACCTGGATGCTCGGCGGCGACCCGGCGGCGCTGGCCACCGCCCAGCGGGCGTTCCTCGCCGACCTCGGGGTCGCGCCGGGCCCGAGCGGCACCACGGCCGTGGACCTGGGGTGCGGGCCCGGCCACAGCAGCCTGGCCCTGGCCGGGCTCGGCTTCGACCCGGTGTTCGCCGTGGACCTGAGCGCGCCGCTGCTCGCCGAGCTGGCGGCGCAGGCGGGCGGGGAGCCGGCGGTCAGGACCGTCAGGTCCGACCTGCGCGGGGCGCTGCCCGCGCTGGTCAGGCCCGGTTCCGCCGGCGTCGTCGTCTGCCTCGGCGACACGCTGACCCACCTGCCGACCCGCGGGGACGTGGCCGCGCTGCTCGGCGAGATATCCCACGCCCTGGCCCCCGGCGGCCGGGCCGTGCTCGCCTACCGCGACCTGACCGTGCCGCTCACCGGCACCGACCGGTTCCTCCCGGTGCGGGCCACCGAGAACCGGATCATGACGTGCTTCCTGGAGTACCCGGACGACTTCGACGACTACACGGTCGTGGTCCACGACCTGGTGCACCGCCGCGGCCCCGACGGCGCCTGGACGCTGCACACCGGCAGCTACCGGAAGCTGCGCCTCGCCCACGCCTGGGTCCTCGACCAGTGCCGCACCGCCGGCCTGCGGGTGGTGCACGACGCGCCGGTCCTGGCCGGCGGGATGCGCACCGTCGTCCTGGAACGCTGAACCTGGCCGGCTGGCCGGGCGACGTCCCCGATGCCAGGCTTGAGGGACGATGACCGAACGGCCGACCGGTGCGACGGCGCGGCTGGCGCTGGCCGGGGACACCATGCTGGGCCGTGGCGTGGCCGAGGAGATCGGCCGCCACGGGACGGGCGCGCTGTTCTCCGACGGGCTCCGGGCCGAACTGGCCGCGGCCGACGCCGTGTTCCTCAACCTGGAGTGCTGCGTCTCGGACCGGGGCAGCCGGATCCCGATCCCCGGCAAGCCCTTCTTCTTCCGCGCCCCGCCCGAGGCCGCCGAGGCCCTCGCCGGGCTCGGCGTGCGGGCGGTGACGCTGGCCAACAACCACGCGCTCGACTACGGGCCCGAGGCCCTGCTCGACACCCTCGACCACCTGGCTGCGGCCGGAATCCTGACGGTGGGCGCCGGCCCCGACGCGACGGCGGCCCGCGCGCCGGCCACGCTGACGGTGGGCGGGCTGCGGCTCGGGCTGCTCGGCGTCACCGACCACCCCGCCGAGTACGCGGCGGGCCCCGACCGCCCCGGCGTCGCCCACGCCGACCTGACCGCCGGCGTCCCCGACTGGCTGACCGACGCGCTGGCCTCGCTGCGCCAACGGGTCGACGTGGTGCTGCTGTTCACGCACTGGGGCCCCAACATGGTGGCGGAGCCGGTGCCGCACGTCCGCCGCGTCGCGCCCGAACTGCTCGCGGCCGGGGCCTCGTTGATCGTCGGCAGCTCCGCGCACGTCTTCCACGGGCTGACCCGCCGGGTGCTCCACGACCTGGGCGACTTCATCGACGACTACGCCGTCGACCCGGTGCTGCGCAACGACCGCGGCGTCGTCGTCCTCACCACCCTGGACGCCGAGGGGCCGCGCCGCACCGAGGCGCTGCCGGTCGCCCTCGACCACGCCCACGTGCGGCTTGCCGCCGGGCTCGCACACACATGGGTGACGGACCGGCTGACGGCGGCCTGCGCCCGCCTCGGCGCCGCAGGCCCCCGGCGGTCAGGGGATCGGCTGGTGTGGGACTGGCCACCGGCGGACTGAGCCGGCAGTCCCGTGGGGCGAGAGTGGTCTCCGCCGGGCCACGCTGAGCGCTGCGGAGGAGGCGGTGCGACCGGCGATCCTTCAGATGGCGCCATCGTGGCTGATCGCGCAGTTCCCCGCGCCCCTTTGGGGCGCCACCAAGCTGAGGCCCGCGTGAACCGTCCGGCGGAGCCGCAGGGCCGACCCCGTGCCTCTGGTCTACCCTCGGCGGGCGACGACGCGGTCCCGGCCTCCGGCCGGGCCTGCGCAGTGCCGTCGCGGCCCAGCCAGCGCCGCGTCTCGGCGGCTACGCCGCCACCGCCACGGCCTGGATGGCCGGGGTGCGCAGCGCCCGGCGGGCGGTGAGCAGGCTGGTGGCCATCGTCGCCGTGACCGCGATCGCGGCCGTGCCGAGCCAGATCAGGACCGTCTCCCCCGGCAGCCCGGCCTCCAGCCTGACGTCGGCGAAGGCGAGGGCCCCCGCGAGACCGGCCACGGTGCCGAAGAACAGCCCGATCACGGCGAGCAGCCCGCTCTCGGTGGCCACCATCGTCAGCACCTGCCGCGGGGTGGCACCCGCCAGCCGCTGGCCGCCGAACTCGTGGCGCCGGTAGGAGGTCGCCGCGTAGAGGCTGTTGACGAGCATCACGCAGCAGAAGGCGGCGATGATGCCGACGACCACCAGGTTCAGCGTCTCCACGTTCTTGTCCTCGACGGACTTGCCGACTCCGGCGGCCTCGATCGCGTCGCTCTCGACGACCTGGATGCAGATCGTGGCGATCGTGATCCCGGTGAAGAGGACGAGCGTCATCAGCACGCCGGCCAGACTCGCCGCGCGCCGCCTGGTGTTGTGCACGGCGAGGTAGCCGCCGGCGCCGGTGAGCGCCGCGATGGGGCGGCCGAAGAGCCGGAGCAGTGTCCGCAGCAGACCGCCGGAGAGCGTCGCGAACCCGACGGACAGCAGGATCGCGCCGTAGGCGGGGGCCGCCATCAGGCCCGGCTCGGCCGGGTCGATGGCGTAGGTGGCGGCCACGCCGCCGGCCCCGCCGAGCAGGGCCAGGACGCCACCGGCGGTACGCAGCCGCGCCCGCGGCGCCCGGGCGCCGGCCGCCGTCCTGGTGGCCCGCCGCACCGCGAGGAACGCGGCGCCGGCCGAGGCCAGCAGGGTGACGCCGAAGCCCGCCGAGAGGGCGATCGGGCCGAAGACGTGGTCGACGCCCGGGGCGACCTGGTCCGTCTCCTGGAACATGTCGAGGAGCAGCCGGCCGCCGAGCATCGCCGGGCCGATGGCCAGCGCGGTGCCGAGCACCGCCACCAGGACCGCCTCGCCCATGATCATCCGCTTGACCTGGGCCGGGGTGGCCCCGGACTGGCGCAGCAGGGTGATCTCGGAGGCACGCTGCCGCACGTTCACCGTGAGCGTGGAGGCCACGGCGAAGAACACCAGCAGCGTGCCGTACCCGCCGACCACGCCGGCGCTCAGACCCAGCGTCTCGGCGCTGGTGTCGTCGATCCCGGCGGCGCCCGCCGTGTCGTGCAGGGAGTTGAACGCCATGCTGATCGCGGCGCCGAGGAACGTGGCGAGCAGGGTGCCGACGAAGCGCCCCGGGCGCTTCCTGACCGAGCGGATGGCCAACTGGAGCATGATCACGGCTCAGACCCCCGCCGCCACGACGTCGCCCAGGTGCGCGAGGCGCTCCGCCACCGCGTCCGCGGTGGGCTCGGTCATCGAGCCGGCCAGCCGGCCGTCGGCCAGGAACACCACCGAGTCGGCGTGGGAGGCGGCGACCGGGTCGTGCGTGACCATCACCACGGTGCGGCCGTGGGCCGAGACCACCTCGCGCAGCAGTTCCAGTACCTCGCGGGCGCTACGGGTGTCGAGCGCGCCGGTGGGCTCGTCCGCGAAGATCACGGCGGGCTCGGCGACCAGCGCCCGCGCGATGGCGACCCGCTGCCGCTGCCCGCCGGAGAGCTGGTCGGGGAAGTGGCCGAGCCGGTCCGCGAGGCCCACCTGGGCGAGGATCGTGCGGGCACGCTCCCGACTGACCCGGCGGCCGGCCAACCGCAGCGGCAGCGTGGTGTTCTGCAGCACGGTGAGGGTCGGCAGCAGGTTGTACGACTGGAAGACGAAGCCGATCCGGTTCCGCCGGAACTTCGTCAACTCGGCCTCGGTGCCGCCGGCCAGCTCGGCCCCGTCCACCACGACCACGCCCCGGTCGGGCCGGTCGAGCCCGGCCGCGCACTGCAACAGCGTCGACTTCCCCGACCCCGAGGGCCCCATCACCGCCGTGAAGCTACCGGTCGGCAGGCTCAACGACACGTTGTCCAACGCCGTGACGGCGCTCTCCGCGTCCCCGTACACCTTGCTCACCCCGACCAGCCGCAACGCCTCCGCGCTCCGCGCCTGCCCCGGCCCGCCACTCCGACGAAACATCGCCATCCCTTTCCCGCTGTGCTCCGCTTTCGACGCCCCCGGCGCCGCACCTACGAAGCTACGGACGGCCCGCCGCCGCCACATTGGGCCCACGACCCGGGTTCGGGGTGTACCTGACACCACCCCCCTACGCCGCCTGAGCCCCCAGCGGAGGCCGGCTATGGGTGACGACGCGGCTCGTACGGCCGCTGCAACGCCCGGTTACGCCACTGCTCCAGCCCAGGGCACCGCCTATCCGGCGACGGAGCGAAGAACTGCCCGCAGCCGAAGCACAGGATCCAGCCGCTCTCGGCATCGGCTTCGCGACGGCCGCCACAGAGCGGACAGTCCTCCATCAGGGACCTCCTGGCTCAGACGTGATGCGACTCGGTGAAGGTCTCGATGGGGCACCGCGCCCGGCCGGCGCGGCCGATCCGGGCGTCGCTCGTGATGAGCGGCACGTCGAGCCCCTCGGCCAGGGCCACATAGGTCGCGTCGTACGGCGAGAGGTTGTTCCACAGCTCGCGCACGCGGGGCAGCACCGGCATGTGCTCCATGCGCCTGACGGGCAACAGAGCGAAGGAGTCCCAGGCCGCCTCGAGTTCGGCGTCGGTGAGTTTCCCGCCCCGGTGGCGCCCCCGCAACGCGGAGGCGACCTCGACATCCAGCAGATAGGGCGCGGCCAGGCGTTCCGATTCCGCACGCTTACGCACGGCCTCTCCCACCGGACCGGCATCCGCCACCAGGTGCACGACGGCACCCGCGTCCACCACGATCACCCGCGCCCCCGCCCCGACTCGATGTCGGCAAGCACCTCGCTCGTCGACAGCCGCGCGGTCACCCGATCCCTGATGCGTGCGATGACGTCCTCGGTGGTCGGGGTGGCCGCCTCTTCCTCCAGCAGGGTCCGGGCGTACGCCTGGAGGGACTGCCGGTTCCTGGCGGCCCTTGTCTTCAGCTCGACAAGCGCCTCGTCGGACAGATCGCGAACGTAGAGAGTAGCCATGCGACAAGAATAATCGCGCAGCTAGCATAGTGCTAGCTCAGCTCGAACCACACCCGCTTCCCGAGCGGCGAGGCGGCGACGCCCCAGTCGGCGGCGAGCAGTTCGACCAGCAGCAGGCCCCGGCCGTTCTCGTTCGCCGACGCCGCGTCGTCCGCGCGGCGGGCCATCGGGTGGCGCTCGGACTCGTCGTAGGTGGCCACCAGCACGCGGCGGGCGTCGATGACGGTCTCGACGGTGACGAACGGAACGTCCGTGTGCGAGAAGACGTTCGTCACGATCTCGCTGGTCAACAGTTGGGCGTTGTCCGCCAACGCGCCATGCCCGGTGTGGTCGAGCAGCCGGACGACGTGGTCCCGCGCCAGCTTCGCGGTGTCGACGGCGTTGGGGGCGGTGAGCCAGTACGAACGAATGGGTTGGATCATCGGTTCTTCCCTCCCGGACCCTTGGACGCCAGAAGGCTAGCTGGATAGACCCAGCTTGTTAGCCTTGGTTCACTCTTTCCAGTGATGAAGTGGACCCAATCTGATGGGGTCGTCCATGCTGGCCGAGACGGAAGGGGAAGGAGCCGCATGGCATCCAGGAAGGCACCCACCGCCCGACAGCGGCGCATCGGCACGGAGTTGCGGCGGATGCGCGAGCACGCCGGCTTCTCCATCGCTGACGGCGCGGCCCTGTTGGGCACCGATCGGACCAACATCTCGAACCTGGAGGGCGCGCGCTTCGGCGTGAGCGCGGAGCGGGTCAGGCAGTTCGCCGCGAACTACAACTGTCCCGATCCCGCCTACGTCGAAGGATTGGCCGCCATGGCCGCCACCCGGGTCCGAGGGTGGTGGACGGAGTACCAGGGCGTGCTGCCCGCCGGCGCGGTCGACCTGGCCGAGTTGGAGTACCACGCGCGCCAGCTGACGGTGGTGGAACACCTGCACATTCCGGGCCTGTTGCAGACGGAGGAGCACGCCCGCGCGGTGCTGCGCCTCGCCATCCCCCAACGATCGGACGTCGAGCTCCTCAGGCGGCTCACGCATCGCATGAAGCGCAAGACGGTCTTCGAGCGCGACCAGCCCACGCCCTGTGTCTTCCTCGTCCACGAAGCGGCGCTGCGCATGCGTCTGGGCGGGACGGACGTCCAACGCCGGCAGCTCGACCGCCTGTTGGAGGAGAGCGAGCGTGACCACATCACGCTGCTGGCCATCCCCTTCGCCGCCGACGGCTACGCGGGGGCAGGCAGTTCCATCACACTCGCGGCCGGCGTAACACCCAAGCTGGACACGGTGCAGCTCGACAGTCCACACGGCGTCGTGTTCCTCGACGGTGAGGCACAGCTGATCAGGTACCGGACTACGCTGGAGCGAATGCGTGAGGTCACGCTCTCGCCATCGGAGTCACGCGACTTCATCCGCACCGCGCGAGACGAGCTGTGAAAGGCGAACCATGCCCGCCTCCCCCTGGCAGAAGTCCTCGTACTCCAACGAGGAAGGAAACTGCGTCGAGTTGGCCATAACCCCGGCGGCTCGGCTTCTCATACGGGAGAGCGACACCCCCGACACCGTGCTCACCGCGAGCCCCGCCCGGGTCCGCGCGCTACTGCACCGCCTCAAGGGCCCGGCAACCGACGCGTGAGCTGGAACTCCAGCGGCGTCCACTCACGCACGTCGACCACGCGCACGCCGGGGGTGCGATAGTACGGGTCGTCCGCCATGATCCGGTCCAACTCCGGGCGGTCGACGGGGAAGATCAGCAGCGCGCCGCTGTCGTCGGCGTAGGGGCCGGCGGCCAACAGCCGGCCCTCCCCGTGCAGTCGGGTCAGGGTCACCCGGTGGGCGGGGCGGGCGGCGAGGCGTTCGGGTTCGGGTCCGAAGCGGAGTTCGACGATCAGCATGGCGGTGACGGTACGGTCGGTCGGGTGAGCCCGTCTGTATCAGCCGATACACCGCCGCCGCACGCGGCGCTGGCCGCGGTGCCGCTGCTGAGCGGCCTCGGCGACGGGCGGCTGCGCGAGGTGTGGGACGCCACGGTGCGGCGGCGCCACCTGGCCGGGCAGGTGCTGCGGCGCGCCGGCGCGCCCGCCACCCATCTGCTGCTCCTGCTGCGCGGCACGGTCGCCGCCACCGGGCACACCGCCGCCGGGCGGACGGTCGGGCACGGCGCGTGGACGGGGCCGCGCGCCCTCGACAAGGTCGCGGTGATCGACGGGCTCGGCCACACCGCCACCCTCACCGCCGTCACCGCCTGCGACGTCGCGGCCCTGCCGCGAGACCGTTTCCTCGCGCTGACGGACGACGCCGCCACCGTGCGGGCCCATGTGCTGCGCACACTGGCCGGCGAGGCCCGCCGGCAGCAGGCCCGCTTCGCCGCGACGGCCACCCTCCCGGCCGAGGCGCGCCTCGCGGCCTGGCTGCTCGCCGAGGCCGCGAGGCGGTCCGACCTCACGATCCCGATGCCGGGCACCGGCACCCAGCAGGACCTCGCCGAACTCCTCGGCGTCAGTCGGATCACCGTCAACCGCGCTCTGGCGTGCCTGCGCCGTGATGGCCTGATCGCCCCGGCCGGCCGGGGCGCGGTGCGAGTGTTGGCCCCGGAGTTGCTGCGGCTGAGAGGCGCATAGGCGGGTCGCCGGAGCAGCGCGGCGTCAGAGCAGCGGAGCGACGACCGCGCGGGCCAGGGACTCGGCGCGGGAGCGGGGGGCGGGGGCCGCGTCGGGACCCTCGGCGTAGCAGCGCAGGAACGCCTCCATGAAGCAGGATCCGACGAGCAGCGCCGCCACGGCGTCCGGGTCGGCGTCCTCGGCGATGCGGCCCCCCGCCTGCTCCTGCCGCAGGTAGTCGGCGAACCCCGTGACCGGGCGGTCGGGGCCGCCGCCGTGTCTGGCCATGGCGTCGCGGTGGCTCGCCATGCGCTGCGGGTCGGCGAGGAGGGCGCCGAGCATCGGGATGGAGCGCTGGTAGAAGTCGAGGAGCGCGTGGGCGAACTCGGTCAGGTTGCCGACGACGTCGCCCTCGCCCGGCCGGACGGCCGTCCGGGACAGGCCGGGCAGGCGCTCCTGGAGGACGGCGAGCAGCAGGCCCTCCTTGTCGCCGAAGTACTTGTAGAGCGTCGGCTCGGACACGCTCGACGCCCGCGCGATCTCCTTGGTCGTCGCCTGCGCCACGCCCCGTGTTCTGAGGATCTCCGCCGCGGCGTCGAGGATTCGCTCTCGCGTACTCACGGGGCCAACCCTCCCACGCTTGACAGGTTAGTGAACACTAGCCCACCCTGGGGGCTAGTGTTCACTAACCCTCCCCGGGAGGCAACCATGCGCATCACCGCCTTCGGCGCCACCGGCGGCACCGGGCAGCACCTCGTGCGGCAGGCGCTCGACGCCGGCCACCATGTCACCGTCGTCGTCCGCGACCCGGCCAGGCTCGGGATCGCCGACCACCCGCGCCTCGGCGTCGTGACCGCCCCGACGCTGGCCGACGACGCGGCCGTCGCCGCCGCGCTCGACGGCCAGGACGCGGCCGTGTCCACGCTCGGCCGGCGGTCGGGAGGCGACCCCTCGGTCTGCGCCGACGGCGCCCGCGCGATCATCGCGGCGATGCGGAAGACCGACGTCCGCCGGCTGGTCGTCGTCACCGCGAGCGGTCACGTCGTGGACGCCGGCGACGGCCCCGTCACCCGCGCCGCCTTCAAGCCGCTGCTGGGGCGGTTCCTCCGCACCAACTTCGCGGACTTCGCCCGCACCGACGAGATCGTCCGCGCCAGCGGCCTCGACTGGACGATCATGCGGCCGCCGCGCCTGACCAACGGCCGGCAGCGCCCCTTCCGCACCGACCTGGACCGCAACGTCCGCGGCGGCATCTCGATCGCCCGCGCCGACCTGGCCCGCGCCATCCTCGACGCGCTGGCCGACCCCGAAACCGCGGGCCACACCGTGGGCCTCGGGTACTGATCACCCACCCAGACGTAGAACGCGTAGTACAGTGGATTCGTGAAGGAACGAGTGGAGGTCCCGCTCCGGGAGCTCAACCAACAGACGTCACGCGTGATGGCTCGCGTCATCGCCGGCGAGGTTGTCACCATCACCAAGGACGGCGTCCCCATAGGGGACATCGTGCCCCGCGGATCCGTCACCGGACCGCCGGCGTATCCGTTCCGCACCGATCCGATGGGGGATCTCGACGTGCCGGACCTCGGTGGGCCCGTGCTGGACGACGACGAGATCGATCTGACGCTGCGGAGCATGGGTGACGTCAGCACCACCGGTGATCTCGATGACTGAGATCCCGGTGGCGATCGCCGACACCAACGCGCTGTACCGCCTCTTCACTCCCAAGGACCCCCACCACGAGGCTCACCGGAAGGCTCTGGCAGGCACCGGCCATCTCGTCGTCTCGCCCATGGTCCTCACCGAGTTGGACTACCTGCTTACCTCGCGCGTCGGCACCGGCGCCGCGCTGAACGCGTTGGAGTTCATCGCCCGCCAGGCCGAGTCCCGGCGCTTCGAGATCCCCGACGCGGCTCCGCACCTGCGAAGCGCCATGGCCGTCATGCGCGGCTACGCGGACCTCGACGGCGGCAGAGGGGTCGGGCTGGCAGACGCGATGAACGTGGCCCTCGCGGCGACCTTCCAGACCGCTGACCTGTTCACCAGCGACCGACACTTCCGCGTCCTGCGGCCCCTCACCTCCCACCCGGCCTTCCGGCTCCTGCCCGCCGACCTCGCTGCCTGAGGGCTACGCCGCCCGACGCCGCGCGCCCGCGTCAGTCCGCCCCGCCCGCGTCAGTCCGCCCCGCCCGGGGGTGTACGTCCCGTCACCCCGGGCAGGGCGGAGTCTCAGCGGTGGTGCCTCACAGGGTGTGCTCGCGGTAGCGGGCCACGGTCTCGGCCAGGACCTCGCGGCCGTCGCGCGCCCACATCCCGTCGTTGAAGATCTCGACCTCCACCGGGCCGGCGTAGCCGGCGGACTCGACCTCGCGGCGGAACCAGCGGAAGTCCACGGCGCCGTCGCCGAGTTGGCCACGGCCGGTGAGGACGCCCGCCGGCAGCGGCGTGGTCCAGTCGGCGAACTGGAAGCAGTGGATGCGGTCGCCGGCGCCGGCGCGGGCGATGCCGGCTGCCACCGTGTCGTCCCACCACAGGTGGTAGGTGTCGACGACGATCCCGACCTGCTCGGCCGGGAAGCGCTCCGCCAGGTCGAGGGCCTGGGCCAGCGTCGACACCACGCAGCGGTCCGCCGCGTACATCGGGTGCAGCGGCTCGATCGCCAGCCGGACGCCCCGCTCGGCGGCGTACGGCGCCAGCTCGGCCAGCGCGTCCGCGATCCGCTCCCGCGCGCCCACCAGGTCGCGGCTGCCGGGCGGCAGCCCACCGGAGACCAACACCAGGGTGTCGGTGGCCAGTTCGGCCGCCTCGTCGATGGCCGACCGGTTGTCGGCCAGGGCGGCCGCCCGCTCGGCCGGGTCGATCGCCGTGAAGAAGCCGCCCCGGCACAGCGACGTGACGGAGAGGCCCGCGTCCCGGATCAGGCGGGCCGCCGCGGCCAGCCCGTACTCCGCCACCGGCTCCCGCCAGAGGCCGATGCCCGGGACGCCCAACTCCACGAGCCCCTTGACCAGTTCGGGCAGGGACAGCTGCTTGACGGTCATCTGGTTGACCGAGAAGCCGGTCAGCTCGGGGTCGCACATCAGGCGCTCACCCCGTACAGCGCCAGCAGCCGCCGCATCCGGGACTCGGCGAGCTCCGGGTCCGGGAACAGGCCGAGGCCGTCCGCCAGTCGGTAGGCGGTGACGAAGTGCGGCAGCGAACGCGCCGACTGGAGTCCGCCCACCATGGAGAAGTGCTCCTGGTGCCCGGCCAGCCAGGCCAGGAACACCACGCCCGTCTTGTAGTAGCGGGTCGGCGCCTGGAAGAGGTGCCTGGACAGCGGCACCGTCGGGTCGAGCGCGGCCCTGAAGCCCGCGCCGTCGCCGGTGTCCAGCGTCCGCACCGCCTGCGCGGCCAGCGGCCCGAGCGGGTCGAAGATGCCCAACAGGGCGTGGCTGAAGCCCTGTTCGTCGCCCGCGATCAGCTCGGGGTAGTTGAAGTCGTCGCCCGTGTAGCAGCGCACCCCGTCCGGCAGTCGGCGCCGCAGCTTGATCTCGCGCTGGGCGTCGAGCAGCGAGACCTTCACGCCGTCCACCTTGTCCGGGTGGGCCGCGATGATCTCGACGAACGTGTCGGTGGCCGCGTCCAGGTCCTCGCCGCCCCAGTAGCCGGACAGCGCCGGGTCGAACATCGGGCCGAGCCAGTGCAGGATCACCGGCTCGGCGGCCTGCCGCAGCAGCCGGCCGTAGACCTCGGCGTAGGCGTCCGGCCCGGCGGCCGTGGCGGCCAGCGCCCTGGAGGCCATCAGGATGGCCTGCGCGCCGGTCTCCTCGACCACCGCCAGCTGTTCCTCGTACGCCGCCAGCACCACGTCCAACGTGGCCGGCCCGGCCGGCAGTTGGTCGGTGCCGACGCCGCAGGCGATCCGGCCGCCGACCGCCTTCGCCTCGGCGCCCGAGCGGCGGATCAGCTCGGCGGCGCCGGCCCAGTCCAGGCCCATGCCGCGCTGCGCGGTGTCCATCGCCTCGGCCACGCCGAGGCCGTGCGACCACAGGTGCCGGCGGAACGCCAGCGTGGCGTCCCAGTCGACGGCCGCCGGTCCCTCGGGCGTCACGTCGGCGAACGGGTCGGCGACCACGTGCGCCGCCGAGTAGACGATCCGGGAGGCGAGCGGCGGCGCGCCGGCGGGATCGAACACGCCGGGCTCGGCGCGCGGCGTGTACTCGGCCAACGCACCGGTCTCGTCGGGCAGTCGGATCATGACGCGCCCCCTCTACAGGCTCAGCTCGGGCACGGTGAGCCGGCGGCCCTCGGCCGACGACCGCAGGCCGAGCTCGGCCAGCTGCACGCCCCTGGCTCCCGCCAACAGGTCCCAGCTGTACGGCTCGTCGAGCACCACGTGGCGCAGGAACAGCTCCCACTGCGCCTTGAAGCCGTTGTCGAACTCCTCGTTGTCCGGGACCTGTTGCCACTGGTCGCGGAAGACCTCGGTGGCCGGCAGGTCCGGGTTCCAGACCGGCTTGGGGGTCGAGGAGCGGTGCTGCGCGCGGCAGTTGCGGAGGCCGGCGACGGCCGAGCCCTCCGTGCCGTCGACCTGGAACTCCACCAGCTCGTCGCGGTTGACCCGCACCGCCCAGGAGGAGTTGATCTGGGCGATGGCGCCGCCGGCCAGCTCGAAGACCCCGTAGGCCGCGTCGTCGGCGGTGGCCTGGTAGGGCTTGCCCTGCTCGTCCCAGCGCTCGGGAATGTGGGTGGCGGCCAGCGCCTGCACGGTCTCCACCCGGCCGAAGATGTCGTGCAGCACGTACTCCCAGTGCGGGAACATGTCGACGACGATGCCGCCGCCGTCCTCGCTGCGGTAGTTCCACGAGGGGCGCTGCGCGGCCTGCCAGTCGCCCTCGAAGACCCAGTAGCCGAACTCGCCGCGGATGGACAGGATGCGGCCGAAGAAGCCGCCGTCCACCAGCCGCTTGAGCTTGCGGAGCCCCGGCAGGAACAGCTTGTCCTGCACCACGCCGTGCTTGATGCCGGCGTCCCGCGCCTGCCGGGCGAGGCGCAGCGCGCCGTCGAGGCCGGTGGCGGTGGGCTTCTCGGTGTAGATGTGCTTGCCGGCGGCGATCGCCCTGGTCAGCGCCTCCTCGCGGGCCAGCGTGACCTGCGAGTCGAAGTAGATGTCGATGCTGTCGTCGGCGAGCACCGCGTCCAGGTCCGTGGCCACGGCCTCCTGGTCGAGGCCGTGCCGCTCGGCCAGCGCGCGCAGCGCGTGCTCGCGGCGCCCGACCAGCACGGGCTCGGGCCAGAGCACCGTTCCGTCGCCCAGGTCGAGGCCGCCCTGCTCGCGGATCGCGAGGATCGAACGGACCAGGTGCTGGCGGTATCCCATCCGCCCGGTGACGCCGTTCATGGCGATCCGGACGGTCTTTCGCGTCGTCATTCCCCTGCCTCCCACACGGCCTGCTTCCGCGCCCCCTGAGTCGCCCCCGATTCAGTAAGCGCTTTCTATCCAGGGAGACGCTAACCTCTCCCCACCGGCTTGGACAAGTGTGGGAGCAGAGCATGTCCGTAACGCTCGCGGATGTCGCGGCCCGCGCTGGGGTGTCCGCGGCGACCGTGTCGCGCGTCCTCAACGGCAACTACCCGGTCGCGGGCGAGACCAGGAGCCGGGTGCTGCGCGCGGTCGAGGAGCTGGAGTACGTCGTCAACGGCCCCGCCTCGGCACTGGCCGCCGCGACGTCCGACCTGGTCGGGGTGCTGGTCAACGACATCGCCGACCCCTTCTTCGCGGTGATGGCGAGCGCCGTCCAGTCCGAGATGGGCCCGGGCAGCGACGGTGGCGGTTCCGGCAGCAGGGAGCCGCGGAACCCCCAGATGATGGCCATCATCTGCAACACCGGCGGCTTCCCGGAGCGCGAACTCACCTACCTCACGCTGCTTCAGCGCCAGCGCGCCGCCGCGGTGGTGCTCACCGGCGGCACCGTCGAGGACCCGGCGCACAGCGAGGCGCTGGCCACCCGCCTGCGGCGGCTCTCGGACGCCGGCACCCGGGTGGTGCTGTGCGGTCGGCCGCCGCTGCCCGGCAGCGACGCGCTCACCGTCACGTTCGACAACCGCGGCGGCGCGCGGCGGCTCACCGAGCACCTGCTGTCCCTCGGCCACCGGCGGCTCGGCTACCTGGCCGGGCCGGCCGCCCGCACCACCACCCGGCACCGTCTGGAGGGCCACCACGTGGCGCTGGCCGAGGCCGGCCTCGCCGGCGAGGCGACGCTGACGGTGCACGGCGCGTACGACCGGGCGGCCGGCTACGACGGCACGTTGGAGCTGCTGCGGCGCGAGCCTCGGCTGACGGCGATCCTGGCGGCCAACGACACGGTGGCGCTCGGCGTCTGCGCGGCGCTGCGGGACCGTGGGCTGCGGATCCCGGAGGACATCTCGGTCACCGGCTTCGACGACCTGCCGTTCGCCGTCGACGCCACGCCCGCGCTGACGACCGTCCGGCTGCCGCTGGCCGACGCGGCGGCCCGCGCCGGGCGGTTGGCGCTCGGCCGCGAGACGCCGCCGGCGGGCGGCGTCGCCACCTACCACGCCGACCTGATGGCCCGCGCCTCCACGGCCCCGCCG
>NZ_SMKI01000165.1 GCF_004348415.1 Streptomyces hainanensis
GGGTGGGGGAGAAACCCCTCAGCGGGAACGCGCCACCGTGACCTCGACCCGCTGGAACTCCTTCAGCTCGGAGTACCCCGTCGTCGCCATCGCCCTCCGCAACGCGCCGAAGAAGTTCATCGAGCCGTCCGGCGTGTGCGACGGGCCGGTCAGGATCTCCTCCGTCGTGCCGACCGTGCCGAGGTGCACCTTCTTGCCGCGCGGCACGTCCTCGTGGACGGCTTCCATGCCCCAGTGGTGGCCGCGCCCCGGCGCGTTCGTCGCGCGGGCGAGGGGGGAGCCCATCATCACGGCGTCCGCGCCGCAGGCGATGGCCTTGGGCAGGTCGCCCGACCAGCCGACGCCGCCGTCCGCGATGACGTGCACGTAGCGGCCGCCCGACTCGTCCATGTAGTCGCGGCGGGCCGCCGCCACGTCGGCGACCGCGGTGGCCATCGGGACCTGGATGCCGAGCACGTTGCGCGTGGTGTGCGCCGCGCCGCCGCCGAAGCCGACGAGGACGCCGGCCGCGCCGGTCCGCATCAGGTGCAGCGCGGCCGTGTACGTCGCGCAGCCGCCGACGATCACCGGCACGTCGAGCTCGTAGATGAACTGCTTGAGGTTCAGCGGCTCGGCCGCGCCCGACACGTGCTCGGCGGAGACGGTGGTGCCGCGGATGACGAAGATGTCGACGCCGGCGTCCAGCACGGCCTTGGAGAACTGCGCGGTGCGCTGCGGCGACAGCGCGGCCGCCGTGACCACGCCGGCCTCCCGCACCTCGCCGATCCGCCGCGCGATCAGCTCCTCCTTGATCGGCGCCGCGTAGATCTCCTGGAGTCGGCGGTTGGCCGACTCCTCGCCGAGTTCGGCGATCTCGGCCAGCAGCGGCTCCGGGTCCTCGTAACGGGTCCACAGGCCCTCGAGGTTGAGCACGCCGAGCCCGCCGTGCTCGCCGATCGCGATCGCGGTGGCCGGCGAGACCACCGAGTCCATCGGCGCGGCGAGGAAGGGCAGTTCGAAGCGGTAGGCGTCGATCTGCCAGGCGATCGAGACCTCCTTGGGGTCGCGCGTCCGCCGGCTGGGCACCACGGCGATGTCGTCGAAGGCGTACGCCCGCCGGCCGCGCTTGCCGCGCCCGATCTCGATCTCAGTCACGTCCAGAGCCTTTCCACGGGGTTGTGCGCCCCCCAGTATCGCGCCCCCGCGCCGCGGGGGACTCGGCGAGCACCGGGGGGACCGCTCAGCGCCCCGAGTAGTTGGGCGCCTCGACCGTCATCTGGATGTCGTGCGGGTGGCTCTCGTGGAGGCCCGCGGAGGTGATCCGCACGAAGCGGCCACGCTCCTTGATCTCCGGGACCGTGCGGCCGCCGAGGTAGTACATCGACTGGTGCAGGCCGCCGATCAGCTGGTGGACGACGGAGGCCAGCGGGCCGCGGTAGGGCACCTGGCCCTCGATGCCCTCGGGGACGAGCTTGTCGTCGTCGGAGACCTCGTCCTGGAAGTAGCGGTCCTTGGAGTACGAACGGCGCTCGCCACGCGACTGCATGGCGCCGAGCGAGCCCATGCCGCGGTACGACTTCCACTGCTTGCCGTTGATGAACATCAGCTCACCCGGCGACTCCTCGCAGCCCGCGAGCAGGCTGCCGAGCATCACCGTGTCGGCGCCGGCGACCAGGGCCTTGGCGATGTCGCCGCTGTACTGGAGGCCGCCGTCCCCGATGACCGGGATGCCGGCCTCGCGGGCGGCGAGCGACGCCTCGTAGATCGCGGTGACCTGGGGCACGCCGACGCCGGCGACCACCCGGGTGGTACAGATCGAGCCGGGGCCCACGCCCACCTTGATGCCGTCCACCCCGGCGTCGACCAGCGCCTTGGCGCCGTCCCTGGTGGCGATGTTGCCGGCGACGATGTCGACCCGGTCGTAGTTGGACTTGATCTTGGCGGCCATGTCGGGCACCAGCCGCGAGTGGCCGTGCGCCGTGTCCACCACCAGGAAGTCGACGCCGGCCTCGATCAGTGCCTCGGCCCGCTCGAACGCGTCGCCCGCGACGCCGACGGCCGCGCCCACGATCAGCCGACCGTTCGCGTCCTTGGCGGCGTTGGGGTACTTCTCGGCCTTGACGAAGTCCTTGACGGTGATCAGGCCCTTGAGCCGGTTCTCGTCGTCGACCAGCGGCAGCTTCTCGATCTTGTGCCGGCGCAGCAGCTCCATGGCGTCGTCGCCGGAGATCCCGACCCGCCCGGTGACCAGCGGCATCGGGGTCATGACCTCGCGGACCTGACGGCTGCGGTCGGGCTCGAAGGCCATGTCGCGGTTGGTGACGATGCCGAGCAGCCGGCCCTCGGCGTCCGTGACGGGCACGCCGCTGATCCGGAACCGGCCGCACAGCTCGTCGGCCTCGCGGAGCGTGGCGTCGGGGCGGATGGTGATCGGGTCGGTGACCATGCCCGACTCGGACCGCTTGACGCGGTCGACCTGGGCGGCCTGCTCCTCGATGGAGAGGTTGCGGTGCAGCACACCGGCGCCGCCCTGCCTGGCCATCGCGATGGCCATCCTGGCCTCGGTGACCTTGTCCATCGCGGCGGAGAGCAGCGGAACGTTTACCCGCACGTTCCGTGAGATGCGCGAGGAGGTGTCGATGTCCTGCGGCGCCATGTCGGCCGCGCCGGGCAGCAGCAACACGTCGTCGAAGGTCAGCCCCAGGGAGGCGAACTTCTCGGGGACCTCGCCCGCGTAATCAGTCATGGCAGCGTTACAGCCTTTCCCGCATCTCCGGCGTACTCCCCTTGGGCTCACCCAGCCGGGGTGCACTCCATGCTACGGCTCCCGGCGCGGACCGAGGACCGGGCGGTCGGGGCTCGCCCACCAGGGTGACGAGGCCCACTCGTCCCGGCACTCGCCGCGGCCGGGAACGAGTGCCCCAGGGCGTGTCCGTAAGTCTCGTCGGGCCCGGCGAGACTTCGCGGACACGGCCTAGCGACCGGCCAGCGCGCGCAGCCTGGTGAGCGCCCGGTGCTGGGCGACCCGGACGGCGCCGGGCGACATTCCCAGCACCTGGCCCGTCTCCTCGGCCGTCAGCCCGATCGCGACCCGCAGGAGCACCAGCTCGCGCAGGTGGTCGGGCAGGTTGGCCAGCAGTGTCTTGGCCCACTCGGCGTCGCTGCTCAGCAGCGCGCGCTCCTCCGGGCCGAGCGAGTCGTCGGGCCGCTCCGGCATCTGGTCGGACGGCACGGCGGTCGAGCCCGGATGGCGCAGCGCGGCGCGTTGGAGGTCGGCGACCTTGTGCTGGGCGATGCCGACGACGAAGGCGTCGAACGGCCGGCCCGTGTCGCGGTAGCGCGGCAGGGCGCACAGCACCGCGAGGCAGACCTCCTGTGCGAGGTCGTCGACGAAGTCCCTGGCCTCGGTGGGCAGCCGGGCGAGGCGGGTGCGGCAGTACCGCAGCGCCAGCGGATGCACGTGGGCCAACAGATCGTGGGTCGCCTGGGCGTCGCCCTCGGCGGCACGATGCACGAGGGTGCCGATCCCGGTTGCCTCGTCATCGCGCATCGGTCCATGGTGCACCGTCGCCTCACGTTCCGAACCACCGTGGGCTGAGTTGTGCACCGAAGCGTTATGTGTGGGAGCGCTCAGAGTCATGTTCCCTGCCCTCCCCTTACAACTGGCCGGCTCGTCCCCGATGAGCGTCATGCCTTCAAGGATGCGGCACCCGGGAACTTTTTGAGCACGGCCTCCCGACCTGCGCGCTCCCGGGCCGCCCACCGGACGGGGTGACGGTCGCCGCGCCCCCCGTCCGGCCACCCTCCCCCAGCTGGTGCTGGGGGGTGTCTCCATGGTCCGTCAGCGGACCAGGCCCCAGCGGAAACCAAGGGCCACGGCGTGCGCGCGGTCCGAGGCGCCGAGCTTCTTGAACAACCGGCGGGCGTGCGTCTTGACGGTGTCCTCGGAGAGAAAAAGCTCACGCCCGATCTCGGCGTTGGACCGGCCGTGGCTCATCCCCTCGAGCACCTGGATCTCGCGGGCGGTGAGCGTGGGGGCCGCGCCCATGTCGGAGGAGCGGAGCCGGCGCGGCGCGAGACGCCACGTGGGGTCGGCCAACGCCTGGGTGACGGTGGCCCGGAGTTCGGCGCGCGAGGCGTCCTTGTGGAGATAGCCGCGGGCGCCGGCGGCCACGGCGAGCGCCACGCCGTCCAGATCCTCGGCGACGGTCAGCATGATGATGCGGGCCCCGGGATCGGCGGAGAGCAACCGGCGCACGGTTTCCACCCCTCCGAGGCCGGGCATGCGCACATCCATCAAAATAAGATCGGACCGATCGGCGCCCCAGCGGCGCAGGACTTCCTCGCCGTTGGCCGCCGTCGTGACCCGCTCGACGCCAGGCACGGTCGCCACCGCGCGGCGCAGCGCCTCCCGGGCGAGCGGGGAGTCGTCGCAGACAAGGACGGACGTCATGGCCGGCCTCCGCAGCTGATGCGCATCACGTTGAGCCTCCAGGCAGTTGTGTGTCGTCATCTGTGCGGTTGACCAGGCCCGTCAACCGCCTCCGCCCTCTCAACGACGGTCACCCGAAAGAGTTACGGCCGCCAACCACACAGCATCAGCACTCTACGTGACCAGCGCATCACCGGGGAGCCCCTCTCCGGTAAACACGCCGAACATTGATTTTGTCCTTTTTAGGCCCTATTGCCCATCTTGAGGTGTCTGCGGCTATATTCAGCTGGTAGTCATATTTACATCAGCTTGATGAGGCTTAGGCAGCAACCGAAGACGATGGGACACCGCCATGGCAGACTTCTCGCGCCTTCCCGGCCCCAACGCCGACCTGTGGGACTGGCAGCTGCTCGCCGCCTGCCGGGGCGTCGACAGTTCGCTGTTCTTCCACCCCGAGGGTGAGCGCGGCGCGGCCCGCAGCGCACGCGAGGAGGCGGCCAAGGAAGTGTGCATGCGCTGCCCGGTGCGCGCCGAGTGCGCGGCCCACGCGCTCTCCGTCCGCGAGCCCTACGGGGTGTGGGGCGGGCTCACCGAGGACGACCGCGAGGAGCTGCTGGGCCGCGCCCGCCGCGACCTCGTCAACGCCTCGACCCGCGAGAACGGGCGGGACGCCCACTCCTAGGCACCGCCCAGGACACGCCGACCACTACGGTTCGGCTATGACAACCGCATTGGTGACGGGAACGACCGCGGGCCTCGGCGCGGCCTTCGCACGCCGGCTGGCCCGCGACCGGCACGACCTCGTACTGGTGGCCCGCGACGGGGACGCGCTGCGGCGACAGGCCGCCGAGCTGCACGACCGACACGGCATAGAGGCGACGGTGCTGGTGGCCGACCTGGCCACGGACGAGGGCATCGAGGCCGTGGAGCGCCGGCTCGCGGACCCCGAACGACCGGTCGGCCTGCTCGTCAACAACGCCGGGTTCGCGCTGCGCGGCAAGTTCCTCGACGCCCCGGTGGCCGACGAACTCCGCATGCTCCGGGTGCACTGCGAGGCGGTGCTCCGGCTGACGACCGCGGCCGCCGGGACGATGCGGCGGCGCGGCCGCGGCGCGGTGATCAACGTCGCCTCGGTCGCCGCGTTCGTACCGCGCGGCACCTACGGCGCGTCCAAGGCCTGGGTGGTGCAGTTCACCGAGGGCGCGGCCCGGGACCTGGCGGGCAGCGGGGTGCGGCTGATGGCGCTCTGCCCCGGCTTCGTCCGCACCGAGTTCCACGAGCGCGCCGGGCTGAGCACCGACGACATCCCGGGCTGGATGTGGCTGGACGCGGACCGGGTGGTGGACGCGGCGCTGCGCGACCTGGGGCGCGGCCGGTCGCTGAGCATCCCGGACGCCCGGTACAAGACGCTGATCGGCGCCAGCAAGCTGGTGCCGCGCGCGGCGCTGGGCGGCGTCTCGGCGCGGGCCGGGCGCCGGTACGGGCCCAAGCGCGCCGGAAGGCCGTCGGGCGACGCGCCGGAGCGCCCGAACGACTCCGACCCATTGTGATGAATCGGACAAAAGCGACTAGCCTGAAGGTGTGAGCATCAGGCGCCTAGAGACTCGGATTCATCATGACTTTCGTACAGGTAATCGATTGCCGGACCAGCCGGATCGATGAGCTGAACCGGCTGATGGACACCTGGGTGGCGGGCACGCACGGCAGGCGGACGGCCACCCACTCGGTGGTGGGCAAGGACCGGGAGGACTCGACGCACGTCGTCGAGATCGTGGAGTTCCCCTCGTACGAGGAGGCCAGGCGCAACTCGGACCTGCCCGAGACCGAGCGGATCTTCGAGGAAATGGTCGCACTCTGTGACGATGTGCCGCGCTTCACCGACCTGGACGTGGTGCGCGACGAGCAGCTGAACAAGACGGTCGCCAAGCGCTTCTTCGAGCGGATCGGCGACGGCGACCCGCACGCCCTGAGCGGTCTGTGCACGCCCGGCTACCTGGACCACGACCCGGGCAACGGCCCGGAGCCGGTCGGTCTCGCCGAGGCCGAGGCGGTCACCGCCCGCTACATCGGCGCCCTCTCGCCCACCTTCGCGATCGACGGCCAGGTGGCCGAGGGTGACACGGTGACCACCCGCTGGACGGTCACCGGCACCAACGACGGCGAGTTCATGGGCCTGCCGGCGACCGGCCGGCCGGTCCGGGTGACCGGGCAGACCACCCACCGGTTCGAGCACGGGCTGATCGCCGAGGCCTGGTGGAACTGGGACCAGCTGGGGCTGCTGAACCAGATCGGCATCGTCGAGCTCTGATCCGGCCCGGATGACAGGGAAGGGCCCCCGCCCGCGACGTGGTCGCGGGCGGGGGCCCTTCGCCGTGACTGCCGGTGGCCCGGGTGCGCGTGGCTCAGTGCGCGTGGCCGTGGCCGCCGTGGCCGGCCTGCTCCGGCTCCTCTTCCTTCTTCTCCACCACCAGGGTCTCGGTGGTGAGCAGCAGGGCGGCGATGGAGGCCGCGTTCTGCAGCGCGGAGCGGGTCACCTTGACCGGGTCGATGACGCCGTCCTTGACCAGGTCGCCGTAGGTGCCGGCGGCCGCGTTGTAGCCCTGGCCCTTGTCGAGCTCGGCCACCTTGGAGGTGATCACGTAGCCTTCGAGGCCCGCGTTCTCCGCGATCCAGCGCAGCGGCTCGACGGCGGCGCGGCGCACGATCGCGACGCCGGTCGCCTCGTCACCCGAACGGCCCAGGCCGTCCGCGAGAACCTTGGCGGAGTGCACCAGGGAGGCGCCGCCGCCCGGGACGATGCCCTCCTCGACCGCCGCGCGGGTGGCCGAGATGGCGTCCTCGAGACGGTGCTTCTTCTCCTTCAGCTCCACCTCGGTGGCGGCACCGACGCGGATCACGCAGACGCCACCGGCCAGCTTGGCCAGCCGCTCCTGCAGCTTCTCGCGGTCCCAGTCGGAGTCGGTGTTGTCGATCTCGGCGCGGATCTGGGCGACCCGGCCCTCGATCTCGGCCGAGGAGCCGCCACCGTCGACGATGGTGGTGTCGTCCTTGGTGATGGTGACGCGGCGGGCCGAGCCCAGCACGTCGAGGCCGACCTGGTCGAGCTTGAGGCCGACCTCCTCGGAGATGACCTGGCCGCCGGTCAGGGTGGCCATGTCGCCGAGCATCGCCTTGCGGCGGTCGCCGAAGCCGGGGGCCTTGACGGCCACCGAGTTGAAGGTGCCGCGGATCTTGTTGACGACGAGGGTGGAGAGCGCCTCGCCCTCCACGTCCTCGGCGATGATCAGCAGCGGCTTCGAGGCGCCGGCCTGCATGATCTTCTCCAGCAGCGGGAGCAGGTCCTGGATGGAGGAGATCTTGCCCTGGTGGATCAGGATGTAGGGGTCGTCGAGGACGGCCTCCATGCGCTCCTGGTCGGACACCATGTAGTGCGACAGGTAGCCCTTGTCGAAGGCCATGCCCTCGGTGAACTCGAGCTCGAGGCCGAAGGTCTGGGACTCCTCGACGGTGATCACGCCGTCCTTGCCGACCTTGTCCATCGCCTCGGCGATCAGCTCGCCGACCTGCTTGTCCTGCGCGGACAGGGCGGCGACGGCGGCGATGTCCGCCTTGGAGTCGATCGGACGGGCGCTGGCCCTGAGGTCCTCGGCGATCGCCGCGACCGCGGCGTCGATCCCGCGCTTCAGACCGGACGGGGAGGCACCGGCGGCCACGTTCCGCAGGCCCTCACGGACCAGGGCCTGGGCCAGCACGGTGGCGGTGGTGGTGCCGTCACCCGCGATGTCGTTGGTCTTGGTCGCCACCTCCTTGACGAGCTGGGCGCCGAGGTTCTCGTACGGGTCCTCGACCTCGACCTCGCGGGCGATGGTGACGCCGTCGTTGGTGATGGTCGGCGCGCCGAACTTCTTGTCGATGACGACGTTGCGGCCCTTGGGGCCGATCGTCACCTTGACCGTGTCGGCCAGCTTGTTCACGCCACGCTCGAGGGCGCGACGGGCGTCCTCGTCGAACTTCAGGATCTTCGCCATCGGTTGGGTGTCCCTTGTGCCTTGTCGTCTTCGTGAGGGCGGGTTCCGCGGGGCGGGGTCACCGCGGAGCGGGCTGCGCTGCGTCACCACACAACGACGCCCCGGCCCGGCCGTGCTTCAGATCAGGCGCGGGTCCCGGGGCGCGTCGGTGGCGAACTGCTCTCGACCGGTCCGAGTTACTTCTCGATGATCGCGAGCACGTCGCGGGCGGAGAGGACGAGGTACTCCTCGTTGTTGTACTTCACCTCGGTGCCGCCGTACTTGCTGTAGAGCACGACATCGCCGACCTTGACGTCGAGCGGGAGCCGGTTGCCGTCCTCGAAGCGACCCGGGCCCACGGCCAGGACGACGCCCTCCTGGGGCTTCTCCTTGGCGGTGTCCGGGATGACCAGGCCCGAGGCCGTGGTCTGCTCGGCGTCGAGCGGCTGGACCACGATGCGGTCCTCAAGCGGCTTGATGGCAACCTTGGTGCTGGCGGTCGTCACGATCCGACCTCCCCCTTCGGAGATCTCGCGGGGTCTTCATGTCTGGGTTGCGACCTGGGGAACCGTCGTCGCGGGTGCCGGATCCGCCTGTCGCGTCATTGGCACTCCCATGTTGAGAGTGCCAGCGTTGAGACTCTAGGCCGCGGTTAGCACTCAGTCAACTAGAGTGCCAGTCGCCCTGGCGGGCGAGGCGCCCCCACGCGACGCCGGGGGGCCGAATCGGCCCCCTTGGGCGGGATGTTGCGAACACCCTTACGAACGCCCCGCGGGCGGTTGGCCGCTGAGGCGCTGCCGCGCCGTGGGCCGGCCGGCGCTGCGCGCCCGCAGCCGGGCGGGCGTGTGGCGCCGTGAGCGCGAAGCGCTACGCGCCACCTCGGGTGGGCAGGAAACCGGCCGCCCGTAGGCAGGCGGGCCGGTTCCGTTCCTCGGCCGCTCCCGAGGCGTTGCGGTCGGTCGAGCCGCGCCCCGGTCGGCCCGGGCGTCCACACCGCCCTGCGGGCGGCCCGGCGCGGGACGCGCGAAGCGGCGGCGACCGGCCCACCACGGGTGAGGCCCCCTCCGCCGGTGGGAAGTCAGACGTAGTCCTCCAGGCGGGCCAGCGCGAAGCCCTGGCTGGTCGCCGTGTCGAGGACGCGGCGGATCATGTCCGGCATGGAGCCGGACCACTCGTCGGTGCCGCGGAAGTGGGTGAGGATGATGTCGCCCGGGTGGAGTTCGTGGTCGCCGCGGCCCCAGTCGATGCGGTCGGGGAAGGCCTCCTCGGCCCACAGCGGGACGGCCTCGACGTCGCAGGACGCGGCGGCGCGCAGCGTGTCGCGGTCGTAGGCGCCGTAGGGCGGGCGGAAGAGGGTGGGGCGCTCGCCGATCTCCTTCTCCAGGATGTCCTGTTGGCGGCAGATCTCCTCCCGCTGCTCGGCGTAGGAGAGCGTCGGCATCTCGCGGTGGTTGATGGAGTGGTTCTGGATGGCGGAGCCGTCCCGGTGGGCCTCGCGGAAGTAGTCGTAGTCGTCGCGCGCCACGTAGTCGGAGAGGAAGCTCGTGTAGGGCAGGTCGAGTTCGCGCATCATCTCCAGCAGCTCGGGGTCCTTCTCGGCGCCGTCGTCGATGGTGAGGAAGACCACCTTCTCGTCGGTCGGCACCTGGACGATCACCGGCGGCAGGCCCTTGCCTGTGGTGTGTCCGGGCTCGCTGGTCAGCTTCGGCTTGTCGGCGGGGGGCGCCGGCGCCCGGAGCGGGGTGCGGCGCAGGCCCCACGTCTTGACGGCCGCGATCCGCCGCTTCTCGGCGCCCTTCAGGCGCTTGGCGTAGGCGGCCAGCGCGTCCGCGACGGTGCGCGCCTGGGCGCGCTGCGGTGCGCCGAGGACGAGGCCGGCCTCGCCGGCGCCCGGGCCGTTGGGCGGTGGCGCGGGGGCGCCGGTGACGGCGCCGAGGAAGCGCCAGCGGTCCGGCTCGGCGGGCGGCGGAGTCGGGACGGCGCCGGAGCAGGCGAGGGCGAGTATCGTCGCGCCACCGAGCAGTCCGTAACGCCGCACGCGCCAGCGGAGTCGGCTCGGCGGGCCCTGCCCCTCCCCGCGATCACCTTGTCCTACTTGTCCGATAATCTCCATGGTTCCGGATGCTGCCACCCCCCTCCCCCGGACCCCGGCAGACCGTTCCGTGGCACCGGGGAGAATGACCCGTGTGGCCGCACCGTCCGCCGACCTCGGCGCCTTCCCCGACCTGCTCACCGAGCGGGGCCGACTCCTCCTCGGGCAGCTGAGGGACCTCGACCCGGCCGACGAGCTGACCGCCGCCACCCGGCTGCGCCGCGACCACCCCGCCGAGCTCGTCTCGGCCGCCATCGGCCAGGCCCGGCTACGGCAGCGCGCGGCCGCCAAGTTCGGCCAGGACGCCGAGCGGATGTTCTTCACGCCGAACGGCGTGGAGCAGGCCACCCGCGCCCCCGTCGCCGCCTGGCGCGCCGCCCGCTTCGCGGCGCTCGGCGCCCGGCGCCTCGCCGACCTGTGCTGCGGCGTCGGCGGCGACGCCATCGCGCTCGCCCGCGCCGGCATCGAGGTGGTGGCCGTCGACCGGGACCCGCTCACCTGCGCCGTGGCCCGGGCCAACGTCGAGGCGCTGGGGCTCGCCGACCGCGTCGAGGTGCGGTGCGCCGCCGTCCAGGACGTGGACGTCACGGACTTCGACGCGCTCTTCGCCGACCCGGCACGGCGCGGCGGCCGGGGCCGCGTCTTCGATCCCGAGGCGTACTCGCCGCCGCTCTCCTGGGCGTTGGCCACGGCGCGCCGCGCCCCGCTGGCCGCGCTCAAGGTGGCGCCCGGCGTGCCGCACGAGGCGATCCCGGACGGCGCCGCGGCCGAGTGGGTCTCGCACCGCGGCGAGGTCAAGGAGGCCGTGCTGTGGTTCGGCGCCGGCGAGCCGGAGCCGCGCCGGGCCACGCTGCTGCCCGGCGGCCACGCGCTGACCGGCTCGGGCACCCGGCGGGCGCCCGCCGGCGAGCCCGGCCGCTACCTGTACGAGCCGGACGGCGCCGTGATCCGCGCCCACCTCGTCGCCGAGGCCGCCGAGGCGATCGACGGCCGGCTGCTCGACCCCGAGATCGCCTACGTCACCACGGACGCGCCGGCCGCCACGCCGTTCGCCACCGGCTACGAGCTCACCGACGTGCTGCCGTTCCACGTCAAACGGCTGCGCGCCCTGCTGCGGGAGCGCGGCGTCGGCACGGTCACCGTCAAGAAGCGCGGCTCGCCGCTCACCCCCGAGGAACTGATCCGGCGCCTCAAGCCGCGGGGCCCGGGCGCGGCCACCGTCTTCCTCACCAGGATCGCGGACGAGCCGGCCATGCTCGTCGGCCACCCGCTGCGGTAGGTGTCAGTCGGGGACCGGGGCGAACCGCCAGCGGTGCACCGGGCGGTGCAGCAACTCGGCCGGCGGGTCGGGCAGTTCGGCCACCGGTCCGGCCGGCCACCAGGTGATCACCAGCACCCGGTCGGGCTCGGCCGTGAGGGTCTCGCGGCGGGCCGGCGCCGGGTCGAGCGACTGCCCCCTGGCCCAGGCCAGCAGCTCGGCGCCCCGGCCGGCGACCGCCCGCGCCTCCCACATCAGGGCCAGCGCGGCGGCCATCAGTGCCCGTGCCCGTGGTGAGGGTGGTGATGGTCGTGCGCCGCCGGGACATGGGGCTCGGTCACCGGCAGCGAGGAGTCGGCCGGCAGGTCGAGCGCCGACGGCGTGCGCCCCCTGGCCACCATCTCCGCGCCGAGCGCCGCCACCATCGCGCCGTTGTCCGTGCACAGCCCGGGGCGGGGCACCCGCAGCGTGATGCCGGCGTCGGCGCACCGCTCCTCGGCCATGGCGCGCAACCGGGAGTTGGCCGCCACCCCGCCGCCGATCATCAGGTGGTCCACGCCCTCGGACCGGCAGGCCCGGATCGCCTTGCGGGTCAGCACGTCCGTGACGGCCTCCTGGAACGACGCCGCCACGTCCGCCACCGGCACCTCCTCGCCGGCCGCCCGGCGGTTCTCCACCCAGCGGGCCACCGCCGTCTTGAGGCCGGAGAAGGAGAAGTCGAACGGCGCGTCGCGCGGCCCGGTGAGCCCGCGCGGGAAGCGCACGGCGCGCGGGTCGCCCTCGCGCGCCAGCCGGTCGATGACGGGGCCGCCGGGGAAGCCGAGCCCGAGCACCCGCGCCACCTTGTCGAACGCCTCGCCCGCCGCGTCGTCGATGGTGGCGCCCAGCGGCCGCACGTCCGTCGTGATGTCCGGCGCGAGCAGCAGCGAGGAGTGGCCGCCGGAGACCAGCAGCGCCATCGTCGGCTCGGGCAGCGGGCCGTGTTCGAGCTGGTCCACGCAGATGTGGGAGGCCAGGTGGTTGACGCCGTAGAGCGGCTTGCCGAGCGCGTAGGCGTACGCCTTGGCGGCCGAGACGCCGACCAGCAGCGCGCCGGCCAGCCCGGGCCCGGCGGTGACGGCGACCGCGTCCAGGTCGCGGGCCGCCACGCCGGCCTGGGTGAGGGCCCGCTCGATGGTCGGGACCATCGCCTCCAGGTGGGCCCGGCTGGCGATCTCCGGCACCACGCCGCCGTAGCGCGCGTGGTCGTCCACGCTGGAGGCGACGGCGTCGGCCAGCAGCGTGTGGCCGCGCACGATGCCGACGCCGGTCTCGTCGCAGGACGTCTCGATGCCGAGGACGAGCGGTTCGTCAGCCATCTTCGTTCTTCTCCTCCTCCGGGTCCCCCCGGTCGGCCGTCGGCTCGATCGTGCGGCGCATCACCAGCGCGTCGTGGCCGCCCGGCTGGTAGTAGCCGCGGCGGACGCCGACCGGCGCGAAGCCGAACCGGGTGTAGAGCCGCTGGGCGCGCTCGTTGTCGACCCGCACCTCGAGCAGCACCTCGCGGCAGCCGAACCCGGCGGCGGCCGCCAGCAGTTCGGACAGCAGCCGGGCGCCGAGGCCGGTGCCCTCGTGGGCCCGGGTGACGCCGATGGTCATCACGTCGCCGGCGTCGCCCGCCACGCCGACCCCGCCGTAGCCGACCAGCCGGCCGTCCGGCCGCTCGGCCACCACGTAGCGGCGGCTGGGGCGCGGGCCGCGGGCGTTGGCCAGCTCGGACCAGAACATCTCGGCCGACCAGGCGTCCTCGGGGAACAGCTCGGCCTCCAGGCCGAGCACCGGCTCGATGTCCCACCAGCGCATCTCGCGCAGCACGACATGCCCCGGGGGGTGAAGGTGCTCGGCGTGCTCAGGGGTCAACGGGTGACCGCCTTGTAGCCGGTCGGCACCCTGGCGTCCGGGCGGCGCAGGTACTGCGGCCGCGGCTCGGCCAGCGGCTCGCCGGCGGCCAGCCGCTCGGCCGCGAGCGCGGCCAGCGCCGCCGCCGAGGCGTGGCGCGGCAGGTCGTCGCGGTGGCCGGGGAAGGCGTCGGGGTAGAGCAGCGCGCCGGCGCCGACGGCCGGCAGCCCCGCGACGGACCCGGCGATCTCGGCGGGCCGGTCGACGGCCGGGCCGGCCAGCCGGGTCCTGGCGTCCGCGTAGCGGGCCCAGTACACCTCCTTGCGCCGCGCGTCGGTGGCCACCACGAACGGCTCGGTCAGCCCGGCCGCGTAGGCGATGCCGTCCAGCGTGCCCACCCCGTGCACCGGGATGTCGCGGGCGGAGCCGAGGGCGGCGGCGGTGACCAGGCCGACCCGCAGCCCGGTGTAGGGGCCGGGACCGGTGCCGACGACCAGCGCGGTGACGTCGGCGAGCCGGCGGCCGGCGTCGGTGAGCACCCGGTCGACGGCGGGCAGCAGCAGTTCGCCGTGCCGGCGCGGGTCGACCTCCTCGGCGGTGGCGAGGGTCCGCTCTCCGTCGTGCAGGGCGACGGTCACGGCCGGGGTCGCGGTGTCCAGGGCGAGCAGCAGCACCGGGCAAGCCTACGACTCGCCGAGCGGGCTCCCGTCGCCTGGTAGCGTCGCCCCAGGACTCTCCGTTCCACACCTTCCTGCGCGAAAGGCGGGAGCAGACCGTGGCGCGCCACACCTCAGGCTCCGGTTCCGGTGTCTTCGTCTCCGTGCTGACCGCCACCGCGCTCGCCGTCGTCGCCTTCTTCGCCTACCAGGCGTCGGCGGCCGTGGACGACGCCCCCTCCCGGTCCACCGAACGGCCCGACGAGTCGGCCGCGCCCGAGGACGACGCGAACGGCGGCGGCGAGGGCGGCGAGGGCACGGCGACCGATGAGCCGCCGCTGCCGCCCGAGTCCGGCACCGGCAAGCGCGTCGTCTACTCCCTGGCACAGCAGCGGGTCTGGCTGGTGGACGTCAGCCAGGACGGCACGGGCGAGGTCGTGCTCGACACCTTCCCGGTCCACCCCAGCGCGGTGAGCCCGTCGCCCGGCGAGTACGCGGTCACCTCCCGGAACCCGAGCGGCACCGGCTCCGACGGGGTGGCGATCGAGAACACGGTCATCTTCCACGAGGAGGACGGCGTGGTGTTCGGCTTCTCGGCCGCGATCGACGGCTCCACGCCGGACCCCGACGCGGAGCTGCGCACCGGCGCGGTCCGCGAGGCGCGCGAGGACGGCGCGGCGATGTGGGAGTTCGCGACCGAGAGCGTCGCGATCGTCGTCGTCACCTGACCCGCGGCGGCATCGCCGCCGACGTGCGGCCGGGGTTTCCCCCACCC
>NZ_SMKI01000166.1 GCF_004348415.1 Streptomyces hainanensis
GGTGGGGAGGTATGCCGGGGGGCAACGAGAACAGGGACGAACCCGGCCTGGCGCTGTTTCTGGTCTGGTGCGTCCTGGGGTTTGTCGTCGGATGGACTCTGAATGTGAGATACGCGCAATCGATGGGAATCGGTCCCGAGGACGAGATTTCCGGGGAACAGTTCGCGGTCTTCTCGGTCATACTCCTCGCCCCGGTGTCCGTTTTTCTCAGGATCGGGGGGCAGTTGGGTAAAGAGGTGCGGCGGGGAAGGATCTCTTGGGCGACGTACTGGGCGACGCTGTTCGGTATCGCCGCGTCTGCGTTGGCGCTTCTCGGTGTCTCGGGTGTCGATGATCTTGTCGGGGAATGGTGTCGGTATGACAACGTGTGTTGATTTCCGTGGCCGCTCGGCCGCCGACGGATGAGCCGGCGGGGGCGGCCGGCCGGGTGGAGGTGTCGTGAACGCGGACCGGATGCTGGCCGCCGCCGCGGCCGACTTCGATCGGCTGCTGGCCGTTCTCGGAGCCGACGAGGCCGCGCGGCTCAGGCGGCACCTGACGGTCATGCGGGCCGAGCCGCCGGGCAGCGACCGGCGGCGGCAGGCCGCCGAGTCGGCCGCCCGCGTGGTGGGGCCACTGCTCGGGTCGGAAGCGGGAGGCCGCTATGCCGAGGCCGTCGACTCCGGCGGGGGGTTTCGGCCCGAGGACCTGGCGGTCCTGCTGATCGACGGACACCGCATGGTCGGTCCCGTACTGGGTCCGGTGCGGGACCGGCTGTTGGCGACGCCCATGCTGGACGACGAGTTCGCGGAGCGCTGGGAGGCCCAGCAGGCGTTCATCCGGCTGCCCGGCCCGGGCGGTGGGGAGAGGCTGCCGCTCTTCCAGTTCGCGCCGTCCGCGCCGGCCGCCCCGTCCGCGCCCCCCGAGCCGCGCCCCGTGGTCCTGGAGGTCAACCTCCTGCTGGACGCCCGTCGCGACCCCTGGGGCGCGGCCGACTGGTGGTTGTCGCCGAACGCCTGGCTCGGCACCGGACGCACGTCTCCCGCGCACCTGCTGGGCACCCAGGACGCCGCGCTGCTTCCCGACCTGGCGCGCCATCTGACATCCGAGGAGGGGATCTGAGCCGATGCCACGCGTCCGCCCGCCCGAGGCCCTGCCCGGCACCCCGACCAGGGTGGTGCTGCCCGCCGGGACCCGGCTCTTCCGCGTCCACTCCGCCGCCCGGTCCGGTACCGCGGCCAACCCCGTACCCTCCCACTGTCTCTGGGGCGGAGGGCGGTTCGACGCCACCGCCTGCGACCCGTACGGCTACCTCTACGCCGGGCTCACCGTGGAGGCCGCCGTCTGCGAGACGCTGCTGCGCTCCATCCCCTTCGACCCCGCGGGCGGCCCCCGTCTGCTGCCGTCTCCCGCCGTGCGGGGGCGCCGCCTGTCGTTCCTCCACCTGGCCCGACCGGTGACCGTCATCTCGCTGATGGGCGGCCGTGACCTGGCCGCCGTCAGCCAGGACTCCTGGCTGGTGCAGACCGAGTCGGCGGAGTACCCCTACACCCGGGACTGGGGGCACTGGATCCGTTCCCGAGCCGGCGACCGGGCACAGGGCTTCGTCTGGCCGTCCAAGCGCGAGCCCGCGCACCGCGCGCTCGTCCTGTTCGCCGACCGCTACCCGCCGGACGCCGTGGCCGAGTCGGACGAGCCGCCGATCGACCTCTCGTCCAGGGAGGGGACGGAGTGGCTCAACGCTCTCCTGGAGCCGTACGGGACGCTGCTCGCCCCACCCGCGGGCCAGGGCTGACGGTGGGGATCGGCCACCGGGCGTCGAACGACCACACGGCCAGGAGGCCGCAACCGTGACTGCCGAGGACCGGCCCGTGGAAGCACCGGCCCCCGACCCGCGCGCCTGGCGGGACGCCGCCTTGGAGATCGTGCTGCGGCTGCCGTCCGACGATCCCGATCTGCCCGAGGCGTGGGGGGCGGTCGGGCTGCACAGCTACGCCCTGTTCCTCGCCGAGCGGGACGAGGCGGATCTGCGGCTCGCGGACCGGGCGTTGTCCGAGGCGCTGCTCGCGCCGCCCGAGGACCAGGACGAGTGGCAGGTGCGGCGCGTCGTCCACGCCCATGTGCTCGCCTGCCGCCACGAGTTCGACGCGCAGCGGGGCCGGCGCGGCGCGGCTCCGTGGGACGCGGTGGCCGAGGCGGCCGCCGCGGGAGTGGCGGTCCTGGACGGGAGGCCGGAGTACGCGGTGATCGCGGCGCTGGCCAGGTTCCTGCTGGCGGTCGTGGCCAGGGCGCGTTACGCGGCGGCCCCGTCCCCGGAGGTGTTGGCCGCGGCGCTCGCCGCCCAGGAGGAGGCGCTCGGACACCAGCCGGAGGGCACCCCCGACTGGGTGGCGCTGCACCTCGGGAGGGCCGAGCTGCTGTTCGAGCGGGCGCGCGCGGGCGGCGGGACGCCCGACTACCACGCGGCGGTCCACCACCAGCGTGCCGCGCTCTCCGGGTTGCGGACCGGCCCGGAACAGGCCCGTGTCCACCACGACCTGGCCGCCATGCTGGTCGTCCTCGGCGTGCTCGACAACGACGGGGACGCCCTCCGGCAGGCGCGCGACGAGTTCGAAGCCGCCCTGGCCCGGGCGGGGTCCGCCTCCGGCGAACCGCCGTCGTGGGAGTGGCAGGCGCGGGTCTTCGACGTCTATGTCCGCGCCGTGCTGTGGCGGGACTGGGACGAACAGGCCGAGGCGGAGATCGCCGCCGGCCGGCTGGACGCCCTGCTCCGGGAGCCCGGCGCGGAGGACCGGATGGACGCTCCGTTCGTCGAGGCGTTCGCGCAACTCCGCTACGACCGGGCGGCGCGCGACGGTGACGACGCCGGCCGCGACGCGGCCCTCGCCATGTTGCGGCGGGCGGTGGCGCGCTGGCAGCCGGACCATGGGTCCGTGGGCCAGGCCGCGATCGTTCTCGGCTTCCTGGAACTGGGCCGCTACCAGGACGACCAGGACGCCGACAGGCTGGCCGTCGTCGCCGAGGCCGCCCGGCGGGTGCTCGACTCCGGGGAGGAGACGCCGCTGGCCCGAAGCCTCGCCCAGGTTCTGCGCGGGTTCGTCGACTCCGGCCTGGTCGGGCCGGCGAGCGGGGACGGCACGGCGACCTCCCTGACCGATGTCCGGATGGACGTCGAGATGCCGCCCCTGCTGGAGTTCCTCGGCGAGGCGATGGCCGAAGGGCACGTCACCCACGACGACGCCGAGGTCACCGGCCTGGGCCGGGAACTGCGCCGCGCCGTACGAGGGCTCCGCGAACGCGGCTTCGAGGAGTGGCGGCGCTCCGAACCCGGCTCGGCGGAACACGGAAAGCTGGCCAGGAGCCTGTTGGCCGTGCTGCCGCTGATCGACCACGACGGCACCCGGTTCACCCGCGAGCAGCGCGACGCGCTCGTCGCGGCGGCCGTCGCGACCGACCGGGGGGAGGCCGACCCGCACGTCGCCCACGCCATCACCGGGATGGCGCTGGCCCACGACGCGTTGACCAGCGGCGACGAGCGGCGCTGGGACGAGGTCCTGACCCACCTGGACGCCGCGAGCGCGGCGGCGCCGGGCGACGGCGGTGGCCTCGGACGCGACATCGAGAGCCTTCGATCCCTCGCCCGCTACCACCGCGGCAGGCATCGCGGCGGCCTGGACGACGTGGGTGCGGGCCTCGCCGGCCTGTCCTCGCTGCCGGAGATGTTCGACACCGAGCGCGTCTCCCCGGCCATGCGTCGCGGGACCGCGGAGGAGACGGCGGCCATCCAGGGCCTGCGTGCCGCCGAAGTGGGGGACCTGCCCGCCGCCGACCGCCAGCTGGCGACAGTGGCCGAGGCGTTGGCCGCCCGGGCGCCCCAGGACGCGCGGCGGATCGTGCTGTACACGGCGCACGAGATGCTGCGGGCGGCGCGCGACGCGCTGGCGTCCCGGCTCGGCGTGCCCCTCGCTCCGCTTCCGCCGGGCGGCCAGCTGCCACCGGCCGAGGTGCTGCGGGCGGCCGCCCGGCTACCCGGCTTCCTCCGCGTCTGGGTGCTGGGGGACGGTGGCGCGGCCCGGCTGACCAACGCCCTGATGACCGACGATCCCGGCGCCGTCGAGGAGAGCCTGAAGCTACTGCGGGCCGCCCTGGAACTGGTGGACGAAGGCGACCACTCCTGGATCCGGTATGCCTTCGTCCTCGGCAACGCCCTCTGCGCCCTGAGCGTCGTCGACCGCAGTGCGCGCCGGCGGGCCGCCTGGTCGGAGGAGGGCATCGCCTGGCTCGAGCGACTCCTGGCCCGGATCGGCGGGCCGGAGAACAGCCGGTTGTGGTTCGACGCGGGCCGGATCCTGGGCACGCTCTATCGGCTGCGGGCGGAGGGGAAGGGCCGGGCCGGCCGCGACGACCGGGCCCGGGCCCGCCGGGCGCTGCTGTCCGCGCTGCGCGGCGGCGCCTGGTCGGTGCTGTCGCAGTCCGGCACCGAACACGCCGCGGAGGCCGTCGGCCGGGCCTCGGAGGTGGCGCTCCAGACGGCGGCCTGGTGCCTGACCGACAACGTGCCGGCCGAGGCGATGACGGCGCTCGACTCCTGCCGGGGACTGATCCTGCACGCGGCCATGACCTCCCGCTCGGTCGCCGAGCGGCTGGAGGCGGCCGGCCGGCGGGAGTTGGCCGCCGAGTGGCGCGCCGCGGCCGCCGCGGGCGGTGGTGACGGCGCGGTGCCGAGCGAGTTGCGCCACCGGGTTCTGGGACAGCTCAACGGCCCCTCAGGGGAGCGGCAGCCACGGGACCGGCTGCTCGATCCGCCTTCCCTGGCGGAGATCGGCGCGGCGCTGCGGGCGGTCGGCCGTGACGCGCTGGTCTACCTCGTCCCGGCCCTGCGACCCCTGCCGCCGCCCCCCGGGATGCTGCCGCGCTGGTCGGGGACCGGCGCGCTGCCCTGGGGCGCCGCCGTGGTGGTGACGGCCGACGGCCGGGTCCGCCGGGTGGTGCTGCCGCGGCTGCTGGAGGAAGCCGAGGTGCTGCGGGAGTACGGGCCGGTGGCGGGAACGAACCGCGACCTCGGGCCGGTCGGCGGTGCCGGCGCGCCGACCTCCGGCGCGCCGACCCATGGCGTGCCGTTCCACGAACGGCTTGACCGGCTGTGCCGGTGGGCCTGGGACGCGGCGATGCGGGACGTGCTGGCCGAGTTCGCCCCGATGCGGCGGGCCAGGCGCCGCCACCCCCGGCTGGTGCTGGTGCCGATGGGGGCGTTGGCGGCCGTGCCCTGGCATGCGGCCTGGGAGCCCGGCGTCGAGGGCCGGCGGCGCTACGCCTTCGCGGAGGCGGAGGTGTCGTACGCGGCGTCGGCCCGGCTGTTGTGCGAGGTGGCCGCGCGTCCGACCGTACGGCACTCGGGCACGGCGCTGGTGGTGGGCGATCCGCGGGGGGACCTGGCGTACGCGGGCGTCGAGGCGGCGGCCGTGCACCGCGCCTTCTACCCGGGGGGCACGTTCCTCGGCGGTCCGGCGGGGACGCCGGACCGGGTCCGGGAGTGGCTGCGATCGCCCGGCGGTTCCGGCGGGGTGCTGCACCTGGCGTGCCACGCCACCGTGGCGCCGTCGGCGGCGACCGGCGGCGGGCGGGACAGCGCCCACCTGTCCCTGCACGGCGGCCGGGTGTCGGCGGAGGACGTGGTGGAGGCGGCCGCCGCCGAGTTGGAGGTGGTGGTGCTCGCGGCGTGCCGCAGCCACGTCTCCGGCCGGGGGCACGACGAGGCGTTCAGCCTGTCGACGGCCTTCCTGGCGGCGGGCGCCGGCTCGGTGATCGGCTCGCTGTGGCCCGTGCCGGACGACGCCACCTCGGTGTTGATGTTCCTGACCCACCACTACCTGCGGCGGGGCGGCCTGCCGCCGGGGCAGGCGTTGCGGCGGGCGCAGCTGTGGGTGGTCGACCCGCTTCGACGCCCTCCGCCGGGCATGCCTCCGGAGCTGGCGGCCCGCGCGGCCCACGTCGACCCCGACGACCTCAGTGCCTGGGCCGGGTTCACCCACCTCGGCCGCTGACCGGCACGACGGTCCGCAGCGGCAGTGTGACCGTCGCCCACCGGCCTGGACCGCCGTGTCCCGTCCCGGTCGCGGGGCCGACGTCCCGGCTGCCGGACGGGGTGGGGGACGTCAGCCGCAGGACGCCGTCGCCGGGCCCGGCCGCGTCCTCGCGCGCCGCCGGAGTGGCGTCCGGACGCCAGGGGGCAAGGTGGAACGGCACCGTGTTCAGCTCTCCCTCGGCCACGATCAGCTTCAGCCAGTCGCGCGCCGCCGCGCCCGGCCCCGGCGGCCGGGAAGCGGGCAGGGACAGCTGCACCGGGTCCCCGTCCAGGGCGTGCCCGACGCGGCCCGGGCCGATGAAGTGGCCGGGGAAGAGAACCGAGTTGGCGGCGTAGCTGTCGGTCAGGTCGAGCAACACGCACCAGACGGCGACGCTGGAGCGGTTACGCAGCCGGATCGACACCCACGGCTCCCGCCAGTGGCCGGGCCCCCCGGTGTAGGAGAAGAGGTACTCGCCGTCGCCGCCCGGCCGACAGGGCTCCTCCTCGCCCCAGGGGACGATCTCGACGCTCACCCGGCTGCTCACCGACGACGCCGGGCAGTCCAGGTCGCGCAGCTGGCGCCAGCGGGCGAGGTGGTGGAGGCAGTCGACGACCCGCGTGGCGTCGAGCGGCCCGCGCAGCGGCAGTTCGGGTACGGGCGGCAGGTCCTCGTCCACGGGTGCCACCCGCGCCCCCTCCCCGCTCACCGCCAGCCGCAGGACCGCCGAGCCGAGAGCAGCCCGCCGCCCGTCCTCCGCCTCCTTCTCGGTCACGCGCAGCAGCGGCGAGCCGGCGGCCGCCGCCCGGATCCAGGCCGCGGCCGCCGGCGCGGCCGCCGCGTCGATCGTCACCGTCGCGGGTGGCAGCGGCAGTTCGGACATCGCCACCGGGTACGCCCGCCGCCGATCATCCGGCATCCAGCCCCTCGCGTCGACGAGGGTGCGCGTCGGCTCGACCACGCGGGCCCGTACCGTGCGGCCTCCCTCGGGGCCGTCCCCGGTCACGGTGAACGCCAGCCGGGCCGGGTCCCCGACGCGCAACCCGTGGGCCGCGCCGGCGGTCACCTCCCAGCCGTCGTGCCCGCAACGCAGCAGGTACGGGCTGGGCTCGGTCGCCGCGGCACCGCCGAGCAGCGGCCGGTCGGTCGGGCCGCCCGGCTCTTCGGGCCACAGCACGGGGTGTTGCGGCACCCCGAGGCGCCGGACCCGGGCGTGGGCGGCGGTCAGCAGCTCGCGGCAGCTCGCGGCCGGGCCGGCGGCCCAGGCGGCGGTGAGGAGCGCCTGGCTGAACACGCCGCGGACCTCGCCGAGAGGCGTCTCCGCCTCGTAGGCGCGCTCGGTGAGCCGGCTCGCGGCCAGCAGCGCGTGCCGGGGTTCGACATGCCCGGCCGTGACCGCGGCGTCGCGACCGGTCGCGACCGGGGCGCGCCAGGACGGCCGCGGCGGGGCGTATCTCGGGATCAGCTCCGGGTCCCGGGTTCCGCCGCCGGAGTAGCAGCAGTCGAGCACCGCCACCACGTGCGTGCCGGGGGCCGCGGTCGCGTCGAGGAGCGCGCCGAGTTCCTTGTCCACCAACGGGCCGTCGACGGCGAGCAGGGCCTGGCACCGTCCCGTGGCCGCCTCGACGCGCTGGTGCCGCGGGTCGGCGGTCTCCAGTTCGGTTCCGTGGCCGGAGAACCACAGCAGCGCCGTGTCCCCCTCGCCGGCCCGCCCCAGGTGGGAGCGGATGCCGGCCACGATCGCGTCGCGCGTCGCCGCGGCGTCGTGGATCTCGGCGAGGTGCGCGCCACGGGGCGCCAGCCAGGCCCGCGCGGCCAGGACGTCGTTGACGGCGCCCCGCAGCGGGCGGCTCGACACCTCAGGCGGATAGGCATCGACACCGATCAACAGGGCGTAGGTCTCGGCCATGAGCCGGATTATGGCGGCCGGGGCCGACCGTGCGCAGGCCGTTCCCCGGTCCGCTTCCGGGTGCTTTCCGCACGGTGCCGGGCGCCGGCCGGGGCTTCGCCGCGGGTGCGCGGGGGATTTGCCCGCTCCCCCCGAGGGACGGGTCGCTCTATCGTGACGTCATGGGCAAGGACGACGAATCCCCGCCGAACACCCCCTCCCACGCCGACATCCTGAAGGATCTCAGGGCGTTACGCCGTCCCGGCCTCGTCCACCTGCGCGACGCGCCGCCTCCCGCGCTGCGGTGGGCCGCCGAACGCCGCGGGCTGTGCGCCAAGGACGACGAAGTTCCGGCCGGGGTGGAGGAACTGCTGCGCCAGGCCGTGCGGCGGCTCGGCGAGGACGACGACCTGGGCCGGGCCGCGGCCTACACCTTCGGTCTGGTCGCCGGCTTCCGCGGCGCCGCCGCGCAGGACCGCCGCAGGCGGGCCGCCGGGGTGTACGGGATCGCCCCGGAGACCTTCCGCCGGGGGCCCGAGGAACGGGTGCTCAAGCAACTCGCCGAGGCGGTGCTCGCGCTGTCCCGGGAACACGGCTCCGGGCGCGGGCCCCGGGCGGCGCCCGACCCCGGACCTCCGCGGAACGCCCCGGCCCCGCCCGAGACGTTCACCACGACCGTGGCCGACGCGCCCGTGCCCTTCGTGCTGCACGTCTCCCCGGTCGAGCTGCTGCGGGACATCGACATCCTGGTGTCCTCGGAGAACGTCTACCTGGAGATGTCCAAGACGTTCATCCCCACCCTCTCCGGCTCGCTGCGGTCGGCGGCCGCGATCCGCGACGCGGCCGGGGAGTTGGTGGAGGACGTGCTCGCCAACGAACTCGCCACCTGGGTACGCCGGCACCACCGACCGGGGTTGCAGGTGAGGCCGGGCACGGTCGTCCCCACCTCGTCGGGCGCGCTGGCCGGACAGGGCGTCCACCGGATCTACCACGCGGCCGTGGCGGTGCCGCTGCGCGACCGGGACGGGTACTCCGTGGCGCCCGACGACATCGCCCGCGCCGTGCGCGAGTCGTTCGCGCTGGCCCGCGCCGAGCGGGACGAGTTCGACCCACCGCTGTCCTCCATCTGCTTCCCGCTGTTGGGCACGGGGCGCGGCAGGGTGCCGCCCGAGGTCAGCGCCCGGTGGATCGCCTGGGCGGTGCACGAGGAGTTGCAGCGCGATCCCCGCTGGACCGTGCACCTGGTCACCAGGAACCGGGCCGCTGCCGAGGCCGTCGCCGACCTCGACCTCGGGGCCGGTCCGACGGCCCGCCCGTCGCCCTGACCTGACCTGGCCTGGCCTGGCCGGTCGCTCCCCACCGGCCGGCCCGGCTCCTGACGGTTCGTCGCCGGAACAGGCCCGGAAAAGCACCGGCGGTGCCGCGGTTTCACCCGCCAGTCGCCCGGCTCGTCTCCCTACGCTGCCAGTCCGCAGTTCCGCGATGCCCCCGTTCCGCCGATTCGTCGGGGAACGCGCGAGGGCGAACCACGCGGAATCCCGCCGACTGGAGGTGACGCGTGACCGACTCGGCCCCGCTACCGGGAATACCGGCAGGGGAGGCGCCATGAGCCCCGGACGCGTCGCGCCCGTCGTGACCTTCGTCGTTCCGATCGTGGAGTTCCCCGGGCCCGAGGCGCGAGGCTCGTCGCGCGTCGACCCGGCGGAGGCCCGCCTCGGCACACTGAGCGGCGCACTGCTCGCCACCTGGGCGGCCATGGCCGGGGCCCGGGCGCTGGCCGCCGCCGCACTGCGGGCCGCGGCGGCGGCGCCCCACCGGGCGGGGGAGCCGCAGCCGCCCCACGGGTCGCCCACGGAGTGGCAGGACGCCACCTTCGCCGTCAGCCGGGCGAACGCGAGGCTCGACGTCCTCCACGCGCGCGTCCGCCGGGTGGCGCCACCCGACGGGCAGGGAGGCGAGCCGAGCGCCGCGCCCGCCCGTCCGGAACTGCCGCCCGCGCTCGTTCCCGCCGGCCTGCGCCTCGACGAGATCCACACGTGGCTCGCCCTGACGGACCGCACCGTGCGGCGGGCGGAGACCGAGCTGGCCCGGCAGGTCGCGTCGCTGTGCGCCGCCGCCAGCGAGGACGACCGTCCCACGGCCACCGCTCGACGGCTGTGGGCCCGCCGCGAACGGGCGCTCACGGACTACGCCGAGGCCCGCACCGAGCGGGAGGCGGCCGACGCCCTGCCGCCCTACACTTCCCCGTTGCCCGTGGCCCCCGCCCTGACCGCCGCCCTGGCCGCCGAACTCGGCGAGGAGTTGCTGGCGGGACTGGACCCGGCCGTCCCGGTCGCCGCGTGCGCCCGACTCCAGGAGGGACTCGGCCGGGCCGTGGAACTCGCCTCCCACCGCCCCGCCGACGCCCTGCCGCTCCTGCACGCGGCCCGTGAACGCGCGTACGCCGCGAACTGGCGGGCCGCGGGCCGGCGGGAGACCGCCGAGTGGGCCGCCCAGCAACTGCGCGTCCTGCGGCAGCCCCGCTCCACGTCGGGGCCCGCTCCCGAGGCCGCGCTCACCGCGCTGGAACGGGCCGTCGAACACGGCGACCCGGTGGATCCCCGGCTACGGGCGGACATCAGCGGACAGGTCGCCGCCAGACGGACCGCACTGGAACGCCTCTACGTGGCGGAACTGGCACGCCGGGGCGGCCCGGGTTCCCGACCGCCGTCGACGGACGGAGGCGCGTCGTGAGGCGCGTCGTGACAGAACGGCGGCACGGCCCACCGTACGCCCGCGAGCCAGGCCGACCTCGACCGTGAGGTCGAGGCCGCCGCCACCATCGCCCAGGCGGAGATCTCCGAGCGTTCCCGGGCCACGGTCATCGGCTTCGGCAGCGCGGAGCGGGAAGGCCAGACGGCGGCCCACCAGGTCTGCGAGCCGACCGTGCTCGACGCGGCCGGGCGGCAGCACATCGGCACCTGCGCGCAGAACCTGGCCCGCCCCGACCGGGAGCTGGTCGGGCCGGGCACCGACTTCCCCGCCGCCCTCAACCAGGCCCTCGAACGGCTCGGTGGTGCGGGTGCTGGGCAGGAGCGGGAACTCGGCGCTCCTCGGGCACCGGACCCCGGGCCGTGACCCCGCCGGCCGGTCGGGCACGGTCTGCCACGCGTTGGAGGGACCGGCCGAGCACCTGACCACGGCCGCCTGCCTCGCCCTGCACACCTGGACCTGGCAGCGGAACCCCCTGCCGCTGGACCGGGTGCGAGGTCCGTTGCCCGCCGTGCCCGTCACCGACCTGACCGCCGAACGGGAGGAGAACCTGCTCCGACTGACCCGGGCGTCGCTGGAGCCACGGGTGGCCGGCACACTCGCCGCCGTCGTCGCGGAGGTGCTCCGCAACCCGAACCGCCGTTTCGCGCTGCTGGACCGGTCCCATGGCCGTGACCGGTTCGCCGTCCTGTGGGGGCTCCACGGCATCTTCGGCGAGCTGCTCGCCGGGCAGCCCCTCGGAACGGGCGACGAGTGGCTGCTGCGCGCGGCGCGGCAGGCCCTGACCCCTGTCCCTCAACGCCTGGCACCGCCCCGGGAAGTGCCCCGAAGGCCGGCCGACGACGAACTGCTGCGCGCGCTGAGTCGGTACGAGGCCTCCGCCGAGGGCCTCCCGAAGCTGCTCGCCGAGGTGTGCGCGCGCCTCGCCGACTGGCCCGCGCCGCTACGGAGGCGGCTCTGCGCCGTGCTGCTCGAACGCCGGCTCCTCCTGGAACAGCTGGCGGCGGGCGAGCCGGACAACCGAGTCGCCCAGGTCACGCGCCTCTACCGCCACGCCGTCCGCCCGTTCGCCGCCGAGCCGTGGGTGGCGGACCGGCTGAGGACCCTCCTGCCCGAGCTGTGGCTGGCCTCCGACGGATCCCCGGCGGCCCGGCGGGCGCTGCGGGAGATCCTCAGCGAGCGTCCCGGCCTTCCCGAGGAAGCGTGGGTCGCGCTGTTCCGCGCCGCCACCCGGACGCCCCCCACCGGGAGGCGTGTGCCCGCGGAGCCCGCCCCGGCTCCGTCTCCCGCCGAGCCACGACCTGCCGCTTCCCCGGTGCCGGTGCCGGTGCCGGCACCCTTCCGGGCGCCGGCCGAGCGGCGCGACGATCCCGGGCCCTTCACGGACGTCCGCACGGTCGGCCTCCTGATCGCCGTCCTCCTGGCCCTGGGTATCGCGCTCGTGGCGTACGGCTGCTCGGCCGGTGGCACCTTCGCCCACGCCTCCGGTGGGGCGCCCGCACCGAGCCTGACGGCCTCGCGGCCTGGACAGTAGGCGGCCCGCCGATGCGTCAGAACGCAGGCGTGGCGAGTCGGGCCGGCGCGGCCTCACATCCGGGATCTCAGCACGTCGACCTCACAGCCCGGCGCGAAGGGGTCGAAGCCGTGCTCGACCAGCCAGCGAACCCCCAGCAGGCTCCGCAAGGACCACCACGCGTGGATCACGTCGAGGTCGATGTCGGTGCCATAGCCGGCGATGACGTCGTCGAGGTGCTCCTCGTGTCCGAGCGTCAGGGTGGCGAGGTCGAACAGGGCATCACCCCGGCCCGCCTCGGACCAGTCGATGATGCCGGTGACCTCGTCGCCGTCGACGAAGACATGATCGATCTGCAGGTCGCCGTGCGTGAACACCGGAGTCCACGGCCGGAGCGCGGCCTCGGCGACCCGGCGGTTGCGGTTGACCAGGTCGGCGGGCAGGACGCCGTTCGTCACGAGCGACTCGCACTCGCCGTCGAGTTCCGCCACCAACTCGTCGGGACTCCTGCGGCGCCGGCCGGCCCAGGGCGGCAGCGGCGCGTCGTGCAGCTTCCGGATGGCGGCGCCCGCCGCGGTCCACGCCGCCGACGACCCGGTCGACGGCCCGCCGAGACGGCCGAGCGCCGTCCCCGGGAGTGCGGCGATCGCGAGCACGGGCGCCTTGCGCCACAGGACCTCCGGGGTGGGGACCGGCGCGAGGGACATCGCCTCGACCTCGACGTCGAGGCGCGCCTGATCGGCGTCCACCTTCAGGAACACGTCGCCGACGCGCAGAGTCGCGCGTTCGGAATGGGCGACGACGACTTTGACCTCATCCATGGGCGCCCACTATCCCGGGGATGATCGTCGGCGCGAAGCCCCGCATGGCGATCGACCGCTCACTCCGTCTGGCCCCGGTGCCGCCGACCTCGGCGCGGGCCGGGTGCGCCCGTGCCGAGGTGGTTGACGTCAGGTGTCAGTAGCCGTAGATCATCCGGTAGGCGACCTCCGGCAGGAACTGCCCGGCCGTGGAGCCCGATCCGACACCGCAGTTGCCGTCGGACTCACCCGGGGTCTTGAGCCACAGGAGCATCTCGGCGCCGCTGCCTCCTTGCTGGGTGGGCGTGCCGATCCGGCGTCCGCCGGGGTTGCACCACTCGCCGTTGGAGCCGTTGCCGTTGCGGCTGGTGTCCACGACGAACGGCCTGGTGTAGCCGTGACGCTGGCGCAGCGCCTGGTTGACGCTGTTGGCGTAGGACGCGTTCTCGTCGGTGCGGAAGTAGTTCGAGACGTTGAGGGAGAAGCCCCTGGCCAGGCCGAGGCCGGACGCGTTGAGCCGATCGGCCATGGTCGAGGCGTCGATCCAGCCGGGGTTGCCCCCGTCGAGGTAGACCCAGGCGTTCGGCGCGTTCGACCGGAGTTGGGAGAGGGCGTTGACGAGCATGTTCTGACGCTCGACGATCTGAGCCTGGGACATGCAGCTGTAGTCGCCGAGGGCGTCGGGTTCCAGCACGACGACGGCCGGCCGGCCGCCTATACCGCCGGCGAAGGCGGCGATCCAACTCGCGTACGCGGACGGGGACGGGGCTCCGCCCCCCGAGTGCCCACCGCAGGCGTCGCGGCCGTACATGTTGTAGGCGACGAGGAGCGGCAGTTTGTCGGCGGACTGGGCCGCGCCGACGTAGGAGCCGACGGCGGAACGGATGTCGCCGCTCCAGGAGCCGAACCAGCGGGCCATGGGGGTGTTGGCGATGGAGTCGCGGATCGCGGACGCGCGTCCGTCACCGGGGTTGGCGGCCGCCCAGACGGCGGGGCTGGAGTTGGGGTCGACGTAGAAGCCACTGGCCATGGCCAGCGGGGTGGATGCCGGTGCCGCCTGGGCAGGCGGCGACGACGTCAGGAAGAGCGGCAGAGCGAGGAGGGCTGCCACTGCCCCTCGTAAGAGCGTGCGCATGGACGTACCTCACTTCGTGGAGGGCCGGAAGCGCTCCCCGACTCGGGGAGGCGTTCCGGGGTGACGGTCGGAGAGTGGAACGCCGGGGCGGAGTTGTCGATCGGAGCCGTCGACGACTGGGCGCTCAGCGGGTGAACCGCCACCAGTTCATGTTGAGGAGGAAGCCGCTTCCGCCGGTGAACCGGAGGTAGAGGTCGCGGGTTCCGGTGGCGCCGGTGACGGGGCAGGAGACGGTGGTCCAGGTCTGCCAGCCGCCGGTGCCTGGCACGGTGCAGGTCCCGACTCGTGGGCCGTTGGCGCTGTCCAGGCGTACTTCGATGGTGCCGCCACTGGTCGCCGAGGCCACCCGCGCGCTGAAGGAGCTCGCGCCCGTGCCGAAGGCGGCGCCCCTGATCCTGAGCCAGTCGCCGTTGTCGACGTAGCCGACGTTCATCCCGCCCTCGCCTGACGGTTCGGTCTCGACGCCGGAGGCCCAGGCGCTGGTCTCCGCCTCCTGGCGGACGAACGGGTCGAGCGTCCCCAGCTGTGGCACCCCGGCGGTGGTCATGTTGATCGTCGGGATGGTGCCGTCGGCGTTGTACTGGAACCGCTCCACGGCGACGGAGCGGGTGAAGCCGCCGCCGCCGGGCAGCGCGCCGTTGTGGTAGAAGAAGTAGGAACTGCCCCGGAAGTCGATGATCCCGGGATGGTTGGTGAAGCTGCTGCCCTGTGCGGGCATGATCGTTCCCCGGAAGGTCCAGGGCCCGGTGGGGCCGGGGGCCGTGGAGTAGGCGATGGACTCCGAGCAGCAGTTCGCCGCGAAGACCAGGTAGTAGAGGCCGTCGCGCTTGTAGACCCACGGCCCCTCCTCGTAGAGGGTCGGGC
>NZ_SMKI01000167.1 GCF_004348415.1 Streptomyces hainanensis
CGCCGGGACACGTCGCTGTCCCGCGCCGACGCGACCGACCTGATGCCGGCCGGCGGCCGGCGCCGGGTGCCCGAGCTCGCGGGCACGTACACCTTCCGGGGCGAAGGTAGCCACCTTCGTGTGAACCCACGCGCCCGCTGCCCCTGGTGACGACGTTCGGCTCCCTAAGGTGCCGTCCGAGGTGAGCCGTTCGGCGAACCCGCGAACCACCCAAGGAGTCAACCGATCATGCCCACCCCCGTCGTTGACATCTGGGGCCCGGTCTCCCCCGAGCCCCGCTCCGCGACGCCCCCCGCACCGGAGCCGCATGACGAGTGGTCCCTCGCCGGCGGAACCGCCTGGGTCTACTACAGCCCGCTGAACCGTCGGCAGCTCGTCAGGCCCGTCATCCTCTCCGACGGCTTCTCCAGCGGCGCGAGCGACCTCGACCGGCTCTGGCAAGGCCTGGAGGAGAACGGCGACTTCCGCTTCGTCTCCGAACTCCACGCGACCGGCCGGGACGTGATCATCCTCGGCTACACCGACCGGACGGCGTCGATCAAGGACAACGCCGACACCGCCATCGACTGCGTCCGCCGCGCCCTCGCCGAGCGGGTGGGCCATGCGAAGCTGGTCGTCGGCGGCTTCAGCATGGGCGGCGTGGTCACCCGCTACGCGCTGGCCAAGATGGAGCAGGACCCCGGCCTTCCCGACCACGAGACGTCCCTCCACCTCTCCTACGACTCTCCCCACCACGGCGGATGGCTCCCCGTCTCCCTCCAGGCCTTCATCCACTTCGCGACGGACAACTGGAGCGAGGACCCCGTCGTGGGGGACTCCCTCCGCCTGTTCTCCGGCCTGCTCAACAGCCCCGCCGCGAAGGAGCTGGCGCGCTGGTACCTCGCGAAGGTCGACGACACCCCGGCGCCGGCACCGGAGCGGGTGGCGTTCCTCAGGGAGCTCGACGAGCTCGGGGGATGGGCTCGGAACGTCCGCAGGATCGGGGTCGCCAACGGCGTGGACACCGGCACCGGCAACGGTGTCGCGGCCGACGTGACCGCGGTCAGGGGCGACGGCGAAACGCTGCGGGACACCTGGCTCAGGACTCAGTCCCAGGGCGAGCAGGTCGTCGCCCGCCTACAGAGGAGCGGCACGGAGCCGATCCAGGTCCGCACCAGCGCGCTGCCCGAGATCGACGGCGCTCCCGGCGGCGTGTTCACCTTGCCGCTGCCGGACGGCGGCGACCCCGGCAGCTTCGGCCTGGCGGGCCTCCTCATGCGCCTTCTCCGCAACACCGTGGACGAGGGCGGCATCCGCACCTCCTGCTTCATCCCCAGCATCAGCGCCGTCGCCGCCGGTGACATCGACGACCCGAAGGCGCTCTACGCGCCGATCCAACCGGACGCCAGCGAACTCGACGCCTTCCTGTGCGCCAGCCGCAACGAAGGACACACCACCATGACCGAAGAACTCGGCGCGTGGATCGTGAACGAGATCGTCGCCAACGGGTGACCCCCACAGCCGGGGTGGGCGGGCCGAACCAACGCGAGCCCGCCCGCCCCGGGGGTCCAGGCGGTGCGACGCGGGGCCGAGGCGCGTGGCGTCGACGTCTCACCGGAGATGCCGGGGTATCGCCGAGACCCTCGGGCAGGGACAAGGGCGTTGGCAGGGTGTGGCCGGCGGCGGGGCCGCTGAGTCTCCCGTGCAGGCCGCCCGGCGCGAGGCTGCCGAGGAGGCGGGCCTGGACGGTGACATCGAGTTCGTCCTGGTTCCCGAGACAGGTCCGGCGTCACTCGCCGGGACACCGCATCGGCAATAATTGCCCGATTCGATCATGTTGTCGACTCGTGACTGCCGGGACGGACGACATCCGATGCACGGGGGCCATCATGACCATCAACGCAGTGGCACAGGAGCAGGCCGCAGCGCGCATCGCCGAGGCGGTACGGAGCGGGCAGACATCGGTGAGTCTCCGCGGGCTCGGCCTCACCGCGCTTCCCGCGTCGTTGCTCGGCCGCACCGACCTGACCACGGTCGACCTGTCACACAACCACCTGACCGAACTGCCGGACACCCTCGATGCCATGGCCGGTGTCACCGACCTCGACCTGGCATCCAATCGGCTGCAGGCGTTGCCGGACACGATCGGCGGGTTGACCGGTCTCACCCGGCTCAACCTCAACGACAACTACCATCTCGACTCGCTGCCGCCCTCGGTCGCGGGGCTGGCCGACCTGACCGATCTCGATCTCGGAAGTAACCGGTTCACGGCGCTGCCCGAATGGTTGGGCGGCCTCACCCGTCTGGTCCGGCTCGACGCCAGCAGCAATCAGCTGACCGAGCTGCCGGCCGCACTGGCGAACCTGACCCGCCTGGAGCGGCTCGGCCTGAGCTTCAACACGATCGGCGTCCTGCCCGGGTGGGTGGCCGGCCTCACCGCGATGACCGACCTGCACCTGAGCTACTGCGGGCTCACCGCGCTCCCGGAGTGGATCGGCGACCTCACCGCGCTGAACAATCTCGGCCTCGACTCGAACGGCATCGCGGAGCTACCGGACTCGCTTGACCGGTTGACCGCACTCACCTACCTCTGGCTCGAGGAAAACCAGCTCACCGCGCTCCCGGTCTCGATCGGCCGGCTACACCGGCTGGAGTACCTCAGCCTGCGGCACAACCGGCTCAGCGCACTGCCGGACAGTATCGGCGGCCTCACCAACCTGGTCTGCCTCACTCTGGACCACAACGCGCTCACCGCGCTCCCGGTCTCGATCGGCCGGCTGCACCGGTTGGAAACTTTCTACCTGACCGACAACCGGCTGACCGTACTGCCGGACAGCATCGGCGGCCTCACCGCCCTGAACACCCTTCCGGCGTCCGGCAACGCGCTCACGGCACTCCCCGAGAGCATCGGCGACCTCAGCGCTCTCACCGACCTCCAGCTATCCGGCAACCAGCTTGCCCGCCTCCCGGAGCGCGTCAGCGGGCTCACCGCGCTGACCAGGCTCGGGCTGGGCGGCAACCACCTGACGTCACTGCCGGAATCCATCGGTCGGCTCACCGCGCTCACCGAACTCAACCTGGCCAACAATCGGCTCACCGGCCTTCCCCCCTCGATCAGCGAACTGACCGGGCTCACCACGCTCGACGTGTACGGCAACGACCTCACCGACACACCGGCCACGATCGTCGCCGAAGCCGACGCGCGGGTGTCCGGCGACCCGTCCCGCTACCGGTACGCGCGAGCACCCCGGACGGACCTCGGCGAGCCGGCGGAACGCCGGGTCGAGCTTGCCCTCCGCTCGGCCACCGGAATCACCGGCGGCCCGATTCCGCAGGACGCGCTCGACGCCGTCGACGGGCTGCGCCTGCGCCTGCGTGCCACCAGCGACTTCAGCCCGCTGTCCGGCCTGCGCCGGTTGCGCTGGCTGTCCATCGAGTCATCGGTCCCGCTCGACGTCACCGCGCTCGTCAACGCGATAGCCGACGCGAAAGGACTCACCGACCTGTCGATCACAGCGCCGATCGCCGACATCACACCGCTCGCACGCCTCGGCGGGCTTCGCATACTCCGGCTGGACGGCACCCAGGTGGTGGACGTGTCACCGCTGGCCGGCATGCCACTGCTCCAGGTGCTGGGCCTGGGCGGCTGCCCTGTGCGGGACCTCGCCGCGACCGCCACGATGCCCGCCCTTCACTTCGTCAACCTCAACCGGTGCGAGGCTGCCGAGCTTGGAGACCTGCCAGAACGCCTCCCGCACGTGACGTTCGAGCACCATGTCGAACCGTCCGGCCCGACCGGCAAGCCGTTCGCCACCGCGGCGTCGGACGTCGATACCGCCGCCCTGCTCGTTGGATTCCGGAACAGCTCGGATTTCCACGAACGGTGGGACATGCTGGCCGCCCTGCTCGCCACCCGCGACCCGGAGGCGATCCAGGAGGTCATCCGGTATCGCGAGCACGTTGCCTACACCGTCTCCGGTCTGTTCTTCCGCGACGGCGTCGGCGACCGGTCGTTCGCCGCCAACCCGTGGGGCATCGAGCCGGACGCCGGATGGTCGGCCGCACTGGACCGGGTCTGGGCGCTGGTCGCCGATCACGCGCCGAACCTCACCGCCACCATCCGGGACCGCACCTTGGCCCTGGCCCTGCTCACCGATCCAGACGGTCGGGCGGTCCTGGCCTACCTTGCCTGGCGACGCGACGACAACGACCCAGGCCCCATCGGTGAACTGATCACGCTCGAACAGCTCGCCGACCCGGGCCACGACTCGTACCCGGATATCGTCCTCGGCGCCGCACCGCGGACGGTGGATCGCGCCACCGAATTGCCGGTCCTCGCCGGCCCCGTACCGCGCCCGGTCCGGGACTTCTGGTCCGCCCACGCCTGTTTCGGTCGGCTCCACCCGGGGTTCGACCGCAACATGCTCGATCGTTTCGACGGCCGCCTGGATGAGGCCACTGACCGGCTCAACGGGCTTCCACCCGACCGGTTCGTCGACGGCGTCGGCGGGAACGACTACCAAGCGTTCCTGTTCGACCTCGACGTCCTGGACGATGCCGGGTATCCGACCGTCGCGTGCTGGTCGTTCAAGGACGGGGACCAGGTCGGCGGGCACGAGTCGTTCTGGGACTGGGTCAACGGCGCGGGCATCGGGATCGCCTTCTACTGACCTTGTCGGTTGACGATCGTTATTGCGCTGGCCCGACCCGCTGAACCGGTGGGCGCGGCACGACGCGCCCAACTCCGCATGGGCGCTGCGCGAGTTCGACGACGTGCACGGCACCAGCCGCGGGAAGCACCCACCCTTCGGTCCGGAGCGGGAAGCGGCCGGCAGCACTCGGCCGTACGCCCGCCAGGAGTAGGTGGCCCGGCTCGCTGCGGCACCAAGCGACTGCGTGGCGCCGTAGGGCGGGCGGCATCCCCTGGCCCCCTTTGGGCTTGTCTCGGCGATACCCCATGCTCGCCTTCCCGGTCGGAGCGCTACGCGTATCGGCCCGCGTACGTCACGTCCTCGACGGCGGCCCACGGCGCCTCGGCCGGGCCCTGGTGGGCGACGCCGAGGAGCACGCCGACGAAGCCGCCGGCGTCCTCGGTGCTCAACAGCCGCGCGTCGACGGTGGCGTGGACGTCGAGGACGCCGTCGGTCACCGTGCCGAAGGAGTAGTGGCGCCCGTCGGAGCGGATCTCCAACCGCTGGCGATCGGTGCCTGGACGACGGGCCAGGACCGTGTGGGCGCCGCCCGACCTCAGGACGGTCTCGACGACGACGTCGCCGCCGGGGGCGCGCCGCACCCGCTGGGCGACGTGGCGGTCCTGGTGCTGGAACGCGACAAGACCGACGTGGCCGTCCGCCGAGTCCGGGGCCGGGGCCGGGACCGTCGCGGCGAACGCGCAGTGGTGCCGGTCCTGTCGGCGGCCGAGGAACGCGGGGCGGCCGAGGGAGGCGAGTTCGTCCGGTGCGGGGGCCAGCGCCAGGTCCGCGCCGTCCCACCGGTGGGCGGCGGGTCCACGGAGGCCGACCCAGTCGGCGGGGGCGTCGTCGTCCGGCGGCCGGTGCCCGGCCAGGCCGTCCGGGTCGGCGAGCGTGCCGGTGCCGGGCGCGAACACGGGTCCCTCCGGCGCCCAGGAGACCGGCACCAGGAAGACCTCCCGGCCCAGCGTGTGCCCGCCGTCCAGCGGGCGGACCCCCAACACCACGGCCCAGGTGTCCCCTTCGGGCGTGTCGACCAGGTCGGCGTGGCCGACGTTCTGCACGGCCGCGCCCGCCCCCAGGTGGCGGTGGGTCAGGAGGGGGCTGCGCGGGTCGGTGGTGTAGGGGCCGGTGGGCGAGTGCGCGGTGGCGGCGGTCACGGCGTGGTTGCGCTCGGTGCCGCCCTCGGCGGCCAGCAGGTGGTAGACGTCGCCCCGCCGGTAGAGGTGCGGGGCCTCGGCCCAGGCACCGGCGACCGCGCCGTGCCAGAGCACGCTGCTCGGGCCCACGAGGCGGAGCGCGCGGTGGTCGAACTCGCGGAGGTAGATCTCGGCGGGCCCGGTGGCGTCGGCGGAGAGCGCGTCCCGGGCGGCGGTGAACCAGGCGCGGCCGTCGGCGTCGAAGAACAGCGACGGGTCGATGCCGTCGGCCCCCAGGTCGACCGGCGGCGACCACGGCCCGGCCGGGTCGGTGGCGGTGCTGACGAAGGTCGCGCGGCCCCTGCGGTGTTCGGCGACCGTGTAGACGACGTGGAAGAGCCCGTCGTGGTGCCGGATGGTGGGCGCCCAGACGCCGTCGGAGACGTCGAGCCCGGCCAGGTCGACGTGCGCCGGATCGGCGAGCACGTGCCCGACGCGCTCCCACCGCACGAGGTCCCGGCTGCGGTGCACGGGAAGCCCGGGAAAGTACGTGAACGACGAGGTGACCAGGTAGTAGTCGGCGCCGACGCGGCAGATCGACGGGTCCGGGTGACAGCCCGCGACGACGGGACGTATCTCGGCAGCGGACACATCGGCTCCTTGGTGTGTGGGGGCGTGTGGGGCGTGTGGGGCGGACCACTTGACGAATGACAACGTTGCCATGAGCATAAGGCAACCTCAGACAGGGACAAGCGGGACGCTTCCCCTGTGCGTCAAAGGAGATGTGCATGACCACGCCACCGCGAACTCGTAGCGCCGCAGGCCGATTTCGCCTCGCCCGCGCGCTGACGGCCATAGCCGTGGGTGGCGCCACCACCGTCCTCGCGGGGTGCGGCGCCGGTTCCGACGAGGCGGACGGGCCCGTCACGCTGGAGTTCTGGACCTACAGCCTCAAGGGCGCCGATCCGGCCGCCCAGGCGATCATCGACCGGTACGAGGAGGAGCACCCGGGCGTCACCATCCGGCTCTCCGAGGTCGGCGGCACGGCGGAGACCTCGTCCAAGCTCCTCGCCGCCGACCGGGCCGACGACGTGCCGGACATCGTGCAGGTCGAGTACCGGGCGCTGCCGTCCCTCGTCGTCTCCGGCGTGGTCCGGGACATCACCGACGACGTGGCCGACGCGCGGGAGAACGTCGACGAGAACGTCTGGGCACTCAACAGCGTCGACGACCGCGTCTACGGCGTGCCACAGGACATCGGCCCCATGATGTTCACCTACCGGGCCGACCTCTTCGAGCGGTACGGGGTCGAGGTGCCGACGACCTGGGAGGAGTACGCGGCGGCCGCCGAGACCATCCACGCCCAGGACCCCGACGTCTACATCGCCAGCTTCTCGGCCAGCCAGTTCGAGTTCTTCGCCGCGCAGGCCGCCCAGGCCGGCTCCCGCTGGTGGAGCGCCGACGACGAGGGCTGGACGGTGGGCATCGCCGACGAGGCGTCGCTGCGGACGGCGGACTTCTGGCAGGACCTCGTCGACCGCGACCTGGTCTCCGTCGAGCCGCTGCTCACACCCGAGTGGAACGCCAAGATCAACGACGGCCGGATCCTCAGCTGGGCGGCCGCCGCCTGGGCGCCGAGCGTGCTCTACTCCGTGGCCCCGGACACCGCCGGGCAGTGGGCCGCCGCGCCGCTGCCGCAGTGGACGGCGGGCGACCCGGCCGTACCGTTCCAGGGCGGGTCCACCTACCTGGTCCCCGAGAAGTCGGAACACGCCGAGGAGGCCGCGGAGTTCGCCGCCTGGCTGGGCGCCTCCGACGAGGGCTCCGAGCTGCTCCTCGACCTGGACCTCTACCCCGGCGGCAACGGCGGGCGCGCGGCCACCCTCGAAAGCGACCCGCCGCGGCTGATGCCCGAGCAGACGGACTTCTACGCGATGGCCGACCAGGTCATCCAGGACACCACGATCCCGATGACCTGGGGTCCCAACGTGAACGTGGCGCAGGGCGCGTTCAGCGACGCGCTCAACCAGGCGGCGCTCGACGGCACCCCCTTCCGCGACGTCTACACGGCCACCCAGGAGACCGTCGTCGAGGACCTGGCCAACTCCGGTTACCCGGTGCGGCGATGACCACCGACCAGGCCACCGCCCTTCCGCCGGGCACCCGTTCGGTGGGCGGCGCCCGGCGGGACCCGGCGCCGCCGCGCCGGGCGCGCCGGGCCAGGCGCCGGCTCGTCCCCTGGTTCTTCGTCGCCCCGGCCGTGGCCTTCTTCGTGGCGTTCCTGCTGGTGCCCATCGGCTACGCGCTGTACCTGAGCTTCCGCGGTCTGCGGGTCGAGGGCTCCGGGGCCTACGGCCGTCGGGTCGAGGGGTTCATCGGCCTCGACAACTACACGGCCGTCTTCACCGACGCGGAGTTCCTGGCGGGGTTCGGGCGGCTCCTCGGCTACGGCCTGATCGCCGTGCCGTGCGTGCTCGGCCTCGCCCTGCTCTTCGCGTTGCTGCTGGACACGCCCCGGGTCCGCTTCGCGGGCTTCGCCAGGACGGCGATCTTCCTGCCCTACGCGGTGCCCGGGGTGATCGCCAGCCTGCTGTGGGGCTTCCTCTACCTGCCGAGCACCAGCCCGGTGAGCCATCTCGCCAGGGAACTCGGCGGCGGCCCGCTCGACATGCTCTCCTACCCGACCCTCTACTTCTCGCTGGCCAACATCGCGCTGTGGTCGGGCGTCGGGTTCAACATGATCATCATCTACACGTCGCTGCGGTCGATCCCGTCGGAGATCTACGAGGCCGCCCGGATCGACGGCGCCTCGGAACGGACCATCGCCCTGCGCATCAAGGTGCCGCTGGTAGCCCCGGCGCTCGTCCTGACCGGCCTGTTCTCGATCATCGGCACCATCCAGCTCTACAGCGAGCCGGCGACGCTGCGGCCGATCACCACCACCATCTCCTCGACCTGGGTGCCGCTGATGAAGATCTACCAGGAGGCGTTCATGAACGACAACCTGGGCGGGGCCGCCGCGGCCTCGGTCGTCCTGGCCGTCGGCACGCTGCTCGTCTCCCTCGTCGTCCTCCGCTTCTTCCAGCGGCGCACCTTCGGCGGTGACGCGTGAGCGGCGTCGCCCCGGGAGCCAGGACACGGACGGCACCGGTCGCGACGCTGGTGCTGCTGGCCGGCGCGGTGTACTGCCTGGTGCCGGTGGTGTGGGTCCTCGTCGCGTCCTCCAAGTCGCCGCGCGAGCTGTTCACCAGCTTCACCTTCGCGCCCGGCACCGGTCTGTGGGACAACGTCAGCACGCTCAGCACCTACGGCGACGGGCAGTTCTGGCGCTGGGGCGTCAACTCCCTGATCTACGCGGGCGGTGGCGCGCTGGCGTCGACGCTGGTCTCGGCGATGGCGGGCTACGGCCTGGCGAAGTTCGCCTTCCGGGGCCGTGAGGTGCTGTTCGGCTTCATCCTGGCCGGGGTCCTGGTGCCGGGGATCGTGCTGGCCATCCCGCAGTACCTGCTGCTGGCCGAAGTGGGGTTGGCCGGCACCTACTGGTCGGTTCTGCTGCCCACCGTGATCAACCCGTTCGGGATCTTCCTCTGCCGGGTGTTCGCGCAGGCGGCGGTGCCGACCGAGACGCTGGAGGCGGCGCGGGTGGACGGCAGCGGGGAGGTGCGGATCTTCGCCACCATCGTGCTGCCGATGATGACGCAGGGCCTGGTCACCGTGTTCCTGCTGCAGTTCGTCGGGATCTGGAACAACTTCCTGCTCCCGTTCATCATGCTCTCCGACCAGGACAAGTACCCGATGACGCTGGGCCTCTACTCGTTCCTGGCCAAGGGCGCGGGCGACACGGATCTCTACCCGCTGATCATCGTGGGCTCGGCCCTCTCGATCCTGCCGCTGATCGCCCTGCTCCTGGCGCTGCAGCGGTTCTGGCGCGCCGACCTGCTCGCCGGCGGGCTCAAGGGCTGACCGGGCCGCCGTGGCCCACGCCGCCGGGGCGTGGGCCACGGCGCGCGGGCCACGGCGCCCGTCGTCGTCAGTCCTCGACGAAGGTCAGGACGCGGTCGTTGAGCGGCTGGGTCGGCCGGTTGCTCTTGTGGAAGATGTGCCGGTACGCGGTGACCTGGCCCGGGGTGACGGACACCGGGTCGTCGAGCACGATCCACCGCACGCCCTCGGTGCAGGGCGGGGTGGTCAGCGAACCGTCGTACCGGTACTGGTCGCGGCCTTCCGGCAGGAACTCGGTGAGGTCGAACGCCTCGTCGATCGCCGCCTCCCCGCCCTCCTCGGTCGGCAGGTTCGGCCAGAGGTCGGTGAAGGCGGACTCCCCCGCCTCCCGCTCCATGAGGACCCCGACGACGGCGAGGTCGCCGGCCGCGTCCGCGTGGACGAAGTGCATCTCCATCGCGGTGTGTTCGCCGTCCTCCGTGTGCTCGCTCGGGAGGTGGAAGTGGAACTGCTGGAGCTCGTAAGGGGTTCCGTCGACGACGATCCGGCTGCCGGGCGACACGTTGGCCTGCACGGTGTGGCCGTTGTTCACCAGGTCCGCGGTCACGGGCCGGTAGTCGATGGTGATGGCCGCGTCGCTCGACGCGCCGATCGCGGCGTCCGTCGGGAGGTCGACGGGCGACTGTTCCCGACCCTCACCGCAGGCCGCGAAGTCCTCCGAGAGCGTCGCCCAGCGGTCCGGGCCCGTCCGGCCGTGGTAGCTCCAGTGGACGGACTCCCGCTTCTCGGTCTGCTGGTCGGCCTCGGCGCTCGGGGAGGCGGCGCTGGTCAGGGTGGCCGTGACGACCGCCAGGGTGGCGACTCCGGCAAGGGCGGACATACGCGCGCGTATGACGCGAGAGGACATGGTGGGCGCACCTCAGGGAGGAGTTGACGAGGCACCGGACGGTGCCGCCCTCAGCCTTCGACCCGACCCACCAGCACACAGGAAAGAAATGATCAAGAATGATCAAAATCAGGTAAGTATTCGTGCAAGACGCGAGGGTGGCCGAGCGGACCTACGCCAGAGAGGGACGAACAGCGCCCAGGGGGCGCCGACTTCGGTCGTGCGGGACACTGGCCCCATGACCCGGGCGAGGAGGGAACCACTGCCGGGGCACGGTCTCGTCCTGGCCGTACCGGACCGCCGACCGGGCCCGCTCTCGGCACCGGACGCCCCGCGCGTGAAGGCGTACCGCGGGCACGCGCGCGACGGCACCCTCGCGCCCGTCCTGTTGTGGTGGGTGTCGTTCCTGGACGGCTGGCCCGGCTGGCCGCACGCCCCGCGGGCCCGGGCACCGCGCGCCAACGGCAGGAGCTGGAGCGGGGCTACGCCGAGGCGATCGCCAGCCTGCCGTACGAGGCGGCCGCCACCCCCGTGTTCGACCGGCCCCGCGACTGACCCCGTGCCACCGCACCGGCGGGGCCGCGTGGTGGCACGGGGATCGGGCCGGGATCAGCCGAGGGAGAGGCCCATGTCGGTCACGTACCAGAGCCCGTCGATCTCGGCGGTCTCGACCTCGATGCCGATCTGTCCGGCCTCCACGCCGGTGGAGTTGGACACCACGATGTCCTGGAGCGTCTGGCCGTCCACGGTGATCTGATCCCCGCCGAACGTCGTCGTCCCCTCCGACTCCGTGCCCTCGGCCGCCGCCACGACGGGCGGCACGCCCGGGTTCTCGGGGAGGAACGACTCGCGGAGCGCGCTCACCCCCTGCCGGGCCTGCTCGGCCTCGGGCCCTTCGCCCTCGCACATCTCGGCGGTGTTGGCCACGGCCGTACCGTCGTCGCCCACGGTTCCCATGGCGAGGCAGGCGTCCACGGGCTGGTCCTCGACGATCGCGGTGACCCAGACGGCCACGGCGTCACCGGCGGTGGCCTGGCCGCCGCCGGACCCCTCGTCCCGGGACCCCTCCTCCTGGGACTCGTCGGACTCCGGCGAGTCGTCGGACCCCTCGGTCGACGCCGAGGACTCGCTGGAGTCCGAAGCCGTGTCGGTCGACTCCTCGGACTCGTCCGAGCAGGCCGTCATGGCGAGTGCCGCCACCAGGGCGAGCACGCCCATGCCGCCGACCCGGCGCACCGCCGTCGACCTCGCGCGTCTCATCTCGTTCCTCACATCGCCGTCCTGATCCTGGTGCAAGCCCCGTACGGTACGCCAACGGCACCGCCACGGACGACTCGTGGCGGTGCCGTGGGCCGGGTCAGCGCCCTTCGCCGGGCGGGGTGCCGCAACTCGGGCCGCCTGGCCCGCCGATCTGCACCGAGCTGAAGAAGTCCCGGTAGGTGGAGAAGAAGTTGCCCTTGCCCGTCGGTCCCGCGGAGGTGACGGCCGTGCAGCCGGTGTAGCCCGCGTCCGACCAGAGGTGGATCGTCGAGGTGGTCCGGTTCCAGTCCGAGCGGGCCCGGTCGTCCATGCCGAGCGCCGCGAGGTCCGGCGTGCTCGCGTTCAGCGTGATCATGTCGCCGGTGCCGTCGAGGCCCGAGAACATGCAGTAGTACCCGTCAGGACACCGGTCGTATCCGTCGGCCGCCTGCGCAGCGGTGGCCGGCAACACCGTGGCGGCCACGGCCGCCACCAGCAGAAGAGAGGCGCGCGTCGGGTTTCTCATCCACTCACACTCCTTGATCGGCTCGAAGTGCCCGACGCTATCGGGAGTCGGCCGCGCCGGGGAGTCCCGCGACGTCACCCCGGTGCCGTGAACGCCTCCCGGTGGTCGCGCGCCCACCGCTCGAACGTGCCCGCCGGCCGGCCGAGTACCCGCGGCACGTGGTCGGTGACGTAGGCCGCGGCGCCGCTGCGCGCCCATCTGACGCCGGTGGCCACGCCGGCCGGCAGCCGGTCGAGTCCGTCCACGTCGGCGATCCCGATCCGCCGTCCCAACACGCCTCCCAGGATCGCCACCTGGTCGGCGAACGTGAGCGGCGTCGGCCCCGTCAGGTCGTAGCGCCGCCCCTCGTGCGCTCCGTCGGTGAGGGCGGCGACGGCCACCGCGGCCACGTCCCTCGGGTCGACGACGGCCTGCCGGGAGTCGCCGGCCAGGTTCGGGACCGGCTCCCCGGCCCGGATCAGCGCCCGGTGCCACAGGAGGTTCGAGGCGAAGCTCGGCGGGCGGAGCATCGTCCACCCGAGCCCGCTCGCCTCGATCGCCTCCTCGGCGGCGACGTGCCACGCGCCGACGGTCGTCCCTTCGAACCGCTCGCCGCTGCCGATGGCGGAGAGCTTCACGATCCTGCGGACGCCGGCCGCCCGCGCGGCCGCGATCAGGGCGATGTCGTGCTCGGCGGACGGCACCGGGGGCACGGTGACGAGGAAGACCGCGTCGACGTCGGCCACCGCGCGGGCCAGCGACGCCGGGTCGTCGAAGTCGGCCCGCACCCCGCCGGGCCGCCGGCGGCGGGACATCGCCCGGAACGGCACACCCCGTTCGGTGAGCAGGCGGGCGACATGACTACCGATGGTGCCGGTGGCACCGGTGACCAGGATCATGCCCCGACGATGGCCGGGCTCCCGCCCCGGGGGATAGGACGATTCGGCACTATCGTGGGCCGCGTGACCCCGCTCGTCGTGCCGCCCGCCCTGCTGCCCTGGGTCGCCGGGATCGACGTCGCCACGGCGGCGGCCTCGGCGGCGGTCGACGTGCCCGATCACGCCACCACGCTTCTCCTGCGCGTCGACAGCGGTGAGTTGGTCGTCATGGGCCCCCGCACCCGAGCCGCCTACCACCTCGGACCGCCCGGCCGCTCGTGCGTGCGGGTCCGCATGCGGCCCGGCGGCGCCGGCGCCCTGCTCGGCCGTCCGCCGCGTGACCTCGCCGACCGGGTCCTGCCGCTCCGCGCGCTGCCGGGCCTGGACGTCGACCGGCTCGCCGCCGACCCGATCGCCGCGCTCGAAACGGCGTTGACGGACCGTCCTGAGCCCGCGGGGCGACTCGAGGAGGCCGCGCGGCTCCTGGCCGGCACCACCGTGGCGGCGGCCGCGGCCCGGTTGCACCTCAGCGAACGCCGGCTGCGCACCCTGTTCACCGAGGGCACCGGCCTGTCCCCCAAGCGCTTCGCCCGCATCGACCGCGTGCGCGCCGTGCTCGCGGCCGGCCCCGGCCGGTGGTCGGACATCGCCGCGACGGCCGGCTACTACGACCAGTCGCACATGACGGCCGAGTTCCGCCGCTTCATGGGCGTCACCCCGGCCGCGTTCGCCGGGGGCCGGCGCCCCGCCGCGACCCGCTGCGCCGCCTGAGGCCCACGGCACACCGGCCCCGGCACCCGGTCGGGGCTACTCGGTGATCTCGTCGTTGCCCGGTCCGCCCCAGAGGCGGTCGGTGCCGGGACCGCCGACGAGGATGTCGTCGCCGGAGTCGCCGGAGAGGAGGTCGTCGCCCGCCTCGCCGTGGAGGGTGTCGTCGCCCCGGCCGCCGAAGACGATGTCGTCGCCGTCGCCCGCGGCGACATGGTCGTCGCCGGAGTCGGCGTACACGATGTCGTCGCCGCCGGACGCCTCGATGTGGTCGTCCCCGGCGCCGCCCCACAGGTACTGGTTCCTGGCGTCGCCCATCAGGTGGTCCATGCCGTCGCCGCCGAGCATGACGACACCGCCCATGAGCATGTCGTCGCCGCTCCCGCCGACGACGGTGTGGGCGGAGTGCGCGTGGAGTTCGTCGTTCCCCGCGCCGCCGTCGACGACGGAGACGCCGGGTGACTCGGTGAACGCCATGTCGTCGCCGTCGCCGAGCAGGACCTTGATGGTGTCGGGCCGTGGGCCGTCCACCGGCAGCTCGCACACCACCCGGGTCGCGTCGTTCGGGTCGGGTTGGACGCAGTGGTCGCCGGCCCTGATCGGCACCTCGTCGTTGAACGCGATCCGTCGCACGTCCCCGCCACCCGGCATGTCCATCACCTGGAGGTCGTTGGCCTGCCCCGGGGCGGCGCGGAACGTGATCGACTGGCGGCTCCAGTCGGCGCCGACCGTGGCCGCGGCGCCGTCGGTGCCGCCGGCCGCGGCGGCCGGACCGTGCACCACGGCCGAGGTCAGCAGGGCCAGGGCCGTGGCGGCGCCTGCGGAGGTGATCCGTAACAGAGACATGGGGGGTCCTCACCGCGAACGAAGGCTGTCATGGACTTAACAACTTTGCCCC
>NZ_SMKI01000168.1 GCF_004348415.1 Streptomyces hainanensis
CGCCCTCCCTCTCCCACGCCGCCGCGGCCGGCGGCGGCAGGTGGACGGGGCTGTTGTCGAACACCTCGACCCGCAGCCCGGCCGGCCCGATCACCGTGGTCAGCGCGATCAGCGGTGACGCGGTGTGCTGGTGCGCGTTGGTCACCACCTCGGAGACAAGCAGCCGGGCGTTCTCCTCGGCGATGGGCGAGTCGGTGTGCCGCAGCAGCCACACCACGTGGTCACGGGAGAGCTTGGCGGCGTCGGGCGCGTTCTGGGTGACGAACCGGAAGGTGCTGATCATGAGCCAGACCATAGGACTGGCGGGGGTGTCATGTATCACCACTCTCGTGATTGCCACTCCATGGAGTGAAGTGATCGCCGAACTCTTGGAAACCTGACACCCTTTCGGGAATCGTTATCGCATGGGACTTCGAACCAACCCGACCCAACGGCAGCGCCGCCTCGGTCTGGAGCTGCGACGGTTGCGCGAGCCCACCGGCCTGTCCGCCGCGGAGGCCGGCGAACACATCGGCGTCGGCCGGGCGTACCTGAGCAACATCGAGGCCGGGCGCACCCATGTCTCGGCCGACAAGGTGCGTCTGCTGACCGAGCTCTACGGCTGTACCGGCGAGCGGCTCGTCGAAGGACTCGTGGCGATGGCCGAGTCGGATGGTCGCGGTTGGTGGTCGGATTTCCGGCAGTCGGTGAATCCCGCGCTGCTCGACCTCATCGAGCTGGAGGACTCCGCGACCACGGTACGGACCTTCCACTGGCTCTACGTCCCGGGGCTTCTGCAGACCGCCGAGTACACCCGCGAGCTTTTCCGCACCTGGTCCGGCGCGTTCTCGTCGGAGTCCCTGGAACGCTACGCGGAGATCCGCCGTCGACGGCAGGGGATCCTCGTCCGAGACGATCCGCCCACGTATCACGCGATCATCCACGAGGGCGTGTTCCGCATGGGCTTCATCGACCGGAAGGTCATGGGGGACCAGATCGAGTATCTGATCGAGGCTGCCCGCTCTCCCCACATCACACTGCAACTCGTTCCGTTCAGCGCGCCGGCCAACCCCTCCGCCCGGGGTGCCTTCACCGTCTACGACGCCGGGTCTCCGGAGTTGCGGACGGTCAACCTCGATCAGCCGACCAGCATGATGTTCCTCACCGATCAAAGCCAACTCGAGGAATTCACCGCCCACTTCGCCCGCTTGGCTAGGGTGGCCCTGGCGCCACTGGATCCCGGGAGCGCTCCGGGAGAGGGCAGTTCGGGGCTGGCGCAGTACCTGCTGTACTCGTTGAAGGAGACGATCCATGGCCGGCCTTGAGTGGCAGAAGTCCAGCTTCAGCGACTCCCCCGACCAGGACTGCATAGAACTGGCCATCGCCGTCGACTCCCTCCTCCTCCGCGAGAGCGACGACCCCGTCGCGGTCCTCCCGGCCCAGCCGGCCCGCGTGGCGGCCCTGCTGGCCGCCATAAAGGGCGGCGGCTGGTCGGCGCGCGGGTAGCGCGCCCGTCGCGTTCCGTGTGCCCTTGTCGTGGACGGCGACTGCGGTTGACCCGTCCGGCTCCTACGCGAGCATGCGCGCCCGGCTGGCGGGGCCCGACAGATGGGATTATGCGGGAACGTGCATACTCCTTGCGGTCCGCGGCTCACGCTCGTACGGTCATGGAAAAATCACGCTCCGTGAGAGGGGGTGATCATGGAACTCCGTTTGATCGCCGGCGGCCCATGTCAGTCGGGAGGGAACGGCGAATGTACGGAAGACGACTGCCCGGGGATCTTCGTGACCGATCGGGGAACCATTGCCGTGCAGGGGGAGCGTGTGGAGCGGTCCACACCGGAGAACGAAGCCGTGGTTGAGATTCCAGAGCGGGTGCTGCGGGAGGCTTTTCGTGCGCTTGGATGGTGAGGAGTGGCCACGATTCTTCAACTCCTACCAGCGCGACGCCTGGAGACTTGAGACGTTGCCCGTGTACCGGATGCCCGGAGAGGAGTCCAGGCTGGCTGAGTTTCGGACTACGGGACGGGTTGCGATTCCCGACGACAACCAGTGGTTGACCCGAGTCCGCCACTACCTGGCGACCGGGCGCACAATCGGCCGAGTGCATGTGCTGTCTCGGCCGTTGACTGAGTATCTCCGCTTTGAGCTGGCCTTCTATGCCTTTAGTGCCAAGGCGGGGGAGGACATCAGAATCCTGGATCTCACGGGCCGGGAGAATCCGGAGCTGCCGAACCAGGACTTCTGGATGCTCGACGACAACGTCGTGGAGATGCGTTATGACGCGGAAGGTCGCCAAATCGGCAGGTTCCTGCTGGCAGCCCCGGATCTGGCCCGGTATCGCGAGTGGAAGCGGCTGGCCATCGAACACTCCGTGCCCTACGGGGACTACGTGGCGGAGCACCTGGTTCATTGACCGTGGATCCCCGAGAGGCTGGCCGCGACCGTAGGGACCTCGCTCAGGCGTTGAAGACCCTGCGGCTCGTCGTTGGCCTTTCGGGCGTGCGGCTCGCAGTGTGTTGTGGGATAAGTCAGTCGAAGATCTCACGCATCGAGTCGGGCCGGGTGTTGCCTTCGGTGGTGGACGTACAGTTGATCGTCCAGGCGCTCCACCTCGACCAGCAGACGGCGGCGGATCTGGTGGCCCTCGCCAGACGGGCCAACATCGATTACGAATGCGTTCGAGCCTCGGTGCGCCGAGGGCTGCACCACAGGCAGCGAGAGCTTGCCGCGCTTGAGGCGGCAGCCACCCGCATGCGATTCTTCTTGCCGGCGATTCCCACAAGCCTGCTTCAGACGGCCGAGTACATGCGCACCGTCATGACCAGACCTACCAGTGCGGCTCAGGGCAATGTTGCCCGTGCCATAGCGCTCAAGCTTGAACGACAGACGGTGTTGCACGACGGCTCGAAATTGTTCGAATTCCTGCTCACGGAGTCGGCCATCCGTTGGCGTATGGGCTCACCCGGCCTCATGGCGCTTCAACTCGACAGGCTTTCCTCCCTCTCTCGGCTTTCCGGGGTGCGTATATGCGTGCTACCCCTGTCAAGGGTGGTGCAGGAATCTGCGTTTCACACCTTCACTGTCTACGACCGGTCGTTGGTCACCGCCGAACTGTTCAGTGGGCGAGTCGCAATGCGTGATCCAAAGGACGTTGACCATTACATCGCTCTGTTCGAATTCATGCTGTCGCATGCCGAGACGGGGGACTCTGCACGTCACCTGCTTGCCCGATGGGCGGACGATTTCCGAGATGAGGGCGAACAAATGCCAGAACGTGAATAGCGTTGGATTTCCGCCGGGTTGGGCGGTCATGCTGGGCTGGCAAACCGATAGTACTCCAGAGGAGTTGCCATGGGAGACCACGCCAAGCCGCCGCCGAACGCCGATCAGCCGCCACCCGTGCCGAAGGCACCGCCGGGGAATTCGGATCAGCAGACGGACGCGTTGAAGCCGGGGAACGGGAACCACCGTAAGTGAGCATCGACATCGAAAAGTTCCGCCAGTGGCTTACCAAGTCGCTGGCGGAGGACGGGCACTTCCAGAGGGACTGGCAGCGTGAGGCGTTCGAGCGTGTGCCGCGCCATCGGTTCGCGCCCGAGACGGTGTGGGCGTGGGGCGGGGAGATCTGGCGGCCGGTGGTGCGGGAGGAAGCGCCGTGTCGGTGGGCGGAGTTGGTGTACGCGGACGCCTCCGTCGTGACCCAGGTCGACGACGCGCGGCAGGAGCCGACCAGTTCGATCAGCGCGCCGGCCGCCGTGATGAACATGCTGACCTCGCTCGATCCACAGCCTGGGGACAGGGTGTTGGAGATCGGCAGTGGCAGTGGATACAACACCGCGCTGCTCTGTGAGCGGGTGGGGGAGCGGGGCGTCACAAGTATGGAGATCGACATTGGGTGGATGCACCGAGCCGGCCTGACGTTGCGGTCCTCCGGGCGGCGACCGCACCTGGTGTGGGGTGACGGCGAGGGGGGATGGCCGGCGGGGGCGCCGTATGACCGGCTGTTGTCGACGGCCGCCGTGCGACGCGTGCCGGCCGCGTGGTTGGAGCAGGTGCGTCCCGGCGGGGAGATCGTCACCCCGTGGTTTCCCAACGCGCGCGGTACCGGGTTGATCTGGCTGCGGGTACAGGAGGACGGGACGGCGCGCGGTTGGTTCCACGGCGGCGAAGCCTTCATGCCGGTACGAGGGCAGGGGGTCGTACCGCTTGACGTCGCGGGGATCTGGGCAGCCACAGCTGGGGAAGCGCAGCGGGTGAGCGGAGGACCGTCGCCGGAGCTCGACGGGCTGGACGCGCATGGTCGGTTCGCGCTCGGCGTTTGGCTACCCGGGGTGGTGTGCTGGCCGCAGCAGGACGGCTGGTTTCTCGCCACCGACGACGGCGGCTCGTGGGCGCGCTCAGCGGGCAGCGCGTGGTGGCGGCACGGGCCGCGCGATCTGGTGCGTGAGGCGGCCGACGCCGTCGGCTGGTGGCAAGGGGAGGGGAGCCCGTCGCTGTTCGACTTCGGGATCACCGTCACTGGAGACCGGCAGGAGATCTGGCTGCGCTCCCCGGAGCGAGTGGTGCCGAATCCGCGCCACCCTGGCTGAGGGGGCGTGCGTGAGGCGGCCAGGGCCTACTCGCGTCGTTCAGTGTGCGCCGGGCGGGAGGGCCGAGCGAGGTACCGCCGGTGCCTGGTCGCTCGCTCAGGACCGGCGGAGGCTCGGCACTATGAATGTCACGACGAACCCCGAGCCCCTGCTCGCCGGCAAGGTCGCCCTCGTCACCGGCGCCGGACGCGGCATCGGCGTCGTCCTCCCCGTCGACGGGGGCATGGCGGCCTGAGGGCCGGACGGGCCCGCCCGCCCGCCGGAACGCGATGTCGTTCCGCTGCCAGCGTCGGTCGCGGCGAGCGACGAGGCTCGACGGCATGAGCAACACAGGCAATCGATTCGACGGGCAGGTCGCCCTGGTCACCGGCGGCAGCCGCGGCATCGGCGCGGCGATCGCGCTGCGTCTCGCGGCGGACGGGGCCGACGTAGCGCTGACCTACCAGAACAACGGGGAACGGGCCGCCGAGGTCGTGGCGGGCATCAAGGCCGCCGGGCGGCGCGGCCTCGCCATCAGGGCGGACTGTGCCGACACCGAGGCGCTGACCGGCGCGGTGGACCAGACCGCCGCGACGTTCGGGCGGCTGGACATCCTGGTCAACAACGCGGCGGTCTTCCACTTCGGCAAGCTCGACGAGCTGGAGCTGCCGGCGGTCGACCAGACGCTGGAGGTCAACGTCCGGGCGCCGTTCGTGGCGAGCCGGGCCGCGGTGCGGCACATGGGCCAGGGCGGCAGGATCGTCACCATCGGCAGCAACACCGGCACCAGGACCCCGTTCCCCGGGCTCGCGCTCTACGCGACGAGCAAGGCGGCGCTCGCCGGCATGACCAGGGGCCTGGCCCACGAGCTCGGCTCCCGGGGCATCACCGTCAACCTGGTGAGCCCCGGCCCCACCAACACCGAGGCCAACCCCGCCGACGGGCCCAACGCCGAGTACTTCGCGAGCTTCACGGCCGTCGGCCGCTTCGCGGAGCCGGCCGAGGTCGCCGGCACGGTGGCCTATGTCGTGAGCCCGGAGGCGGGGCACGTCACCGGGACCGAGATCCACGTCGACGGCGGGTTCACGGCCTGACGCGGAGGGGAGGGGACGGCAGCCCGAAGTGGTCGGCGATGACCCGCACCGTGTGGGCGCCGTCGGCGTTGAAGCCGGGATCGGCGTCGTATCCGGGGGTGTCCCGGCCGACGATCCCGGCGTTCAGCAACTCGCGCACCAGCAGGTCGGCCATGCCTCCGCCGCGCCGCGACTCGCGGCGCCGGCCCAGGTTGAAGTACGTCTGCTCGAACCCGCCGCGGCTGTAGGCGAACTGGAAGGGGTGCTCCGCGCAGTGCGGGACCAGGTAGCCATGCCCGCGCGGGCACTCGCAGGCGGGCGTGGAGGCCAGGAACACCGTTTCGAGGGCGGCGGGGCGGGCCGCGAGGTGCGCGTAGCGGTAGCCGGTGATGTCGCGGGAGAAGTCGCCGGCTCGCAGCCCTGTTCGGGCGGGGTAGGCGTCGTGCGTGACCCAGGCCCAGCCGGACGACTCACCGGCGGTGACGGCGGGCCGCCCCGTCTCGGCGAAGAGGCCGGAGAGGACCGGCAGGGGGATGCCCCGGTAGAAGGTGACGAAGGTGTTCGGGGCGAGCCAGCTCACGTGGCCGTCACCTCCGCGGCAAGCGGCGGCGAGGGCAGCCCGAAGTGGGCGGCGATCACCGCGACGAGACGCGTGCGATCGTCGTGGAGATGGTCGAAACAGTCGTGTTCGTCGTCCTCTTCCTCCTGGTCGCAGTACGCGTCGGGGCCGATGAGGTTCGCGGCGAGCAGTTCGGGCGAGAGGTAGTCCGGATTGTCGCCCACCCGCTGCTCGACGTCCTCGAAGCTGAACGCGAGGACCGTGCGACCCCCTCGGTGGTAAACGAAGGCGGGAGGGAACGCCTTGGGACTACAGGGCTCGGTCACGAACACGACGATCTCCGCGCCGGCTCGGCACATCGCCTGGTAGTCGACCTCGCGGTAGCCGCCGGAGCCGGGGGCGAACATGTCGTGCACCGCCCACGCCCAGCCGTTCCCCTCGCCGTGCGCGAGGGGCGCGCGCCCCTGGTCGGCTATCCCCCGGACGAAGGCGTCGGCTGGTATGCCGCGGGCGAACGCGACGTTCACCTCGTGGTTTGGAAAGGCATCGTGCAGCCAGTCGATCATGCGAGCAGGGTAGCCGCGGGCACTGACATCGATGCTGGTACCCGGGTTCGGTCAGGCCGTTCGGGCCACCGCCGAAGTGTGGCGCCGCCAGCGGGTGGCGGCGACGCCCGCGAGGACGACGGCGGCGCCGGCGAGCACCCGTGGGCCGAGGTCCTCGTCCAGGACGAGGGCGCCGAGGGACACCGAGACGACCGGGAGGAGATAGCCGACGGTGGCCGCGGTCGTGGGCCCCTCGTCCGCGATGAGGCGGTAGTTGAGGTAGAAGGTCAGGCCGGTGCTGAGGACGCCGAGCACGACGACGGCGAGCAGCGCGCCGGCCCCGACATGGCCAGGGGTGACGCCGGTGGCCAGCAGGGGAGCGGCGGACAGGGCCGTGCCGGCCAGGAGTTGGGCCGCCGAGAGGGCCAACGGGTCGGTGCCGCGCCCCGTCAGGTGGCGGGCCATGTAGGCGAAGCCGACCGCGTAGCTGGCGGCGCCGCCCAGCAGGGCGAGCGTCCCGCCGGTGAGCAGGCCGTCCTCGCCCCAGGGCGCGAAGATCACCAGCGTGCCCGCGAAGCCGAGCAGCAGCCCGGCCAGCCGGAGCGGCCTGATCCGGCGCTCGGTCCCGGCGGCGAGGCCGATCAGCAGCGACCACAGCGGGGTGGTGGCGTGCAGTACGCCGGCGAGGCCGGAGTCGACGGTGCGTTCGCCGATGCCGAAGAGGAGGAACGGCAGCGCGTTGCAGAAGAACGCGGCCACGGTGAGGTGCGCCCACGTCCGCGCCCCGCGTGGGAGGCGTCGGCGCGCGGCGCGGGCCAGGACGAGCAGCACGGCGGCGCCCAGCGCGGCGCGGGCGAACGCGATCTGCGCCGGCGAGAAGCCGCCGTCCAGGGCGAGCTTGATCCACAGGAACGCCGAGCCCCAGAGCAGCGCGAGCGCCGCGAACCGCGCCAGCGAGCCCCGCGCCGCGCCACCGTCGTCGTTCATGGCCTTCGCCTCCGCCTTCCTGTCACCGGCCCCCGACCGCGATGCTGCCGGGTGTTTCACAACAGGACAAGCGAATGATTCTTGAGCATCGTTAAGCTGTGCTACATGCTTGATGTGCGTCGCATGCAGGTGCTCCGCGCCGTCGTCGCCAGCGGGTCGATCACCGCGGCGGCCGCCCACCTCGGCTACACCCCGTCCGCCGTCAGCCAGCAGGTCGCCGCGCTGGAGCGGCAGGCCGGCACGCCGCTGCTCGAACGGGTCGGGCGCGGCGTCCAGCCGACCCGCGCCGGCCGGCTGCTCAGCGAGCACGCGGCCGTCATCGGCCGACAACTGGCGGAAGCCGAACGCGGGTTGGCCGACCTGCGGGCCGGCCGCACCGGGGTGCTCACCGTCCGCTATTTCGCCACCGCTGGCGCCACGCTGCTGGCGCCCGCGCTCGCCGCGTTCCGCCGCGAGCACCCGGAGGTCCGGGTCGACCTCGCGATGACCGACCCGGACGACCCGCTGCCCGAGGTGGCCGGGGGGCGGGCCGACCTCGCCGTGGTGGTCAGGCCGCGCGGCCGGGCCGCCGAGGGCGTGCGGCTGGTCCCGCTGCTCGACGACCCCTACCGCGCCGTGCTGCCCGCCGGGCACCCGCTGGCCGGCGCCGAGGTGGTCGACCTCGTCGAACTCGCCGAGGAGCCGTGGGTGCGCGCCGACGGTCCGGGACCGTGCCTCGACACGGTGCTCGACGGCTGCGCCGCGGCCGGCTTCAGCCCCGACTTCGTGGCGGAGAGCCAGGACTACGCCACCGCGCAGGGCTTCGTCGCCGCCGGCCTCGGCATCGCGCTGATCCCGGAGCTCGGGCTCGCCGGCCGCCACCCCGGCGTGGTCGTGAAGCCGGTGCGCGGGCCCGAGCCGGTCCGGGCGATCGGCGCCGCGGTGCGGCCGGCCGCGCTCGGCCAGCCGGCGCTCGCCGCGCTCGTCGCCGCGCTGGCGGGCGCGGGCGCGGGTGCGGGGGCGGAGTGACGGTGCCGTGCGGTCATGGCCGAGCGGCGGTCGCCGCGACCGTCGTCGCGGTGCGGACGAGGGCGGCGACGGCCGGTGAGCGGGAGTCCTGTGGCCAGGCCAGGGCAAGGGTGATCGGCCCGAGGTCCTCGACGGTGCGGTAGACGACGCCGGGTCGCGGGTGCCGTCGCGCCACCGACGCCGGCGGGAACCAGACGATGCTGCCCAGTTCGATCAGGTTGAAGATCTGGGCCAGGTCCAGACGCCTCGGCGGAGCCTCGGCCAACGGCGACGGGCCGGCGGTGACGGCGGTCGGCGGTCGGCCGTCGCGGTCGGCCGGCGTGCCGTCCGGGAGGGTCCTGCCGGCCAGGTCCGCCACGCGCAGGCGCGGGCGGTCCGCCAGCGGATCGGTCGACGCCAGCGCGACCAACCGGGGTTCGGTCAGCAGCGGTTCGACGTCCAGCCCCCGGTCGTCGGCCAGCGGGACGGGCAGCAACGCGACGTCCGCGCGCCCCTCGCGCAGCGCCGGCAACTGCTCGCCACGCCCGACCAGCACGAGCTCCACCGGGAGCGCCGCCGGCTCCAGTCGGTACGCGGCCAGGATCCGCGGCAGCAGCCCGCCGTCGTAGTCGGCCTTCATCGCCAGCCGCAGCCCGGGCTCGGCCCGACCCGCGTGCCGGGCCCGCCGGCCGGCGGCGGCGACGGCGTCGAGCGCGGGTTTGGCGTCGCGGAGCAGGACCTCCCCGGCGGGGGTGAGCGAGACGTGGCGCGTGGTGCGCTCCAGCAGCCGCACGCCCAACCGCCGCTCCAGTTCGCGGATCGCCCGGGACAGCGGAGGCTGCGCCATGCCCAACCGCAACGCCGCGCGCCCGAAGTGGAGTTCCTCGGCGACGGCCACGAAGTACCGGAGCTGCCGCACCTCCAGGTCATCCATACCTTCACGGTATCAATGCCGCTCGGATCGGTCCTTCAGGTAGGCAGCGGCGCCGAGTTGACTGGGTGACGGCATCGACCACCCGTACAGGAGTTGACACCGTGGGTCACCATCTCGCCAGACGACAGTTACTGCACAGCTCCCTCGGCGCGACGGCGGCCATGGGCCTGCTCGCCGCCGCCCCGGGGGCCGTAGCGGCCGAGAACGAGGGCACGAACGACGAGTTGCTTGAGCAGTTCGCCGACGGCTTCAGCTTCCAGCGGCGCTCCCCGGTCCTGCACTCGCCGGCCGAACAGGGGCTCGACTACGAGGACGTCACGTTCCCCGCCAGGGACGGCGTGCCGCTGGAGGGCTGGTTCATCCCGGCACGCGGGTCGGACAAGCTCGTCATCGCCAATCACCCGATGGGATTCAGCAGGTCCGGGATCCCCGCCCACCTGGAGCCGTGGCATTCGCTGTGGGCGCCGAGCGGCAACGGGTTCGAGGTCGACCTGACCCCGGACTACCGGATCCTCCACGACGCCGGTTACAGCGTCCTCGCCTACGACCTGCGCAACTCCGGCCTCAGCGGCGAGGCCAACGGCGGGATCTCGTCGAGCGGGATCTACGAGGCGCGCGACGTCGTCGGCTCGCTCGACTACGTCCGTGGCCGCCGGGACACGCGTCGCATGGCGATCGGTCTCTTCAGCCGGTGCCTGGGGTGCAGCTCCACCTTCGCCGCCATGACGCGGTTCCCCGAGGCGTTCGACGGCGTCCGCTGCCTGGTCGGGCCGCAGCCCGTGACGGCGGAGACGATCCTCCAGCGCCGGCTGGACATGATGGGGCTCTCCGACCGCCTCGACGACCTCGAACGGCTCATCGTCCTGCGCACCAGCATCGGGTTCGCCCCCAGGAGCCCGCGCGAGTGGGCCAGGAACGTCACCGTGCCGACCTTCCTCTACCAGGTGCGCGACGACATCCTCACCCACCCGAGCGACGTACAGGAGATGTACGACAACATCCCCGGCAGGGAGAAGAGGCTTCAGTGGATCGAGGGCACGACGGCCCGCTGGGACGGCTACCTGGAGTTCCAGCGCCGCCCGGAGCCGATGCTCGACTGGTTCGCCACCCACCTTCGATGAGCGCGGCCGCCGTGAGCGCACGAGGAGAGGAACCCGCGACCCTGGACCTGACCGGGCGGGTGGTCATCGTCACCGGGGCATCCTCCGGCATCGGCGAGGCGACCGCCCGCCTGCTGCACCGTGCCGGCGCGCTGCCCGTGCTGGCCGCGCGCCGCGCCGACCGCCTCACCGCGCTGAGCGCCGAACTCGACGGCGCGCTCTCCGTGCCCACCGACCTGACGGAGCCCGCCCGGGCGCGGGCGCTGGTGGACGCCGCGGTGGGGCGGTACGGGCGCGTCGACGGCCTGGTCAACAACGCGGGCGCCAGCTTCCACCGCCGACTCGAGGAGGTCGATCCCGCCGCGTACGTCCCGCTGTTGAAGCTCAACGTGGTGGGCGTGCTGGCGGCCATGCAGGCCGTACTACCGGTGATGCGCCGCCGGCGGGCCGGGCGGATCGTCAACGTCAGCTCCGGCACCACGGTGCTGGCCCCGCCCGGGGTCGGCGCCTACGCGGCCTCCAAGTCGGCGGTGAACATGCTCAGCACGGTGGCGCGCAAGGAGTTCGCCGCCGACGGCGTCGACGTGTCGCTGGTCCTGCCGTCCATCACCGCCACCGAGTTCGGCGACGGGATGTTCCGCGACGGCGCGGGGCCGGCGCCCGGCATGGTCGCGCACCGCCCCGACTACGTGGCCCGGGTCATCCTGCGGGCGCTGCGCACCGGTGAGGAGCGCATCGACATCCCGCACGGCCCCGAGCGGCCGGACCTCGCCGAGGCGCCGGGGCGCGGACGGCGGTCTGTTAGCGTGGAGGAGTGAAGCGCGCCCAGTTCGCCGGACCCTTCGGGTCCGCCACGACGACGCCGGAGAGAGTCCCGGCGCGCTGACCGATGTCCTAGTCGAAGCCCCGGGGCGAGTGCCCCGGGGCTTCGTCACGTGGTCACTCGTCCCAGGTTGTTCCCGGAGGAGACGACCACGATGGAGACCACCGCCCACGACCACCGCAGGCTCGGCCGCGAGCTCGACCTGTTCGACACCGACCCCCTGATCGGCTCCGGGCTGCCGTACTGGCTGCCCGACGGGGCCGCCGTGCGGCACGCGGTGGAGGAGTACGTCAGGGAGGAGGAACGGCGCGCCGGCTACCGGCACGTCGCCTCGCCGGTGCTCGGCAAACGCGAGCTCTACGAGATCTCGGGCCACTGGGCCCACTTCAGCGAGGACATGTTCCCGCCCATGGAGGTCGGCGGCGAGCAGGTCGTGCTGCGGCCCAGCCTCTGCCCGCACCACGCGCTCATCTACCGCTCCCGTGGCCACAGCTACCGCGAACTCCCGCTTCGCATGGCCGAGTTGGGTGGGATGTACCGGGCGGAGCTCTCCGGCGTGCTGGGCGGCCTCACCCGGGTGCGGGCGATCCAGCTCAACGACGCGCACATCTTCTGCACCCTCGACCAGGTCGCGGACGAGGCCGAGGCGGCGCTCGCCATGATCCGCCGCGCCTACGCCGCGCTGGGGCTGACCGTCGCCCGCTACCGGCTCTCGCTGGCCGGCGGGGGCGGGAAGTACGCGGGGGCGCCCGAGATGTGGCGGCGGGCCGAGGCCCTGCTGCGGGAGGTGCTCGACCGGGCCGGGGTCCGGTACGAGGCGGTCGAGGGCGAGGCGGCGTTCTACGGCCCCAAGATCGACGTCCAGGTGGTGGACGGCGCGGGCCGCGAGGCCACCCTGTCGACCGTCCAGGTCGACTTCCACCAGCCCGAGCGGTTCGACCTGGGCTACGTCGGCCCCGACGGCGCCCGGCACCGGCCGGTGATGGTGCACCGCAGCATCGTGGGGAGCGTGGAGCGGGCCGTCGCGCAGCTCATCGAGGTGCACGGCGGCGCGTTCCCGGCGTGGCTCGCGCCCCGGCAGTTGGTCGTGCTGCCGGTCTCGGACGCGGAGCTGCCGGCCGCCGAGCGGCTGGCCCGGCGGGCCGTGGACCTCGGCCTGCGGGCCGAGGCCCACGACCCGGGGCGCGGCAGCCTCGGCTCCCGGATCCGGGCGGCCCGGCTCGTCCCCTACCAGGCGGTGGTCGGCGCGGCCGAGGCCGCCACCGACGCGGTCGCCCTCCGCCTCCGCGACGGCCGCCGCCTCCCACCCCGACCGGCGGACGAGGCGCTCCACGAGATCACCGCCCTGGTGGCGGCGCACTCCACCGAGCTGTGGCCCGGGTAGGTCCCAGCGGTCCGGACGATCAGGGGACGAGGGCGGTGAGGTCCAGGTCGACGGTGAACGGAACCGCGGACTTCAGCCGGCCGCGGTGGATGCCCGTGGCCACGTACGAGCCGGTCATGGTGTCGAGCTCGTAGGCGTGGACCGTGGCCGCCCCGTCCTCCTCCTCGACGCGCCAGAAGTGCGGGATCCTCGCCTGGGCGTACTTGAAGGGCTTCATGGAACGGTCGCGGTCCGCCGACTCCTCGGAGACCACCTCGATCACCAGGACGACGTCCTCGGGGGCGTACCAGGTGCGGTCGGCGTCGTAGGCTGCCGTGGTGACCAGCACGTCCGGCTCGGGGCGGCTCTTGCGGTCCAGCCGGACGGTCATCTCCCGCGCGACGTCGAGGTCGTCAGGAGCGGCCTGTCGCAGAGCGAAGGTCAGGTTCTCCACCAGCCGGGAGTGCCAGAGCCGCTGCGGCGACATCATGAAGATCAGCGCTCCGTCGATGAGTTCCGTGTGCCGCGGCGCCTGCGGTAGGTGATCGAGATCGTCCGCCTCCCAGCCACTCGGTCTGGGCGGCGTCAGCCACTCGGGGAGCTCGGCGGTCACAGCTACCTCCACCGGTACGGGCTGTGCGGACGATCTCAGCCTAGTCGACGCGGAACGTCCCGTATCGTCCTGAGTGTGATCCGATCGGGGGCGATCTCGTGGTGCGCCGTGTTGCCTCCACGTTGCGTTCACACCGATCTGATAACGGGAATTCCCCAAGTCTTCTCCCTGGATCTACGCGCGTTACGATCGGCGGGCAACGGCGCCGGTAAGAGGCGCTTTCAACTGAAGGGACCGTCCTCTTGCGCCGCGTATCACGTCTGGCAGCAACTGTGGCTCTGACCACGGCACTCGCGCTCTCCGCCGCGGCCTGTGGCGAGAGCTCCACGGATTCCAACAACAACGGGGACAGCGGCGACTCCGGCGGCCAGGGTGCCGCGATCGCCTTCGACGTCGGTGGTCGCGACGACCACTCCTTCAACGAGGCCGCGGCCCGCGGTGGCGACCAGGCCATCGAGGAGTTCGGCATCGAGGTCGAGACCCGGACCGCCCGCAACGAGGAGACCACGGCCGACCGCGTGCAGCGGCTCGAGTCGCTGGCCCAGGAGGGCTACGACCCGGTCATCGGCGTCGGCTACCTCTACGGCGACGCCATCTCCCAGGTCGCCGCGGACTTCCCGGACACCACCTTCGGTGTGGTGGACTCGGTGTCCGACGGCGACAACGTCTACAGCATGGTCTTCGCCGAGCACGAGGCGTCCTACCTCGCGGGCGTGGCCGCGGCGCTGAAGTCGGAGAGCGGCCAGGTCGGCTTCATCGGCGGCGTGCAGAACCCGCTCATCCAGAAGTTCGAGGCCGGCTTCGTCCAGGGCGTCACCGACACCAACCCGGACGTCGAGGTGACGGTCGAGTACCTGTACACCGACGACGACCGCGGCTTCAACGACGTCGCCAGGGCCAAGGAGAAGGCCAACGGCATGCTCGGTCGCGGCATCGACGTGATCTACACCGCGGCCGGCCAGTCCGGCGCCGGCTCGATCGAGGAGGTCGCGGCCGTCGACGGTGCCTGGGCCATCGGCGTCGACTCCGACCAGTACCAGCAGCCCGGCCTGGCCGAGTACCAGGACTCGATCCTGACCTCCGCGGTCAAGGGCGTCGACGTGGCGGTCTTCGACCTGATCCAGAGCGTTCAGAACGAGGAGCCGCTGTCCGGCACCCACGAGTACAACCTGGCCGAGAACGGCGTCTCGCTGGCCACCTCCGGTGGCTTCATCGACGACATCTCGGAAGAGATCCAGGCGGCGACGGACGGGATCGTCTCCGGTGACATCGAGGTGCGGGACACTCCGTAGGTGGTGCGGTGGGGGGTTGTTCCCCCACCCACCCAC
>NZ_SMKI01000169.1 GCF_004348415.1 Streptomyces hainanensis
CCCCGGCCCGCCAGGGCCCACCCGCGCGCAGCGCGGAACGCGGGGGCGCCGGCCCGGCAGGGCTGCGCACCCCCGAACGAACCCCGCACCGCGTCAGCGCGCCGACGCCGCCACCAGGTACGCGATCGTCCCCAGCAACAACCGCGCCTGCGGCGGCGTCGCCGTCTCCAGGGCCGGCGCCCTGAGCCACCGCACCGGGCCCTGTCCGGCATGGCCGGACGGTGGGGCCGTCACATGGGCGCCCTTCCCCAGGCACCGCAGGTCGAGCGGGACGTCCTCCCAGCCGGTGCGGTACAGCAGTTGGGGGAGCTCGGCCGCCGCGCCCGCCGCGACGAAGAACCAGGCGCGGTCGTGGGGCGCCAGTGCCACCGGGCCGACGGGCAGGCCCATCCGTTCGAGGCGGGGGAGCGCGAGGTGGCCGGCCGCCGCCGGCACGTCGACGACGTCGAAGGTGAGCCCGGTGGGCAGGAGGACCGTGGCCCCGCCGGGGGTGGCGTCCCAGGCGTCCTCCCAGGCGCGCAGCACCTGGTCGAGCGTGGTGCCGGCCGGCACCACGCGGCCGGGATCGAGCGGGTGGTCACCGGGCGCCCGGCAGTCGCCGATCGCGCAGCGGCACTCGATCCGGCCCTGCGCCCCGCCGCGCCTGCTGGCCCCCACTCCCGGCACGACGTCCCATCCCCAGAGGCCCGTGTACTCCGCGACGGCCGTCGCGACGGAGACCCGGTCGGAGCGCCGTGGGCGCCGAGTGGTCAGCCGCAGCTCCCGGATCTCCCGCATTCCGCCGATCGTGAAGCCCATGCACTCTCCAACGGGTCGGTCTGCCGATGGTTACGCCCAGCCGTGGGGCGCGCCCTGGGGGGTGCGTTCGATAGCGCGCGCCCCCAGCGTGCTTCGCTTCCCCCAACGTCGAACATCGTGCGTACAAGTGAAGCGCGTACCGCGGGCATGAGAGTTCACCAGAGGGGTGGCGAATGGTGGCGATTACCTGGCGTCGCTCGCCACACCGGTGACCGTAGGATTACGTTCAGTGCATTCCTAGACTCGTTGTCAGCAGGCGGCGGGACGCGATCGGGAAACCCGGGATGGGGGCGTAACTGTGGGAGGAAGCGGCAACGGCGGCACCGCCGCCAGGCAGCCGAACGAGCGGCTGACGTCGTGGTTCCACCGCAGCGGCTGGTCCAAGGGCGAGTTGGCCCGGCAGGTGAACCGCCGGGCCCGCCAGATGGGTGCGCACCATATCAGCACCGACACGTCCCGCGTCCGCCGGTGGCTGGACGGCGAGCAGCCGAGGGAGCCGATACCGCGCATCCTCTCCGAGCTCTTCTCCGAGCGGTTCGGCTGCGTCGTCGGCGTCGAGGACCTGGGGCTCCGCTCGGCCCGGCAGTCCGCCGCGGTCTCGGGAATCGACCTGCCCTGGGCCGGCCCGCAGACCGTGACGTTGATCAACGAGTTCTCGCGCAGCGACCTGATGCTCGGCAGGCAGGGCTTTCTCGGCACGTCGCTCACCATGTCGGCGGGCCCGGCCCTCATAGAGCCGATGCAGCGCTGGCTGGTGCCGACGCCGAGCGGCACGCCAGAGGCGTCGACCGGCGCCACGCTGGCGTCCCTGCCGGCCCAGGGGCGGCACGGCGCCCGCCGTCTCACCGGGCTCTCCGAGCCGGAGCTCGGCGAGCTCGAGACCACCATCGCGCAGTTCCGCCAGTGGGACGCGCAGAGCGGTGGCGGGTTACGGCGCAAGGCCGTGGTCGGCCAACTCCACGAGGTCACGGACCTGTTGCAGGAATCGCATCCGGAACCGGTGCGTAAACGTCTCTTCCGCGTCACGGCGGAGCTCGCCGAGCTGGCCGGCTGGATGAGCTACGACATCGGGCTCCAGCCCACGGCGCAGAAGTACTTCGTGCTGGCGCTGCACGCCGCCAAGGAGGCCGAGGACCGGCCGCTCGGCGCGTACATCCTTTCCAAGATGAGCCGTCAGATGATCCATCTGGGCCGTGGCGAGGACGCCCTCGAACTGATCCACCTCGCCCAGTACGGCAGCCGGGACGGCGCCACCGCCCGCACCCAGGCGATGTTGTACGCGATGGAGGGGCGCGCGCACGCCACCCTGGGCAACACCCAGAAGTGCCACCGCGCCGTGCGGCTCGCCCAGGAGACCTTCGGCGACCTGGGCGCGCGCGAGCCCGACCCGGACTGGATCCGGTTCTTCTCCGAGGCCGAGCTCAACGCGGAGAACGCCCACTCCTACCGGGACCTCGCCTACGTCGCCGGCCGCTCCACCTCCTACCTCACGCACGCCCGTCCGCTGATGGAGCGCGCGGTGGAGCTTTTCGCCCGCGAATGCGAGGAGGACCCGGACGGCGGGCACCACAGGTCGTATGCACTGAATCTCATCGGCATGGCCACCGTGCACCTCCTGGCGCGCGAGCCGGGCGCCTGCGCGGCCCAGACCATGCAGGCGATGCGGCTCGCCGAGCGGCTCCGCTCGGAGCGGGTCGACAACCGGCTGCGGAAGACGCTGGCCACCGCCGGCCGGGACTTCGGCGACGTCATCGAGGTGCGCGAGGCCGCGGAGTTCGCGGACGGGCAGTTCCGGCAGGACCGGATCAGCCGGGCCGTCTGACCCGGGAGGCCGGCCGCGGCGGGCGGCCGGAGCGACGGCGGCGGTGCGGGACACGATAACCGCGCTGCCGCCGTGGACCGATCCGATTCATTACCGTGTAACACGTCGGGCCTCATCGTCACATTCGTGAAACAAATGGGGCCATCGACCGAAACGGCCCTCAGAGAGCCTGTGGCGAATCCTGACCCGACCATGATCCTGCCCGCACGGGTCGTCATTCCGAGGAGACGTCCACTTTGAGTCCTGAAGAAGTGCTGTCATCGACGAACATCGCCTACGTGGTGATCTGTGCCGCCATGGTGATGCTTATGACCCCTGGCCTCGCCTTCTTCTACGGGGGCATGGTCCGGGTCAAGAGCGCGCTCAACATGCTGATGATGTCCTTTATCTCGCTCGGCATCGTCAGCATCCTGTGGGTGCTCTACGGTTTCTCCCTCACCTTTAGCGACACCAGCTCGAGCCCCATCATCGGAAACCTCGACTATCTCGGTCTCCAGGACATCACCGTCGACCAGGGCGAGCAGATCGCCTTCATCGTCTTCCAGCTGATGTTCGCGATTCTCACCCCGGCCCTGATGAGCGGCGCGCTCGCCGACCGCGTGAAGTTCGGCAGCTGGGCGCTGTTCGTCGTGCTCTGGGTGACCGTTGTCTACTTCCCCGTCGCGCACTGGGTCTGGTCCCCGACCGGCTGGCTCTTCGAGCAGGAGGTCATCGACTTCGCCGGCGGCACCGCGGTGCACATCAACGCGGGTGCCGGTGGCCTGGCCGCCGCCCTGGTGATCGGCAAGCGCATCGGCTTCAAGAAGGACCCGATGCGGCCGCACAACCTGCCCATGGTGCTCCTCGGCGCCGGCCTGCTGTGGTTCGGCTGGTTCGGCTTCAACGCCGGCTCCGCCCTCAGCCCCTCCGGCACCGCCGCCCTCATGGCCCTCAACACCCAGGTGGCCACCGGCGCCGCCATCGTCGGCTGGCTCGTCTACGAGCGCATCCGGCACGGCGCCTTCACCACCCTGGGTGCCGCCTCCGGCGCCATCGCCGGCCTGGTCGCCATCACCCCGTCCGGCGCGCACGTCAACCCGATGGGCGCCATCCTGATCGGCATCGTCGCGGGCGTGGCCTGCGCCTGGGCCGTCGGCCTCAAGTACAAGCTGGGCTACGACGACTCCCTCGACGTGGTGGGCGTCCACCTCGTCGGCGGCCTCGTCGGCACCCTCCTCGTCGGCTTCCTGGCCACCGGTGGCCTGGGCGGCTTCGAGCAGTTCGGCAAGCAGGCACTCGGCGCCTTCTCGGTGCTGGCCTACTCCTTCGTCGTCACCTACCTCATCGCGCAGCTGATCCAGCGCACCATCGGCTTCCGGGCCACGGAGGACGAGGAGACCGCGGGTCTCGACCTGGCGTACCACGCCGAGACCGGGTACGACTTCTCCCAGTCCGGCACCGCCCCGGTGTCCGTCGACTCCGTTCCGGTCTCCGCCAACGCGAAGAAGGTTGACGCATGAAGCTCATCACCGCGGTGATCAAGCCGCACCGGCTCGACGAGGTGAAGGCGGCGCTCCAGGCGTTCGGCGTGCACGGCCTCACCGTCACCGAGGCCAGCGGGTACGGCCGGCAGCGCGGGCACACCGAGGTCTACCGGGGCGCCGAGTACACGGTCGACCTGGTGCCGAAGGTCCGGGTCGAGATCCTCGTCGAGGACTCGGACGCCGACCAGCTCGTCGAGGTCGTCGTCAAGGCGGCCCGCACCGGCAAGATCGGCGACGGCAAGGTGTGGAGTGTGCCCGTCGACACCGCCGTGCGGGTGCGGACCGGCGAGCGCGGTCCCGACGCCCTGTAGTCACGCCAGGCCCGTGCGCCGGGCCGTCGCGAGGAGCGACGGCCCGGCGCACGGGCGCCATCCGTTTCACCAGCACGAGTTTGGGGACCGCATGACGGCGGAGACGGCACCAACCACCGGCGAGGCGCCAGGCACCGGCGACGACGGCACCGTCGCCGCCGGCGGCTACGCGGCGGCCCGGTTGCGCCTCCTCGGCGAGTCCGAGACACGGGGTCCCGCGCGCCGCGCCGAACTCGCCGGGCTCACCGACGCCTGGCTCGCCGGACTGCTCAACGCCGGGCCGCGCCCCGGCCGCGTCGCCCTGATCGCCGTCGGCGGCTACGGCCGTGGCGAGCTCTCCCCGCGCAGTGACCTCGACCTCCTGCTGCTGCACGACGGCACGGGCGGTCCCCGCGAGGTCGCCGCCCTCGCCGACCGCCTCTGGTACCCCGTCTGGGACCTCGGCATCGCCCTCGACCACTCCGTGCGCACCCTCGCCGAGGCCCACGAGACCGCGGCCGCCGACCTCAAGGTGCACCTCGGCCTGCTCGACGCCCGGCACATCGCCGGCGACGGCGCCCTCACCGCCGAGCTGCGCACCGCGCTGCTCGCCCAGTGGCGCGCCCAGGCCCCGGCCCGCCTCCCCGAACTGCACGAACTCGGCAGGGAACGCGCCCGCCGCCACGGCGAGCTGCCGTTCCTCCTCGAACCCGACCTCAAGGAGGCCAGGGGCGGGCTCCGCGACGCCACCGCGCTGCGCGCCGTCGCCGCTTCCTGGGTGGCCGACGCGCCGCGCCAGGGCCTCGACGCCGCCCGCAACACCCTCCTCGACGTCCGGGACGCCCTCCACCTGGCCACCGGGCGTGCCACCGACCGGCTCGCCCTGGAGGACCAGGACCAGGTCGCCGAGGCCCTCGGCCTGCTCGACGCCGATGTCCTGCTGCGCCGCGTCTACGAGGCCGCCAGGACCATCTCCTACGCGTCCGACGTCACCTGGCGCGAGGTCGGCCGGGTGCTCCGCGCCCGCTCCGCGCGCCGCCGGCTGCGCGGCATCCTCTCCGGCCGGGGCGCGCCCCGCCGCCCCGCGGCCGAGGACCGCACCCCGCTCGCCGAGGGCGTCGTCGAGCAGGACGGCGAGGTGGTGCTGGCCCGCACCGCGCGCCCCGACCGCGACCCCGTCCTACCGCTGCGCGCCGCGGCCGCCGCCGCCCAGGCCGGGCTGCCGCTCGCGCTGCCCGCCGTGCACGCGCTGGCCGCCGCCGACAACCCGCTGCCCGCGCCCTGGCCGGCCGAGGCGCGCGAGCAGTTCCTCACCCTGCTCGGCGCCGGGCCCGACACGGTGCCGGTCTGGGAGGCACTGGAGGCCGCGGGCCTGATCACCCGGCTGCTGCCCGACTGGGAGCGGGTCCGCTGCCGTCCGCAACGCAACCCCGTGCACCGCTGGACCGTCGACCGGCACCTGGTGGAGGCCGCCGTCCGCGCCTCCGCGTTCACCCGGCGCGTCGAGCGCCCCGACCTGCTGCTGGTCGCCGCCCTGCTGCACGACATCGGCAAGGGCTGGCCGGGCGACCACAGCGTCGCCGGCGAGACCATCGCCCGGGACATGGCCGGCCGCATCGGCTTCGGCGCCGAGGACGCCGAGGTGCTCGCCACCCTGGTCAGGCACCACCTGCTGCTGATCGAGACCGCCACCCGCCGCGACCTCGACGACCCGGCCGCCATCGCCCACGTCGCGGACGTCGTCGGCCGGCAGAGCACGCTCGAACTGCTGCACGCGCTCACCGAGGCCGACGCGCTGGCCACCGGGCCGGCCGCCTGGTCGGGCTGGCGCGCCTCCCTCGTCGCCGACCTGGTCAAGCGGGTCGCCGCCGCCCTGGAGGAGGGCGGCGCCCCGCCGCGCACCGCCTCCCCGAGCCCCACGGTGGCCGCCGAGCGGCTCGCCGTCGAGGCGATGCGCACCGGCGCCCCCGTCCTCGCCCTGCACCCGCGTCCCGAGCCGCCGCTCGACCGGGAGACCGCGGGCGACCGGGACGAGGAGCGCGGCCCCGAGCCGGTGGGCGTCGAGCTGGTGGTGGCCCTGCCCGACCAGCCAGGCGTGCTGCCCGCCGTCGCCGGGGTGCTCGCCCTGCACCGGCTCACCGTCCGCTCGGCCGAGCTCCGCGCCGTCGATCCCGCGGGCCAGGGCCAGGTCCTGCTGCTCGACTGGCGGGTGGCCGCCGAGTACGGCTCGCTGCCGCAGGCCGAGCGGCTGCGCGCCGACCTGGTGCGGGCCCTGGACGGCTCCCTCGACATCGCCGGCCGGCTCGCCGAGCGCGAGGCCGCCTACCGGCGCCCGCGCCGCGCTCCCGGCACCCCGCCGCCCCGCGTCACCGTGGCCCCGCTCGGCTCCCGGCTGGCCACCGTGATCGAGGTGCGCGCGCAGGACGCTCCGGGGCTGCTGCACCGCATCGGCCGGGCGCTCGACGCGGCCGGCGCCCGGGTGCGGAGCGCCCACGTCAGCACGCTGGGCGCCAACGCCGTGGACGCCTTCTACGTCACGGGCCCCGACGGCGCCCCGCTGCCCGACGAGGAGGCGGTGGCACTCGCCCGCGACCTGGAACGGGCACTGGCCGGCTAGACGGCCGACGACGCGTGGCGGCCCGCGCGCCCCGGGCCGCCCGCAGGGCATGACGCAGCGGGCTGCCCGCACCGGCGCCGGGCCTATACGCTGGAGGGCACCGCCTTCGAGATGACCGCCGATTGTTAAGGATCCGCCAGCGCCGTGTTCGACACACTCTCCGACCGCCTCGCGGCAACGTTCAAGAACCTCAGGGGCAAGGGCCGCCTGAGCGAGTCGGACATCGACGCCACGGCGCGCGAGATCCGCATCGCGCTGCTCGAGGCGGACGTCGCCCTCCCCGTGGTGCGCGCCTTCATCGCGCAGGTCAAGCAGCGTGCCCAGGGCGCCGAGGTGTCCAAGGCGCTCAACCCGGCCCAGCAGGTCATCAAGATCGTCAACGAGGAGCTCGTCGGCATCCTCGGCGGCGAGACCAGGCGGCTGCGGTTCGCCAAGAACCCGCCGACCGTGATCATGCTCGCCGGCCTCCAGGGCGCGGGCAAGACCACCCTGGCCGGCAAGCTCGGCCGCTGGCTCAGCGGCCAGGGCCACACCCCGCTGCTGGTCGCCTGCGACCTCCAGCGCCCCAACGCGGTCAACCAGCTCGCCGTCGTCGCCGAGCGGGCCGGGGTGGCGATCTTCGCGCCCCAGCCGGGCAACGGCGTGGGCGACCCGGTCAAGGTCGCCGAGGACTCGATCGCCTTCGCCCGAGACAAGCAGCACGACGTGGTGATCGTCGACACCGCGGGCCGCCTCGGCATCGACGAGGAGCTGATGCGGCAGGCCGCCGACATCAGGGACGCGGTCAAGCCCGACGAGATCCTCTTCGTGGTCGACGCCATGATCGGTCAGGACGCGGTCACCACCGCCGAGGCCTTCCGCGACGGCGTCGGCTTCGACGGCGTGGTGCTCTCCAAGCTCGACGGCGACGCGCGTGGCGGTGCCGCGCTCTCCATCGCGCAGGTCACGGGCCGGCAGATCATGTTCGCCTCCAACGGCGAGAAGCTGGACGAGTTCGACGCCTTCCACCCGGACCGGATGGCCTCCCGGATCCTCGGCATGGGCGACGTGCTCAGCCTCATCGAGCAGGCCGAGCGCACCTTCAGCCAGCAGGAGGCCGAGGCGCTGGCCAGCAAGCTGGCCAAGGGCCCCAAGGAGTTCACCCTCGACGACTTCCTGGCCCAGATGGAGCAGGTCAGGAAGATGGGCTCGATCTCCAAGCTGCTCGGCATGATGCCCGGCATGGGGCAGATGCGGGAGCAGATCAACAACCTGGACGAGCGCGAGGTGGACCGCACCGCCGCCATCATCAAGTCCATGACCCCGGGCGAGCGCGCCGACCCCAAGATCATCAACGGCTCGCGCCGCGCCCGGATCGCCCGCGGCTCCGGCGTCGACGTCAGCGCGGTCAAGGGCCTGGTGGAGCGGTTCTTCGAGGCCCGCAAGATGATGTCCCGGATGGCGCAGGGCGGCGGGATGCCCGGCATGCCGGGCATCCCCGGCATGGGCGGCGGCGCCCGCAAGAAGGCCAAGCAGCAGAAGAAGGGCAAGGGCGCCCGCCGCTCGGGCAACCCGATGAAGCGCCGCGCCGAGGAGGACGCCGCCTCGCAGCGGCAGGGCGAGGGTGCCGCGTTCGGTCTGCCGGGCGCCGACCAGGACCCGGGCAACTTCGAACTGCCCAAGGAGTTCCGGGACATGCTGCCCCCGAAGTGACGCCGGCCGGGCGCCCTCGGATAACCGATTCACACCAGGGCGCCCGGGCCCCGTACCATCTGCGGCATGGCTAAGGCTCCCGTACTCACCCCCCAGGCGGAGGACTTCCCGCGCTGGTACCAGGACCTGATCAGCAAGGCCGAGCTGGCCGACAACGGCCCGGGTCGCGGCACCATGGTCATCCGACCGTACGGGTACGGGCTCTGGGAGCGGATGCAGCAGGAGCTGGACGGCCGCATCAAGGCCGCGGGCGCCCGTAACGCGTACTTCCCGCTGTTCATCCCCCAGTCCTTCCTGACCAGGGAGGCCGAGCACGTCGAGGGCTTCGCGCCCGAGCTGGCGGTGGTCACCCACGGCGGCGGGAAGCAGCTCGAGGAGCCGCTGGTCGTCAGGCCCACCTCCGAGACGATCATCAACGAGTACTTCTCGAAGTGGATCCAGAGCTACCGTGACCTGCCGCTGCTGCTCAACCAGTGGGCCAACGTGGTCCGTTGGGAGATGCGGCCGCGGATCTTCCTGCGTACCACCGAGTTCCTCTGGCAGGAGGGCCACACGGCCCACGCCAGCTACGAGGACGCGCGTGACTTCGCGGCCCGTATCCACCACGAGGTCTACGCCGACTTCATGGAGAACGTGCTCGCCATCGACACCGTGCTCGGCGTCAAGTCGCCGGCCGAGCGGTTCGCCGGTGCCATCAACACCCGCACCCTCGAAGGCATGATGGGCGACGGCAAGGCGCTCCAGATGGGCACCAGCCACGAGCTCGGCCAGAACTTCGCCCGCGCCTTCGACACCCGCTTCCTCGCCGCCGACGGCGAGCGCGAGCTCGTCTGGCAGACCTCCTGGGGCGCCTCGACCCGCATGGTCGGCGGCCTGATCATGTCGCACGGCGACGACAACGGGCTGCGCGTGCCGCCGCGGCTGGCGCCGACCCAGGTCGTGGTGCTGGCGATCAAGGACGACCCGACCGTGCTGGCCAAGGTGCGGGAGATCGGTGCCACGCTGACCGCCGCCGGCATCAGGACCGAGGTCGACGACCGCACCGACACCCCGTTCGGCCGCCGGGCCGTCGACTGGGAGCTGAAGGGCGTCCCGGTGCGGGTGGAGATCGGCCCGCGGGACGTGGCCGCCGACACCGCGATGCTGGCCCGCCGGATCCCCGGCGGCAAGGAGCCGGTCGCCATCGAGGCGCTGCCCAAGCTGCTGCCGGGGATGCTCGACGAGGACCAGGAGCTGCTGCTCCGCCAGTCCCGCGAGCGGCGCGAGTCCCGCACCTCCGACGTGTCGACCATTGGGGAGGCCGTCGAGGCCGCCAAGGCCGGCGGCTGGGCCCGCATCCCGTGGGCCGACCTCGGCCCGGAGGGCGAGGCCCGTCTCGCCCAGGACGCGGTCTCGGTCCGCTGCCTGGTCGCCGAGGACGGCTCCGTCCCGGCCTCCACCGACACCCCGGGCAACATCGCGGTCGTGGGCCGCGCCTACTGAGCCCACTGCCAGGGATGCCCGCGGGGGAATGACGCCCGTCCGCCCCACCCGCCCGTTGGGGCGGGTGGGGCGCTCGTTATGCTCGCCGTTCCGGTCGATCCGCCGTCAGAGCGGGCTGCTCCCGGAGGGAACCGTCCGGCATGTGCCGCCGTCAAAGAGACGCCGGTTCCCGTCGAGCCCGCCGCGAGGCGCCCGCATTGGCGGTGAACTGACTGGTAAGTGCAAATTCGGGGACTTGACCCGGAATCGGAACACACCAGGGGACTTGCTCGTTAGGTACGACGTGAGCACGACACCACCAGTTCTCGCCGCCGAGCTGGCGCACGCGTGGGCCGATATTCAACGGCACCACCCGGAGCTGCCGGATCTGGCCGCACCCGAATCGCTGATCGGAGAGTCCTCGTCCGCCTGTGGCTCCGAGCTCTCCTTCGAAAGGCTGCTGCACGAAGCCGTGCACGGCATCGCCGCCGCACGAGGGGTCAGGGACACCTCGCGTGCCGGTCGCTACCACAACCGCCGTTTCCTCGCGATCGCCGAGGAGCTCGGACTCGACCACGGAGAGGATCCCCATCCGAGCAGCGGCTTCTCGCTCGTCACCATGACCCCGGAGACCAGACGTCGCTATCGACCCACGGCCGAGCGGCTGCAGCGGGCGCTCAAGGCGCACGTGGTGGCGACGGCGACCGACACCAAGCGAACCTTCCGCGGCCCCGCCGCACGACACGGCTCATCGGGCGGGGGCGTCCGGGTCAAGGCCGTGTGCGAGTGCGGAAGGAACGTCCGGGTCGTCCCGTCCGTCCTGGCGCAGGCGCCGATCGTCTGCGGAGCCTGCAAGAAGCCGTTCCAGATCGCGGAGGCACTGACCGTGGCAGCCTCCCACTGACGGCCTGTGGCAGAATGGGCGGCTGAACTCGACAGTCGCACAGGACCCTCTCTCCTCCGGCTGACGTGTCCATCGGGCCCCCGGCTCCGCAACCCCACGCGGTCGCCCGCGCGGCTCACTCGTCACACACGCAGGAGACACCACAACCGTGGCAGTCAAGATCAAGCTGAAGCGACTGGGCAAGATCCGTTCGCCGCACTACCGCATCATCGTCGCGGACTCCCGGACCCGCCGGGACGGCCGTGCCATCGAGGAGCTGGGCCTGTACCACCCGGTGCAGAACCCCTCGCGCATCGAGGTCGACTCGGAGCGCGTGCAGTACTGGCTCGGCGTCGGCGCTCAGCCGACCGAGCCGGTGCTGGCCATCCTCAAGGTCACCGGTGACTGGCAGCAGTTCAAGGGTCTGCCGGCGCCGCCGCCGATGAAGGTCGCCGAGCCCAAGCCGGACAAGCGGGTCCTCTTCGAGGCCGCCGCGAAGGCTTCGGGTGGCGACTCGAGTCGGGGCGAGGCCATCACCCCGAAGGCCAAGAAGGCCGACAAGAAGGCCGACGCCGAGGCTGAGGCCCCGGCCGAGTCGACCGAGGGCTGAGAATGCTCGAAGAGGCCCTGGAGCACCTGGTCAAGGGCATCGTCGACAATCCCGACGAGGTCCAGGTCGCCTCGCGCACCCTGCGCCGCGGGCGTGTGCTCGAAGTCCGGGTACACCCCGACGACCTCGGCAAGGTCATCGGCCGCAACGGCCGTACCGCGCGTTCGCTGCGCACGGTCGTGGGCGCGCTCGGCGGGAAGGGCATCCGCGTCGACCTGGTCGACGCGGACGAGGTCCGCTGAGAGCGCGAACGGCAGCGCACGAGGGGCCGGGCGTGGCGACAGCCGCTCCCGGCCCCTCGTGTGTCAGGACGTAGAGATCGAGAACGCGAGAACGGAAGCACAGTGGAACTGGTCGTCGCCCGCATCGGCCGCGCCCACGGCATCAGGGGTGAGGTCTCCGTCGAGGTCCGCACGGACGAGCCGGAGAGGCGGCTGGCGCCCGGCAGCGTCCTGGCCACCGACCCGCCGGCCGTCGGGCCGCTGACCATCGAGAGCGGCCGGGTGCACAGCGGCCGGCTGCTGCTGCGTTTCGTCGGCGTCGGCGACCGCACCGCCGCCGAGGCGCTGCGCAACACGCTGCTGCTCGCCGAGGTCGATCCGGACGAACAGCCGGAGGACCCGGAGGAGTTCTACGACCACCAGCTGGTCGGGCTGACCGTGGTCACCGCGGAGGGCGACACCGTCGGCACCGTCGGCGAGATCGCCCACCTGCCGGCCCAGGACCTCCTCGTGGTGGCCAGGGAGGGCGGCGGCGAGGCGTTCGTGCCGTTCGTCGCCGAGTTCGTGCCGGAGATCGACATCGACGCGCGCCGCGTCGTGATCGCCCCGCCGCCCGGGCTGCTCGACGAGGACTGACCGGTGCGCATCGACGTCATCACGATCTTCCCCGAGTACCTGGAACCGCTGAACGTCTCGCTGCTCGGCAAGGCGAGGGCGCGCGGCCTGCTCGACGTCCGGCTGCACGACCTGCGCGGCTGGACGCACGACCGGCACCACACCGTGGACGACACCCCCTACGGCGGCGGCCCCGGCATGGTGATGAAGCCCGACCCCTGGGGCGAGGCGCTCGACGCGCTGCTGGCCGGCGAGCGGCCGGCGGCGGACCCCGTGGTGGTGGTGCCGACGCCCAGCGGCCGGCCGTTCACCCAGGAGCTGGCCGTCGAGCTGTCACGGGCGCCCTGGCTGGTGTTCACGCCGGCCCGCTACGAGGGCATCGACCGGCGGGTGATCGAGGAGTACGGTGCCCGGCTCGACGTGCGCGAGGTCTCGATCGGCGACTACGTGCTGGCCGGCGGCGAGGCCCCGGTGCTGGTCATGGTCGAGGCCGTCGCGCGGCTGCTGCCCGGGGTGCTGGGCAACGCCGAGTCGCACCGGGACGACTCGTTCGCGCCCGGCGCGATGGCCGCGCTGCTGGAGGGGCCGGTGTACACCAAGCCGCCCGAGTGGCGCGGCCACGGGGTGCCCGAGGTGTTGATCAGCGGCCACCACGGCCGGATCGCCCGCTGGCGTCGGGACGAGGCGCTGCGCCGCACCACGCTCAACAGGCCGGACCTGATCGAGAGTTGCGATCCGGAGGCGTTCGACAAGCACGACCGGGAGACGCTGGCGGCGCTCGGCTGGCGACAGGGCGCCGACGGCCGATTTTGGCGCCCGCCGGACGGCGTGGAAGAATAGGCGGCTGGCTCCGTTCACATCCGGCGCGCGACCCTGCCACAGGGGGAACGCCGCCCGCCGGGGGAGCGAGCCGATCATCACCATCCATCCAAACGTTCCGCTGATGGCCTGTGGCATCGGCGACGGAGAGCAGCAGGTCATGAACCTCCTCGACAGCGTCGACTCCGCGTCCCTGCGCGACGACATCCCCGCCTTCCGGCCCGGCGACACGGTCAACATCCACGTCCGGGTCATCGAGGGCAACCGCTCCCGCGTGCAGCAGTTCAAGGGCGTGGTCATCCGCCGCCAGGGCTCCGGCGTCCGCGAGACCTTCACGGTCCGCAAGGTCAGCTTCGGCGTCGGCGTCGAGCGCACCTTCCCGGTGCACACCCCGGTCGTGGAGAAGATCGAGGTCGTCACCCGCGGTGCCGTCCGCCGCGCCAAGCTGTACTACCTGCGCAACCTGCGGGGCAAGGCGGCCAAGATCAAGGAGAAGCGCGAGAACTGACGCGCGCGTGCGGCCGGTTACCATACGGCGTGACCGATTCCGACGCACGACTCCCGGAGCGCGACCCCGCGCCGGCCCCCAGGCGGGCCTGGCTGCGGTGGTCGCGCTCAGTGCGTTTCTGGGTGGTCGTGCTGCTGAGCACGGTGTTGATCACCTCGCTGACCAGCGCCTACGTGGTGCAGCCGTTCGTGATCCCGAGCGGCTCCATGGAGGGCACGCTGCAGGTCGGGGACCGGGTGCTGGTGAACAAGCTGGCCTACCGGTTCGGCGGCGACATACACCGTGGTGACGTCATCGTCTTCGACGGGGCCGGCTCCTTCGACGCCGAGACCGCGGACGACGGGCCACTGGTCGGCCTGATCCGGGGCGCGGTCGCGGCGGTCGGGCTGGGCACCTCGTCCGACAGCGACTACGTGAAGCGGGTCATCGGCGTCGGCGGCGACCGGGTGACCTGCTGCGACGCGGAGGGTCGCATCACCGTCAACGGCCAACCCCTGGACGAGCACTACCTGTATCCGGGGGACGAGCCTTCGAGTGTCAGGTTTGATATCCGAGTGCCTGAGGGACGGTTGTGGGTGATGGGTGACCACCGTTCTGACTCGGCGGACTCCCGGGAGTATCTGGGCTCCCCGGGGGGCGGAACCGTCTCCGAGGACAGAGTCATCGGCCGGGTCGACTGGATCGGCTGGCCGATAGGCCGCTGGAGCTCCCTCCGGTCGGACCATGGGTGACCGCGGGCGGGGCAGAGCGGGGCGGCGCCGGGCCGGCGGGCCGCGGCGCGAGGAAAGCGCGCAGCCGCGAAGCGAGCGCCCGGGCGAGCCGCCGGAGCTGCCGGAGCTGCCGGAGACCAGGGGTTTCCCGCCCCGCACCAC
>NZ_SMKI01000016.1 GCF_004348415.1 Streptomyces hainanensis
CGGCCAGCCACTGGTCGATGCGGCGCGGGTAACGGCGGTCCGGGAAGAGGGCGTTGACCTGGGCCAGTACCCCGCACAGCTTCCACCGGTGGTTGGGGGTGTGCACCCCGCCCTCGGCCATGGCCGGGGGTGGTGCATCTGTTCGGCTTCTGGGAGAGCCGGGCGTTCTACGACTCCTTCATGGCGCGGTCCCACGACCGGCTCGCGGCCAGCCAGACCGGCACCTTCCAGGACATGCGGGTGCGGCTCTTCGAGTACCGCTTCGACGTCAAGACCGGTTTCGAGCCGCAGTTCACGGACGCCGATCTGCTGCGGGTGGCGCACTGCCAGGTGCACCAGGAGCGGGCGGAGCACTTCGCGCTGATGCAGGAGAAGGTGTGGAACCCGGCGATGGCCGGCTCGCCCGGCATGTTGCGCGGCGTCTTCGCGGAGGCCGAGCCGGACAGCGAGTTCCTGGTGCTCTCCATGTGGGACTCGGGGGCCGAGCGGGCCAAGTACCGCACGGAGCGGGTGGAGCGGTTGGCGCTCCGGGCGCAGATCGGGGCCGATGTCGCCGCGATCGCCGGCGACGTCATCGACATGGAGCCCGCGTGGACGGTGTGACGAGGCTTGTCCGGCCGTCCGAAAGCCGTCGCATAGGCTGACGTCATGGCACAGCCGCGGCGTATCGTGCTCATCCGACACGGAGAGTCACAGGGGAACTATGACGATTCCGTCTACGAGCACATCCCCGACCACGCTCTGGAGCTGACAGCCAAGGGCAGGCTCCAGGCGAAGCACGCCGGGGAACACCTGCGCGACGTGTTCGGCCAGGAGCGGGTGTCGGCCTATGTCTCGCCCTACCGGCGCACCCATCAGACCTTCCAACTGCTCGGCCTCGACCCCACCCGGATCCGGGTGCGCGAGGAGCCGCGGCTGCGCGAGCAGGACTGGGGGAACTGGCAGGACCGCCAGGACGTGCTGCGGCAGAAGCGTGCCCGGGACGCCTACGGTCACTTCTTCTACCGCTTCGCCCAGGGGGAGTCGGGCGCCGACGTGTACGACCGGGTCGGGGCGTTCCTGGAGAGCCTGTGGCGAAGCTTCGAGGAGCCGGACCATCCGCCGAACGTGCTCTTGGTGACGCACGGGCTGACCATGCGGCTGTTCTGCATGCGGTGGCTGCACTGGACGGTCGCCGAGTTCGAGTCGCTCTCCAACCCGGGCAACGGGGAGACGCGGGAGCTGGTGCTCGGCCGGGACCGCCGCTACCACCTGGACCGGCCCTTCGAGCACTGGCACACACCCGAGCGGCCCTTCCAGGGCTGGTGTGCGTAGGGTGGGGGCCGCCATGCCCTACGAACCTCCCACCCACCGCGTCGAACGGTCCATCAGAGCGCTGACCGGCGCCCGGCTCGTCGCCGGCGTCGACGAGGTGGGCCGCGGCGCCTGGGCCGGGCCGGTCACCGTGTGCGCGGCCGTCACCGGGCTGCGCCGCCCGCCCGAGGGGCTCACGGACTCCAAGCTGCTCACCCCGCTGCGCCGGGCGGCCCTCACCGAGGTGCTGACGGACTGGGTGACCTCGTACGCGCTCGGACACGCCTCGCCGCAGGAGATCGACGCCCTGGGCATGACCGCCGCTCTCCGGCTGGCGGCCGTCCGCGCCCTCGAAGGACTGCCGGAACGGCCGGACGCGGTGATCCTCGACGGCAAGCACGACTACCTGGGAGCACCCTGGCAGGTACGAACGGTGATCAAGGGCGACCAGTCCTGCGTGGCGGTGGCCGCCGCCTCGGTGATCGCCAAGGTGCGCCGGGACGCGATGCTGGCGGAACTGGGCACCGCGCACCCCGAGTTCGCCTTCGACAGCAACGCCGGCTACCCCTCGCCCGTGCACCGCGCGGCCCTGGCGGAACTGGGCCCCACGCCCCACCACCGGCTCTCCTGGGCCTATATGGACGCGCTGCCCCGCTGGCGCCACCTCAAGCTTCCCTCCCACCGGGACGCCGCGGCCGACGAAACCCTCGAGGACGCCGGCCAGCTCGGCATGTTCTGACGGGGCGCCCGTCCACCAGGTCACCGACTCACCTCCTCACCCCTGCACCGCGAGGACCAGGGGGAGCACCCGGTCCGCGCCCTCGGCGCGCAGCAGCCGGGCCACGAGCGCCAGCGTCCACCCGGAATCGGCGAAGTCGTCGACCAGCAGCAGCGGCCCGGGCGTCGCCCTGATCGCCTCGGCGGTGCCCTCGGCCAACTCGAGCGAGCCGTGCAGCTCGAGAACCCGGCGACCGCTGTTGCTGCGCTGGGCCCGGGCCGAGGACTCGGCGTGCCGGACCATGCCGAGCAGCGGCATCCGGCCCGCCGCGGCGACGTCCTCGGCCAGCGAGCCGACCAGCCGCGGCCTGGCCCGGGAGGCGACACCCACCACGCCCACCGGTCGGTCGAGCGCGTCCGGCCCACCGGCGACCCAACCGCCCGGCCCCCTGGCCCAGTCGGCGAGCACGGCCACCACCGCGTCGAGTACGTCCTTCGGGAGCCGGCCGTCCTCCGCACCGGGGGCCAGCAGCGGGCGCAGCCGGTTCCCCCAGCCGATGTCCGAGAGCCGCCCCAGCGCTCGACCCGGCTCCGCCTGCTCGCCTGCCGGGATCCGGCCCTTCAGCTGGAGCCCGATCGCGGGCAGCCCGGTCGGCCACATGCGCCGCGGCTCCAGCGCTATCCCCGGCCGGGTCAACTCGCCGCGGGCCGCCTCCAGGGCCGCGGTCGTCACGCCGCTCTCGAACCTCGCGCCCGAGCAGTTGTCGCACCTGCCGCACGGGGCGGCCTCCGGGTCGTCGAGCTGGCGCCGAAGAAACTCCATCCGGCACGCCGTGGTGGCTGCGTACTCCCGCATGGCCTGCTGCTCGGCGGCCCGCTGACGCGCGACCCACGCGTAACGCTCGGCGTCGTACTCCCAGGGCTTGCCGGTGGCCGACCAGCCGCCCCGCTCCCGGCGCACCGCGCCGTCCACGTCGAGGACCTTGAGCATCATCTCCAGCCGCGACCTGCGCAGCTCGACCTGGGGTTCGAGGGCCGGCAGCGACAGCGGTCGGTCGGCGGCCGCGAGCACCTGGAGGGTGTGCCTGACCTGCGACTCGGGCGGGAAGGCGAGCGAGGCGAAGTAGCGCCAGATCGCCTCGTCCTCCGGGCCGGGCAGCAGCAGCACCTCGGCCTGGTCGACGCCGCGACCGGCGCGACCCACCTGCTGGTAGTAGGCGATGGGGGAGGAGGGGGAGCCGAGATGGATGACGAAGCCCAGGTCGGGCTTGTCGAATCCCATGCCGAGTGCGGAGGTGGCGACCAGCGCCTTGACGCGGTTGGCCAACAGGTCGTCCTCGGCGGCGACGCGGTCCGCGTTCTCCGTGCGGCCGGTGTAGGCGACGACCCGGTGGCCGCACGCCGTCAGGTAGGCCGTGACCTCCTCGGCGGCCGCGACGGTGAGGGTGTAGATGATGCCCGAGCCGGGCAGCCGCCCCAGATTGCCGTCGAGCCAGGCGAGACGGTGCGCGGCGTCGGGCAGCCCGAGCACCGAGAGGCGCAGGCTCTCCCGGTCGAGCGGGCCCCTGAGCACCAGGGCCTCCGTCGAGTCGCCGCCGGTGCCGAGCTGCTCCGCGACATCCGCCGTGACCCGGGCGTTGGCCGTGGCCGTGGTGGCCAGGACGGGGACCCCGGCGGGGAGCTCGGCGAGCATGGTGCGCAGCCGGCGGTAGTCGGGGCGGAAGTCGTGGCCCCAGTCGGAGATGCAGTGGGCCTCGTCGACGACGAGCAGGCCGGTGCTGGCGGCCAGCTCGGGGAGCACGGTGTCCCGGAAATCCGGGTTGTTGAGCCGCTCCGGGCTCACCAGCAGCACGTCTACCTCGCCCGCCGCCACCTCGGCGCGCACCGTCTCCCACTCCTCGTTGTTGGAGGAGTTGATGGTGCGGGCGGAGATGCCCGCCCTCCGCGCCGCCTCGATCTGGTTGCGCATGAGCGCCAGCAGCGGCGAGATGATCACGGTGGGGCCGCTGCCCCGCTCACGCAGCAGGGCGGTGGCGACGAAGTAGACCGCGGACTTGCCCCAGCCCGTGCGCTGCACGACCAGCGCCCGGCGGCGCTCCGCGACCAGGGCCTCGATGGCCCGCCACTGGTCGGGGCGCAGCGTGGCCTGGCCCGTGTCGTCGCCGACCAGCCGGGCCAGCACGGTGTCGGCGGCCTCGCGCAGCCGGGACCGCTCCGGGGTGTCGGGCCCCGGCGCGGTGGATTCGGTGGCGGTGGAGTGCGGGGGAGCTCCCGCGGATGCTTGCTGCATGCCCCCCATGCAAGCGGATGACGGGGACAGTCTGCCAACCGGCCTGTGGAAAACCCGCTCATACTTATGACTCTCATGATTTATGGGGCGATCTGTGGATAACTTTCCGCATCGACCTCCCCACTCCCGGCACGCTCCTGGCATGACCCACCACACCGATTCCCTCCGTGAAGTGACCCTCACCGCCGACAACCGCGTCACGCTCCGTGGCCCGGCCGACCTCGCCGACGCCCTCCCCTACCTGCTCGGCTTCCACCCGGACGACTCCATCGTGCTCGTCGCCCTGCACGGGCGGCACGGCCGGGTGGGCGGGCGGATCCGCACCGGGATCCCGGGCGATCCGGAGAGCTGGGCGGAGACCGCGGAACAACTCGCCGGCTGCCTCGCCGACAGTGGGGCCAAGCACGGCGGCAAGCCGGACGCGGCCGTCGTCTACCTCTGCCAGGAGCCGGCCGCCGGGGCCGGCCGGGAGGCGATGGAGCGCCTGCGCCCGCTGGCCCAACTGCTCCGCACGGCCTGCGGGGCCCTCGACATCCCCGTGTACGAGGCCCTGTTCGTGTCCGACGACCGCTACTGGTCGTACTGCTGCCCCGGCACCGGATGCTGCTCGGGCGAGGGCAGCGAGCTGCCGAGGCGGGGCAGCTCCCCGATGGCCGCGGCCGCGGCCTACGCCGGCATCCGGGTGCGCGGCTCACTCAAGGAACTGGAGCGCAGGTTGACACCGCTCGGGCAGCCGCACGCCGCGCGCCAGGTCCGCGCCTTCGACGCGGCGGCCGAGGCGCTGCTGCCCCGGATGCTCGACGGGGCGCCCGATTCCCCGACCGTCCGGGGCGAGACCGCGGAGCTGGCCGAGCGGCTGCTGAGCCGCTTCCGCCGAGCCGTCGCCCCCGGCGATCCCGACGACGCCTCGGCCGACGCGCAGGACGACGCCCTGCTCACGTCGGAGGAGGCGGCCCGGCTGGTGCTCGGCCTCCAGGACCGGCTGGCCCGTGACCGCGCGGCGGAGTGGATGGAGGGAGCGGAGGCGGACGTCGCGCTGCGCCTGTGGCGGGCGCTGGCCAGGCGTTGCGTGGCGGCCTACGAGACCCACGCGGCCGCCCCGCTCACCCTGGCCGGCTGGGTCTCCTGGTCGATCGGCGACGAGCTGGGCGCCCGGGTGGCGCTGGGCAGAGCGCTGGAAATCGAGCCCGAGTACGTCTTCGCCAGGCTGCTCCACCAGGCGTGCAACGAGGGTCTCGACCCGGAGCCGCTGCGCCGCTGCATGCGGCAACAGCGGGCCGCCCGCGAGCACTGACCGGGCGTCGGGGGCCCCTATGATCACCGCATGCCCTACGACCCGTCGGACTTCCCGCCGTTCGCCGTCACCGTCGATCTGGTCGTGCTCACCGTCCGGCGCCACGCGTTGTGCGCGCTCACGGTCACCAGGGGTGAGGAGCCGTTCCAGGGGCAGTGGGCGCTCCCCGGGGGCTTCGTCCGGGCCGACGAGGATCTGGCCTCCGCCGCGGCACGGGAGCTCGCCGAGGAGACGGGGCTGCGCACACAGGACGCGGGCAGCCAGCACGCCGGGGCCTACCTGGAACAGCTGGCGACCTACGGGGATCCGGGGCGCGATCCCAGGATGCGGGTGGTCAGCGTCGCGCATCTGGTGCTGGCCCCCGGCCTGCCCGCTCCGACGCCGGGGGGCGATGCCGGGGGCGCCCAGTGGACGCCCGTGCCGGGGCTCCTCGCGGCCGGGGGTGGTGCCGGGGGCGCGCGGCTCGCCTTCGACCACGCGCGGATCCTCGCCGACGGGGTCGAGCGGGCCCGGTCGAAGATCGAGTACTCGTCGCTGGCGGCCGCCTTCTGCCCCGCCGAGTTCACGGTGGGGGAGCTGCGTCGGGTCTACGAGGCGGTCTGGGGGGTCGCGCTCGATCCGCGCAACTTCCACCGCAAGGTCACCGGGACCCCCGGCTTCCTGGTGCCGGTGGGTGGCACGACCACCCGTCAGGGCGGTCGCCCGGCCCAGCTGTTCAGGGCGGGTGAGGCCACCGCCCTGAACCCGCCGATGCTCCGCCCCGAGGTGTAGCGGGGCAGGGCCGCCCGGCCCGCGCGCCGCCCGGAAAATGTCATATATCCCGTTATGGTGCCGTGGAGTGCACGCTCAACGGGAGATATCGATGATCCAGGCCATCGGACTCACCAGCGCGTCCCGCCGCGGCCGGTCGCCGGCCGTCGAGGATCTCAGCTTCGAGGCACGCCCAGGCCACGTCACCGTGCTGCTCGGGCCCCCGGGATCCGGCAAGTCGGCCACGCTGCGGCTGATGCTCCAGCTGTCACCGGGGCGCGGCGTCGCGCTCTTCCGCGGTCGTCCGATCGCCAGGGTGCCGCATCCCTCACGGGAGATCGGTGCTCTGCTCGGCGACGTGCCGGGGCATCCTCGGCGCACCGCGGCAGGTCACCTCCGGATGCTGGGGGCGGCCGCCGGGGTGCCCGCGGAGCGGGCCGACGAGGCACTCGAGGGCGTCGGCCTCGGCGGCCTCGCCGGCCAGCGTCTCGGCACCCTCTCCCGGGGCATGGACCGCAGGCTCGGGCTGGCCGCCGCGCTCCTCGGGGATCCGCACACCCTGGTGCTCGACGAGCCCTCGCTCGGCCTCGCGGCCCGCGAGACCGCCTGGCTGCACGGGCTGTTGCGCGAGCGAGCCGAGCGGGGCGGCGCGGTCCTGCTCACCACGCGGGACGTGGCGGAGGCCGTCGGCGTCGCGGACCGGGTGGTCACCCTCGACACCGGGCGGCTGGTGGCCGACCAGACCGGAGCGGACTTCGCCCGCACCCGGCTGCGGCCGCGGGTGGCCGTGCGCACCCCGCACGCCGAGCGGCTCGCGGCAGCGCTGACCGGCGAGTCCCGCGCGGCCGCCGGCGTCGAGGGCGAGCGGCGGGTCGAGATCGTCCGCGAATCGGGCAACCGGCTCTCGGTGTACGGCAGCAGTTGCGCCGCGGTCGGCGAGGTGGCCTTCCGGCACCGGGTGCTCGTTCACCAACTCGCCGACGAGGAAGGTGACTCTGGGGACCGGTCGCCCGCCGGCCCGCTGCTGCGCGCCGACGGGCGGTCGCCCGCCGGGGCGGCGCCGGCCGACGCCGCCCGGCCGGCGACCCCGCGACCGCGGAGTTCCGTGCTCCCGCCCGAGCTGCCCGTTCTCCCGCCGCCCGGCCCGAGTTGGCCGCTGCGCTACGAACTGCGCCGCTGGTCGGGGGTGCCCACCGGATGGTGGGTGAAGGCCGCCGCGTTGTTCGGCGGGCTGGTCGCCGCGCTGTGCCTCGCCGCCGCCGGGGCACTCCCCGCCGAGCGGGTGCTGGCGGGTTGGGCCGAGCCGCTGCCACTGCCACCCGTCGCCATGGCCGCCGGCCTGTTGGGAGCGCTCTCCTTCGGCCACGAGTTCCGGTACCCCGCGCTCACCCCCTCCCGGGTGCCCGTGCCGCGACGGCTCTCGCTGCTCGCCGGCAAGCTCGTCGTCACCGCGCTCGCCGCCGTGGCGCTGTGCGTCGCCGCGCTGGTGATCAACTCGGCCGCGCTCACGGCCCTGTTCGACGACGGCCGCCGGATCTCCGGATCATGGGACGTGGCGCTCTCCGGCACCGTCGGGCTGTCCGTGGGCTGCGCCTGGGCCGGGCTGCTCGCGGCCGGGATCTTCCGCTCCACGCTGGTCGGCTCGGCCGCCGTCGGCGCGGTGCCCCTGCTGCTGGCGCCCGCGCTACGGGCCGCGCTCGACCGTGGCGCCGGGCGCTCCCTCGACGGACTGCCGGGCAGGCTCCACGCGTTGACGACGCTGCCGCTCCCGTCCGGTGTGGACCGCTGGCTGTCGGCGTCCGCGGCGCTCGCCACCCGGCCCGTCGGCTGGGCGCTGCTGCTCTCGCTCGCCGTGTTGATCTGCGGATACACCCTGGTCTGCCTGCGCAACAGCCCACGCTGATCGGCGAGTCGGTCGGGCGCCAGCCGCTCCCGGACGGCGAGCGGTCCCCAACTGGGCGGCGGCAGGGCAGGTTGCCCGACCTCCGCCTCGACCGGCGTCCATTTCCTTACGGTTAGGCGTCAATTATGCGGGAGCCGCCGATCACCCTTTCGTGTGCTTTTCACCAAAGACCTCAAGGTGTCAACGAGGGCCGCCGACAAAGGAGGCGTGACTACCCTTGCGCACTCCATGATGACCGCCACCCGTTCCGCCGACTCCGGCCCCGCCGGCCCGGGTGAGCTCGACCGCTACTCCTACGCCGAGTCCACGGGAGCGGCTCGCACCACCAACGCGCTGGCCTGGGACGGCCCCGACACCGACATGGCTCGGGTCGGCCGCCGCGCCGCCGGCAGCCGGGGCCGCGGGCTCCACGGCCAACTCGTCCAGCAGCTCGGCCAGATGATCGTCTCCGGCGACCTCGGCGCCGACCGGCCGCTGGTTCCCGAGGAGATCGGCCAGCGATTCGAGGTCTCCCGCACCGTGGTCCGCGAGTCCCTGCGGGTTCTGGAGGCCAAAGGCCTGGTGAGCGCCCGGCCCAACGTCGGCACCCGGGTCCGCCCCGTCGGCGACTGGAACCTGCTCGACCCCGACATCATCGAGTGGCGGGCGTTCGGCCCGCAGCGCGAGGACCAGCGTCGTGAGCTGTGCGAGCTGCGCCTGACCATCGAGCCCCTGGCCGCCAGGCTCGCCGCCGGCGACACCCGGGAGGAGGTGCGTCAGCGCCTCGGCGACATGGTCGACATCATGACCCACGCCCTCGCCCAGGGCGACGCGCTCACCTTCTCCCGCGCCGACGCCGAGTTCCACGCCCTGCTCCTCCAGGCCGCCGGCAACCGCATGCTGGAACACCTGTCCGGGATCGTCGCCTCCGCGCTCCAGGTCTCCGGCGGCGCCCCCTCCGGCTGCGAGCACCCGACGGAGGGCTCGGTCGCCCAGCACCAGCGCATCGTGGACGCCATCACCTCGGGGGAGCCGGTCGCCGCCGAGACCGCGATGCGTCACCTGCTCACCCTCACCACGGACGGCGCCGCGGCCGCGGCGGGCTCGGACCATGTGGTTCCCGCCCCGCGCGAGCACTGATCCGGCGGAGGGACACGCGATCCGGCGTCGTCGAGGCCGGCCCGGCAGGGTTTCGGCGGCGCCTCGGGCCCGACTCGTCGCCGTCGGGTCGCGATGTGACTCGCGCCACGTGCGAGCCGCGTAACGCTTCGGGAAGCAGCGCGATGATTCAAGAGGTGGCCGCAGTGTCCGGGCCGAGGGTCCGTAGCACCGCGCCACCACCGTCGGCCCATCCCGCCGCCGGTCACGGTTCCGCTTGCTTCGGGCGGGCCCTAAGCCGTTCCCAGAGTTTCCGAGAGGTTGTTCGTGTCGGCCAGCACTTCCCGTACTCTCCCTGCCGAGATCGCCGAGTCCGATTCTGTGATGGCGCTGATCGAACGGGGAAAGGCTGAGGGGCAGATCGCCGGCGATGATCTGCGCCGGGCCATCGAGGCTGACCAGATCCCGAAAGCCCAGTGGAAGAACGTTCTGCGCAGCCTCAACCAGATCCTCGACGAGGAGGGCGTGACGCTGATGGTGAGTGCCGCCGAGGCGCCCAAGCGCACCCGGAAGAGTGTCGCCGCGAAGACGACGGCCAAGCGCACCGCGACCAAGACCGTCGCGGCCAAGACGGCTCCGGCCAAGCAGGCCACGGCCATGGCCCGCCCGGAGGATCCGGCGGGTGAGATCGAACGCGCCGAGATGGCGGGTGGCTCCGTGAGCCGTCCGGCGGCGAAGAAGGCCGTGGCCAAGAAGGCGGTCGCCAAGAAGGCTCCGGCGAAGAAGGCCGTGGCCAAGAAGGCGCCGGCCGCCAAGAAGGGGCCCGTCGCCACCAAGAAGACCGCGGGCAAGAAGGACGAGCCCAACAAGTCGGAGCTGGCCGACGAGTTCCTGGACGGCGACGAGGAGGGCATCGAGGAGCCCACCGACCGCGCCGTGCGGGCCGGTGCCGCTCCCGGTGAGGGCCCCGAGGGCAAGCAGGAGAACGAGGGCTTCGTCCTGTCCGACGAGGACGAGGACGACGCCCCCGCCCAGCAGGTGGCCGCCGCCGGCGCCACGGCCGACCCGGTCAAGGACTACCTCAAGCAGATCGGCAAGGTCCCCCTGCTCAACGCGGAGCAGGAGGTGGAGCTCGCCAAGCGCATCGAGGCGGGTCTCTTCGCCGAGGACAAGCTGGCCAGCTCCGACAAGATCGCGCCCAAGCTGCGCCGCGAGCTGGAGATCATCTCCGAGGACGGCCGTCGGGCCAAGAACCACCTGCTGGAGGCCAACCTCCGGCTGGTCGTCTCGCTGGCCAAGCGCTACACCGGCCGCGGCATGCTCTTCCTGGACCTGATCCAGGAGGGCAACCTCGGTCTGATCCGCGCGGTCGAGAAGTTCGACTACACCAAGGGCTACAAGTTCTCGACGTACGCCACCTGGTGGATCCGCCAGGCGATCACCCGCGCCATGGCCGACCAGGCCCGCACCATCCGCATCCCGGTGCACATGGTCGAGGTGATCAACAAGCTCGCCCGCGTCCAGCGGCAGATGCTCCAGGACCTGGGCCGCGAGCCCACCCCGGAGGAGCTGGCCAAGGAACTCGACATGACCCCGGAGAAGGTCGTCGAGGTCCAGAAGTACGGTCGGGAGCCCATCTCGCTGCACACCCCGCTCGGCGAGGACGGCGACAGCGAGTTCGGTGACCTCATCGAGGACTCCGAGGCCGTGGTGCCCGCCGACGCGGTCAGCTTCACGCTGCTCCAGGAGCAGCTGCACTCCGTGCTCGACACGCTGAGCGAGCGTGAGGCCGGCGTCGTCTCGATGCGCTTCGGCCTCACCGACGGCCAGCCCAAGACGTTGGACGAGATCGGCAAGGTCTACGGCGTGACCCGGGAGCGGATCCGGCAGATCGAGTCCAAGACCATGTCCAAGCTGCGTCACCCGTCCCGCTCCCAGGTGCTGCGGGACTACCTCGACTGAGGCGGCCCCCAGGCGGGGGCCCAGCGGCCCCGTCCCGGCGCGCCTGAACGGCCGGTGGCTCCCCTCGGGGGTGGTCACCGGCCGTCGTCGTCACCAGAGCCCGGCGCGGCCCGCAGGAGGGCATGGCAAGCGGGCGGTCACCGCCCGTGCGCGGGTGACCGCCCGCTGTCCGGTCGACACACCAACCGGACGGAGCCGCTCGTCAGGGGGACGCGATACGTCGGATCTCGGTCGATCAGCGTTCGTCGTCGCTCGCGGATGCGGGAGTCGCGGTGAGCTTCTCCGTCTCGTCCTGTATCTCCGCGGCGATCTTCTTGAGCTCCGGCTCGAACTTGCGGCCGTGGTGAGCGCAGAACAGCAGCTCTCCGCCGCTGATGAGGACCACGCGGAGATACGCCTGGGCACCACAGCGGTCGCAGCGGTCCCCAGCCGTCAGCGGGGTCGCGGGGGTCAGAACAGTAGTCACGTCGCCTCTTCTCTAGCTCGACGAGCTGTCGTACCAGGGACAACATCCAACCAGGCCGAGAACGTTCCCGCTCGCGGCTTCTCGATGGAAAAAATTCTCCCGAGATGGCCGAACGCTGCCCGGTGGCGGCGAATGAGCCGTATTGCAGTTGCTTGGTGTAATGCGTCGTCTCGTTGTTTTGTTCCGGCTACCTCGGTGTATCCGGGGGTCCTCCCTTGTTCAGGAGGACGTGCCCGGAGCCTAAATGGTTCATGCCTCGAAGGGAACGTGATGTACACGTCACCCAGACGAGTTATCGAACGTGTGAGCGACGCTCGGCTACCCTGGATACTTCCCGGGGAGCCGCACAACCGCTCTACAGGGCCTCGGTACCCTCTGAGCGGCGACCGCCACCACATCTGGGCCAGATCAGAATTCAGCGAGGAGCGAACTGCGTGACCGCCGACACGTCCGTGCCGTCCACAGCACTGTTGACCGGGGCCGACCCGGCAGGCAACTACACCGCGCGGCACCTGCTTGTCCTGGAGGGTCTCGAGGCGGTTCGTAAGCGCCCGGGCATGTACATCGGGTCCACGGACAGCCGCGGGCTGATGCACTGCCTCTGGGAGATCATCGACAACGCCGTCGACGAGGCCCTGGGGGGGCACTGCGACCGGATCGAGGTGCTGCTGCACGACGACGGCTCGGTCGAGGTCCGGGACAACGGGCGCGGCATCCCCGTCGACATCGAGCCCAAGACCGGGCTCTCCGGTGTCGAGGTCGTGATGACCAAGCTGCACGCCGGCGGCAAGTTCGGCGGCGGCGCCTACGCGGCCTCCGGCGGCCTGCACGGCGTCGGCGCCTCCGTGGTGAACGCCCTCTCGGCCCGGCTCGACGTCGAGGTCGACCTGGGCGGCAGCACCCATGCCATCAGCTTCCGGCGCGGTACCCCCGGCTTCTTCGCCCGCTCCGGGCCCGAGGCCCCGTTCGAACCGGCCAACGGGCTGCGCAAGGCGAAGAAGATCCCCAAGGCCCGCACCGGCACCCGGGTGCGCTACTGGGCGGACCGGCAGATCTTCCTCAAGGACGCCAAGCTCTCCCTCGACACCCTGTACGCCCGCGCCCGGCAGACGGCCTTCCTGGTCCCCGGGCTCACCATCACGGTCCGTGACGAGCGGGGCGTCGACGGTGCCGAGCCGTCCGAGGAGGTCTTCCGCTACGACGGCGGGATCAGCGAGTTCTGCGAGTTCCTGGCCGCCGACAAGCCGGTCTGCGACGTGCTGCGGCTCACCGGCCAGGGCACCTTCAAGGAGACCGTTCCGGTCCTCGACGAGCGCGGCCACATGATCCCCACCGAGGTCAAGCGCGACCTGGACGTCGACATCGCGCTGCGCTGGGGCACCGGCTACGAGACCACAGTGCGCTCGTTCGTCAACATCATCGCCACCCCCAAGGGCGGCACCCACGTCACCGGCTTCGAGCGGGCGGTCACCCGCACCGTCAACGAGGTGCTGCGCGCCGCCAAGCTGCTGCGGGTCGCCGAGGACGACGTGGTCAAGGACGACGCCCTGGAGGGCATGACCGCGGTGGTCACCGTGCGGCTCGCCGAGCCGCAGTTCGAGGGGCAGACCAAGGAGGTGCTCGGCACCTCGGCCGCCTCCCGGATCGTGGCCCAGGTGGTCGGCAAGGAGCTCAAGGGCTTCCTGACCTCCACCAGGCGGGACGACAAGCAGCAGGCCCGTGCCGTGCTGGAGAAGGTCGTCGCCGCCGCCCGCACCCGGATCGCCGCCCGCCAGCACAAGGAGGCCCAGCGCCGCAAGACGGCCCTGGAGTCCTCGGCGCTGCCGGCCAAGCTGGCCGACTGCCGCAGCGACGACGTGGACCGCAGCGAACTGTTCATCGTCGAGGGCGACAGCGCGCTCGGCACGGCCAAGCTGGCCAGGAACTCGGAGTTCCAGGCGCTGCTGCCGATCCGCGGCAAGATCCTCAACGTTCAGAAGTCGTCGGTCTCCGACATGCTGAAGAACGCCGAGTGCGGCGCCATCATCCAGGTGATAGGAGCCGGGTCGGGGCGAACCTTCGACATCGACCAGGCGCGCTACGGCCGGGTGATCTTCCTGGCCGACGCCGACGTGGACGGCGCGCACATCCGCTGTCTGCTGCTGACGCTCTTCCAGCGCTACATGCGGCCGATGGTCGAGCAGGGCCGGGTCTTCTCCGCCGTGCCGCCGCTGCACCGGATCGAGCTGAGCAACCCGAAGAAGGGCCAGGACAAGTACCTGTACACCTACTCGGACGCCGAGCTCCGGGAGACCCTGCTCGACCTGGGGCGCCGCAAGGTCCGCTACAAGGAGTCGATCCAGCGTTACAAGGGCCTCGGTGAGATGGACGCCGACCAGCTGGCCGAGACCACGATGGACCCGCGTCGGCGCACCCTGCGGCGGATCAACATCAACGACCTGGAGGCGGCCGAGGAGGCGTTCAGCCTGCTGATGGGGAACGAGGTGGCGCCCCGCCGGGAGTTCATCACCAACTCGGCGGCCACGCTCGACCGCTCCCGCATCGACACGTAGTCGCCGCGCCGGTCAGCCGGTCAGCCGGGTGGCTGACCGGCGCCGGTCAGGGCGACGACGCCGGTGACGGCCATCCGTGGCCGGGCCTCGAAGAGTGCCCCGCAGCTGGCCGGGGCGGGGGCGCCGTCGGTGAGCTCCGCCACCGTGACCCGCCAGCGGCGGCCGTCCGCGTGGCCCACGACGATCCCGTCCGGGCCCCGGTCGGCGAGCACGGCCAGGGCGTCCAGGCCCTGCTCCCCGGTGGCCTCCCGGACGGCCAGCTCGGCCGCCTGCCCGGGACGGTCCCAGGCGGACCGGCCGCGGCAGCCGTCCGTGACCAGCTGGCCGTCGTCCAGCGCCGCCAGGACGCCCTTGACACCCACCGCCGTCATGCGCCCGTAGGCATAGCCGTGCGGCAGCACCAGCAGCGTGGGGGAGAAGCGGTGCCCGCCGATGTGGGTGATCTCCCAGACCTCGGAGCCGCCGCTGGCCACCAGCTCGGCGGCCAGCGGCCGGCCGAGCAGCGCACAGCAGCGGTCGCGCCGGCCGTTGGTGCACACCAGGGTCAGCGGTGCGCCGCGGTGCGGCTCCCAGCGTCCGTCGTGGAGGCCGGCGCCGAGCCGGGCGAAGTCCAGGTCGAGCAGGGCCTCCGGGCGCACCCGCTCGGTGACCCGGACCCAGGCGTTCCCCGGCAGGGTGTGGGCGAGGTAGGCGCGGTGGCCCGCGGCGGCTCCCGGGCGGTCCGCGTGCCGCCCCGGCCGGCGGATCAGCGCCACCCGCACCCCGGTGCCGGCGGTGGCGGCCTCCAGGGCCCGGCCCACGGCGGGGTCGAGGTGGCTGTCGACCAGGGCGTCGGGGCCCCAGGGGCCCGGCTGTTCGATCAGCAGCCAGGTCCTGGCGGTGCCGGCGGTCGCGGCCAGCGGCTCGGTCAGGGCCCGGGAGAGGGTGGTGCACGTGCTCACCCAGGTAAGGCTAGCCTCCCCTGACCCGGGCTCCGCTCTCGATCCCTCGGCTCCGGGGGTGACGCAAGTAGTTTGCGTTGCTTACATTATTCTTGCGCCCATGACACGACGACTTGCGCAGGTCGCGCAGAAGGTGGGGGTCAGCGAGGCCACGGTCAGCCGGGTGCTCAACGGCAAGCCCGGCGTCTCCGAGGCCACTCGCCAGGCCGTCCTCACGGCGCTCGACGTGCTCGGCTACGAGCGGCCCACCCAGCTGCGCGGGGAACGCGGCCGCCTGGTCGGCCTGGTGCTCCCCGAGCTGAGCAACCCGATCTTCCCGGCGTTCGCCGAGGTGCTCGGCGGAGTGCTGGCCCAGCGCGGCCTGGTCCCCGTGCTGTGCACCCAGACCCCGGGCGGCGTGCAGGAGACGGACTACGTCGACCTGCTGCTCCAACAGCAGGTCTCCGGCGTGGTGTTCGCCGGCGGCCGGTACGCGCAGGCGGACGCCTCGCACGACCACTACCGGCTGCTTGCCGAGCGGCGGCTGCCGGTGGTGCTGATCAACGCCTCCGTGCCGGGACTTGGCTTCCCCCAGGTCTCCTGCGACGACGCGGTGGCGGCCGAACAGGCGTGGCGGCACCTGGCCTCGTTGGGCCACGAGCGGATCGGCCTGGTGCTCGGCCCTGGCGACCACGTGCCGTCCCAGCGCAAGCTGGCGGCCGCCCGCGCGGTGGCGGCGGCCGGCGGCCGCGAGCTGCCCGACGACCTGGTGGCCAGGGCGATGTACACGCTGGAGGGCGGGCAGGCGGCCACCGCGACCCTGCTGGAGCGCGGGGTCACCGGCGTGATCTGCGCCAGCGACGTGATCGCGCTGGGCGCGGTGCGCGCGGCCCGGCGGCGCGGGCTCGGCGTGCCGGCCGACCTGTCCGTGGTGGGATTCGACGACTCGGCGCTGATGACCTGCACCTCGCCGCCGCTGAGCACGGTGCGGCAGCCGATCGAGGCGATGGGCCGGGCGGCCGTCGAGATGCTGGTGGCGCAGTTCGGGGGCCGCGACGTGGCCCGCGACGAGTTGCTGTTCGAGCCGGAGCTGGTGGTCCGCGAGTCGACGGGGCCGGCACCCCGCTGACCAGCACCGTGTAGTCAAGTTTTTTCCATTTACGCGCAGGATATTGCGCGCTGCTGACTCCGATGGTTGAGTGTGCGCCACTCTGTGGTCATGCCGTGCCATGCCGACGAAGGGGTCTCTCATGTCACGCAGCGCGCACCGGCGCCTCCGCGTCCGCCTCGCGACCGCCACCGCCCTCGTCCTCCCGCTCGCCCTGGTCGCCTGTTCCTCGGGTGACGGCGCCACCGGCGACGACGGGCGGATCCGGCTCGACATCAACGGCCAGCCCCCCGGCACCGACGAGCGTGAACTGCGGGTCTTCCTGGCCGAGATCGCGGCGTTCGAGGAGGCGCACCCGGACATCGACATCGTTCCGCACGAGGGGTTCATGGAGCCCGAGACGTTCAACACCCGGGTCGCCGGCGGCGACCTGGAGGACGTCTTCTACGTCTACTTCACCGACCCCGCCGGCATCATCGAGCAGGGCTACGCCGCCGACATTACCGACCACCTCGCCGACGTCCCCCAGCTCGACCAGGTGCGGCCCGAACTCCACCAGGTCTTCCAGGACGAGGAGGGCCGCCAGTACGGCGTCCCCACCGCCAACTACTCGATGGGCCTGCTCTACAACCGCGACCTCTTCGAGCGCGCCGGCCTCGATCCCGACGCGCCCCCGACCACCTGGGACGAGGTCCGCGAGGCCGCCGACGCCATCGCCGACCTCGGCGGCGGCGTCACGGGCTACGGCGAGTGCACCATCGACAACACCGGCGGCTGGCACCTGACCGCCGAGATCTACTCGCGGGGCGGCCTCGTCGCCGAGCCCGCCGGCGACTCCCACCGCGCCGCCTTCGACGCCGCCCCGGCGCGCGAGCTGCTGCGCACCCTCCAGGCCATGCGCTGGGAGGACGACTCGATGGGCAGCGACCAACTCCGCTCCTGCGAGGACCTGATGATCCAGATGGGCGCCGGACAGCTGGGCATGTACATAGCCGCCCCGGACAACCTGCCCACCCTGGTCAGGCAGTACGAGGGCTCCTACGAGAACCTGGGCCTCGCCCCCATCCCCGACGGGCAGGCCACCCTCCTGGGCGGCGAGGGCTACATGATCAACGCCAACGCCACGCCCGAGCAGATCGACGCCGCCCTCACCTGGCTCCAGTGGCGCTTCGTCAACCCGGACGAGATCGAGCGCCGCATCCAGGAGAGCCGCGACGACGGGCTGCCGGTCGGCCTCCCGATGCCGCCCACCCCCGACATCTGGATCGCCGGCGAGACCAGGGACGCGGTCGAGGCGCTCAAGGAGCAGTACGCCAACGTCCCGGTGGAGCACGTCGCGCCCTTCATGGAAGCGGCCCCCGAGATCGAGGGCCGGATCGAGCCGCCCCGGGCCCAGGAGGTCTACGCGATCCTCGACAACGTCATGCAGGCCGTGCTGACCGAGCGCGACACGGACGTCGACGCGGTGCTCGCCGACGCGGCGCAGCAGGTCGACCGGATCTACGGCGCCTCCTGAGATGGCCCTCCGCGCCCCGGCCAACGCGCCCAAGCCGGTCGCCGCGCCCACCCCGGCCGCGGCCCCGGCCGTCAGGCGGCGGCTGGCCGAACAGCTCACCGCCTACGGGTTCCTGTGCGGCGCGCTGCTGGTCTTCGCGGTCTTCGCCTGGTACCCGGTCGTCAGGAACGTGGTCCTCGCCTTCCAGGAGGTGAACTTCGTCCGCGGCTCCAGCTGGGTCGGCCTGGAGAACTTCCGCCACGTCCTCGACGACCCGCTGTTCGCCACCGCCTGGCGCAACAGCGCCCTCTTCACCCTCTACGCCCTGGTGCTCGGCTTCGGCGTGCCGTTCGTGGCCGCCGTGCTGATCAACGAGTTCCGGCACGCCCGCGCCTACTTCAGGGTCCTCGTCTACCTGCCGGTGATGCTGCCCCCCGTCGTGGTGGCCCTGATGTGGCGCTGGTTCTACCAGCCGGAGGGCGGGCTGATCAACGAGGTGCTCGGCACCGCCGGGCTGCCCACCTCGCAGTGGACCAACTCCCCGGACACCGCCCTGATCTCGCTGGTCATCGTCTCCACCTGGGCCAACATGGGGACCGCCACCCTGATCTACCTGGCCGCCCTCCAGACCATCCCCGGCGAGCTCTACGAGTCCGCCGAGCTGGACGGCGCCGGGATCTGGCGGCGGCTGTGGCACGTGACCGTCCCGGCGACCCGCTTCGTCATCCTCATGCTGCTGCTCCTCCAGGTGGTGGCCACCATGCAGGTGTTCACCGAGCCCTTCGTGATGACCGGCGGCGGCCCGCAGGACTCCACCGTCACCGTGATGCTGCTCGTCTACCGCTACGCGTTCGTCCACCACGATTTCGGCGCGGCGAGCGCCATGAGCCTGCTGCTGCTCCTCGTCCTCGCCGTCTTCTCCGCCGCCTACCTGCGGGTCACCCGCGGCCGGGCCGACTGAACGGGAGGTCGTCCATGCGCACCCTGGTCCGCCCGGCCGCCCTCCGGACGCGCCGCGGCCGGCTCGTCTACTGGTCCCTGTTCGCCGTCACCCTGCTGCTGTTCACCCTGGCCTTCGTCATCCCGCTCTACTGGATGGTGACCGGCGGCATGAAGAGCTCGCCCGAACTCGCCAGGAACCCGCCCACCTACGTGCCGGAGGAGTGGCACCCGGACACCTACACGGACGCCTGGAACCGGCTCGACCTCGCGCGCTACTTCGGCAACACCCTCACCCTCATCGGCGGCGCCTGGCTGCTCGGGCTCGCGATCCAACTGCCGGCCGCCTACGCGCTCTCCCGCCTCCGGCCGCGGTTCGGTGGCCTGGTGCTCGGGCTGATGCTGGTCACCCTGATGGTCCCGGCCACCGTGCTGCTGGTGCCGACCTACCTGACCGTCACCGACGTGCCGCTGCTCGGCCTCAACCTGGTCAACAACCCGGCCGCGGTCTGGCTGCCGGCCGCCGCCAACGCGTTCAACATCTACGTCCTCAAGAACTTCTTCGACCGGATACCCGGCGAACTCCTCGACGCGGCACGCATCGACGGCGCGGGACCGCTCACCGTGCTCCGGCGGATCGTGCTGCCGCTCTCCCGCCCGATCATCGCCGTGGTGTCGATCCTCTCCGTCACCGCGCTCTGGCGCGACTTCCTCTGGCCCCTCGTGGTGCTGCCCGACCCGGCGAGGCAACCGATCACGGTCTACCTCCAGCGGATCTCCGACAGCACCTCGCTCAACCTGCTCATCGCCGGGCTCGTCCTGGCCAGCATCCCCCTGGTCCTGCTCTTCCTGGTCTTCCAGCGCCACATCATCGCCGGCCTGACCGCCGGCGGAATCAAGGGCTGAGCGATCACCGGAAAGGAACCCCACTCCGTGCCGCACCAAGCCAGCGACTGGTGGCGCAGCGCCGCCATCTACCAGGTGTACATCCGCAGCTTCGCCGACGGCGACGGCGACGGCACCGGCGACCTGGCCGGCGTCCGGGCCAGACTGCCCTACCTGGCCGACCTCGGCGTCGAGGCGCTGTGGTTCACCCCCTGGTACGTCTCGCCGCTCGCCGACGGCGGCTACGACGTCGCGGACTACCGCGCCATCGACCCCGCGTTCGGCACCCTGGCCGAGGCGGAGAAGCTGATCACCGAGGCCGACCGGCTCGGCCTGCGCACCATCGTGGACGTCGTCCCCAACCACGTCTCGGCCGAGCACCGCTGGTTCCGGGCCGCGCTCGCCGCGCCGCCCGGCAGCCCCGAGCGGGCCCGCTTCCACTTCCGCCCCGGGCGCGGCCCGGGCGGCGAACGGCCGCCCAACGACTGGCGGTCCGAGTTCGGCGGCCCCGCCTGGAGCCGCACCACCGAACCCGACGGCACCCCGGGGGAGTGGTACCTGCACCTGTTCGCGCCGGAACAGCCCGACCTCGACTGGTCGCACCCCGAGGTCCGTGCCGAGCACGAGGACGTGCTGCGGTTCTGGTTCGAACGCGGCGCCGCCGGCATCCGGATCGACTCCGCGGCGCTGCTCGCCAAGGACCCCGAACTCCCGGACTTCGACCCCCAGCACGACCCGCACCCCTACGTCGACCGGGACGAGCTGCACGACGTCTACCGCGCCTGGCGCGCCCTCGCCGACCGCTACGACGGCGTGCTGATCGGCGAACTCTGGCTGCCGGACGTCGAGCGCTTCGCCCGCTACCTGCGCCCCGACGAACTGCACACCGCCTTCAACTTCGACTTCCTCGCCTGCCCCTGGGACCCCGACCGGCTGCGCCGCTCCATCGACGCGACGCTCGCCGCGCACGCCGGCGTCGGCGCGCCCGCCACCTGGGTGCTCAGCAACCACGACGTGACCCGCACCGTCACCCGCTACGGCCGCGCCGACACCGGGTTCGACTTCGCCGCCAAGCGCTTCGGCACCCCCACCGACCCGGCCCTCGGCACCCGCCGCGCCAGGGCCGCCGCGCTCCTCACCCTCGCCCTGCCCGGCGCCGTCTACCTCTACCAGGGCGAGGAACGCGGCCTGCCGGAGGCCGAGGTGCCGCGCGACCGCATCGTCGACCCGATGCACGACCGCTCCGGCGGGATCGACCCGGGCCGCGACGGCTGCCGGGTGCCACTGCCCTGGGAGGGCACGGAACCGCCCTACGGCTTCGGCGGCCCCACCACCTGGCTGCCGCAGCCGGCCGACTGGGCGCCCTACACCGTGGACCGGCAGGCGGCCGACCCCCACTCCATGCTCAGCCTCTACCGCACCGCGCTCCGGCTGCGCCGCGCCGGGGCGCCGGCCGCGGCCGACGGGCTGCGCTGGCTGCCCACCGCGCCTGGACTGCTCGCCTTCGCCCTGCCCGACGGGCTGATCTGCGCGGTCAACCTGGCCGCCGAGCCCGCCACGCCACCGCCCCACTCGGAGGTCCTGCTGACGTCCGGCCCACTGGACGACGCCGGCCGGCTGCCACAGGACACCGCCGCCTGGCTGCGCGGCTGACCCCGCGCCGCCCGGCACCGCACAGCAGCACGTACCGCACGTACCGCCGTTCAGCACGCACCGTTCCCGCACCGCACAGCCGAACTCCACGGAAGGAACGACGTGACCCCACCACATGGCGGACGACGGCCACTCGCGGCCCTCGCCGCCGCCGTCTGCGCCGCGCTCCTCTCCACCCTGGCGACCACCGCGCCCGCCGGGGCCGCCGAAGCCCAGGGCGACGTCTCCGTCGCCGCGGGCGCCACCGTCCCCTTCGTCACCCAGGAGGCCGAGGCCGCCCAGCACAACGGCACCGCCGTCGGCCCTGATCACACCCAGGGCACCGTCGCCTCCGAGGCGTCGGGCCGCCGCGCGGTGCGGCTGGCCGCCGGCCAGCGCGTCACCTTCACCCTGACCGCGCCCGCCAACGCCGTCACCTTCGCCTACAACATCCCGGACGGCGCGAGCGGCACCCTCTCCGTGTACGTCAACGGACAGAAGCTGGACCGCCGCCTCGACGTCACCTCCCGCCACACCTACTTCGACGCGCCCTGGATCCAGGGCTCCAAGACCCACCACTTCTTCGCCCACGGCAGGTTCCCGCTCGGCCGCGACCTCGCCGCGGGCGACACGGTCACGCTCCAGGTCGACGCCGGCGACAGCGCCGGGCCCTACGTGATCGACACCGCCGACTTCGAGCAGGTCGCGGCCCCCGCCCAACAGCCCGCCGGCTCACTCAGCGTCACCAGCCGCGGCGCCGACCCGACCGGGGTGGCCGACTCCACCCAGGCGTTCACCCAGGCCGTCGCCGAGGGCCGCGGCGGCACCGTGTGGATCCCGCCGGGCACCTACCGCCTCACCCAGCCGATCTACGTCGAGAACGTCACCCTCCGCGGCGCCGGCAGCTGGCACTCGGTGGTGCGCAGTTCACGGTTCGTCAACCAGGGCTCCTCGCCGGGCAACGTGCACATCCGCGACTTCGCCGTCATCGGCGACGTCACCGAGCGCGTCGACTCCAATCCCGACAACTTCGTCAACGGCAACCTCGGCGCCAACTCCTCGGTCTCGGGGATGTGGCTCCAGCACCTCAAGGTCGGCCTCTGGCTCACCGGCGCCAACGACAACCTGGTCGTCGAGAACAACCGCATCCTCGACATGGCCGCCGACGGACTCAACCTCAACGGCAACGCCAACGGCATCACCGTCCGGAACAACTACGTGCGCAACACCGGCGACGACGCCCTCGCCATGTGGTCCCTGCCGGCCCTCAACCGGAACTCGGTGTTCGAGAACAACACCGTCGTCCAGCCCAACCTCGCCAACGGCATCGCGATCTACGGCGGCGAGAACATCACCGTCCGCGGCAACCTGGTCCGCGACACCAACGCCCTCGGCAGCGGCCTCGCCATCTCCAACCAGGCGTTCCTCCAGCCGTTCTTCCCGCTGGCCGGCACCATCCGGGTGGAGGGCAACACGCTCCAGCGCGCCGGGGCGCTCAACCCCAACTGGAACCACCCGATGTCCGCGCTCCGCGTCGACGCCTACAACCACGCCATCACCGCCAACGTCCAGATCACCGACACCACCATCCTCGACAGCCCCTGGAGCGCCATCCAGTTCGTCTCGGGCAGCGGCACCGGGCTCGCCACCGACAACGTGACGGTCAACCGGGCCAGGATCGAGAACGTCGGCACCGTCGTGGTGCAGGCGGAGACCACAGGACGCGCCACCCTCAGCGGCGTGACCGCGACCGGCGTCGGCTCCGCCGGCGTCTACAACTGCCCGTTCCCGACCGACCGCGCCCCGCTCACCCTCACCGACGGCGGCGGCAACAGCGGCTGGGACACCGAGTGGACCGACTGCACCAGCTGGCCCCAGCCCGGCGAGCCGCCCCAGGAGCCCGACCCGGACCGCAACCTGGCCGCCGGCCGCCCGGTCACCGTGAGCAGCCACACCGACGTCTACACCGGGCAGCGGGCCGTCGACGGCAACCCCGAGACCTACTGGGAGAGCGCCAACAACGCCTTCCCCCAGACGCTGACCGTCGACCTCGGCCAGGCCACCGAGGTCGGCCGGCTCGTCCTCAGGCTGCCCACCCCGGCCGCCTGGGGCACCCGCACCCAGACCATCACCGTGCGCGGCGGCGACCAGCCCGGCGCGCTCGGCGAACTCGTGTCGCAACGCGGGTACACCTTCAACCCCGTGAGCGGCAACCAGACCACCCAGGCGCTGCCGACCGGCACCGCCGTCCGCTACCTCCAGCTCACGTTCGGCGCCAACACCGGCTGGCCGGCCGGCCAGCTGAGCGAGCTCGAGATCTACCGCCGCTAGCACGAGAGGGTCGGCCGCCACGACTATCGTGGCGGCCATGACCACCAGCCGGATCCCCGTCGTCGTGCTGGCGGGCTTCCTCGGGGCGGGGAAGACCACGCTGCTCAACCACCTGCTGCGCAACCGCGAGGGGGTGCGGATCGGTGCCGTCGTCAACGACTTCGGCAGCATCCCGGTCGACGCGATGCTGGTCGCCGGGCAGGTCGACGCCATGGCCTCGTTCGACAACGGCTGCCTGTGCTGCGCCGTGGACACCGAGGACCTGGACGCGGCGCTCGACCGGCTGGCCGACCCGGCCGCGCGCATCGACCTGATCGTGGTGGAGGCCAGCGGCCTCGCCGAGCCGCCCAGCCTGGTCCGGATGATCCTGGCCAGCGGGGACCGGCGGATCGTCTACGGCGGCCTGGTGCAGGTGGTGGACGCCGCCGAGCCGGACGGGACCCGGCACCCGGGCGCCGCCGACCTGGTGGTGCTCAACAAGACCGACCGGGTCCCGGAGGCCGAGTGGCGCGCCCAACTCGCCGCGCTCACCGACCTCGCCGCCGGCGCCCCCGTGGTGCCGGCGGCCGGGGGCCGCGTCGACCCCGGCCTGTTCTTCGACCGGGACGCCGCCCGCGCCGGCCTCGGCGTGCCGGACGCCGGCTTCCGGCAGCTCTCGTTCGCCGACCTGGCGCACGACGACGAGGACGACGAGGCCGACGCGGGGCACGACCACCCGCACACCGCCTACGACAGCGTGGCGTTCACCAGCGAGACCCCGCTCGACCCGCGCCCGCTGATGCGCTTCCTGGACACCAGGCCGACCGGCCTCTACCGCGTCAAGGGCTTCGTCACCCTGGCCGCGGGGCCGCGCCCCGAGCGCTACCAACTGCACGCCGTCGGCCGCTTCCTGCGCTTCTACCCGGCGGCCGACGCCGACAGCACGACCCGCCTGGTGCTCATCGGCGCCGGCATCGATCCCGAGGCGCTGCGCAAGGAGCTGGCCGGTTGCGTCGCGGCGGGGCCGGCCGGGGCCGACCCCGCGCGCAACGGCATGTGGGAGGTGCTGCGGTACGTCGACGACCCGGAGGACGTCACCGAGCCCGAGCCCGAGCCCGAGACCGAGCCCGGTGGCGAGCCGCCGGCCGTCGACTAGCCGCCGCTACACCGGGCCGGCGACGACCGCGACCGGCCGGCCGATCGGCGTGCCCGAGCCGTCCCTGCGGGGGTCGGGCTCCGGCAGGTCGACGGGCGCGCCCGTCGACGTGGCCGCCCGCCCCGGCATGGTGCCCGCCCAGGCGAACGTCAGCCGCTCCTCGCCCTTCAGGAACCGCTGGCAGCGCACCCCGCCGGTGGCCCGGCCCTTCCGCGGGTACTGGTCGAACGGTGTCAGCTTGGCCGTGGCGAGCGAGTCGTCCAGGGTGCCGCTGCCGCCCGCCACGGTGAACACCGCGGCCTCGCTCGCCGGATCCACCGCCGTGAAGGAGATCACCTTCGCGCCGTCCGTCAGCTTGACGCCGGCCATGCCGGCCGCCGGCCGGCCCTGCGGCCGCACCTGGGAGGCCGGGTAGCGCAACAGTTGCGCGTCGTCCGTGATGAAGACGAGGTCCTCCTCGCCGGTGCGCAACTCGGCCGCGCCGACGATCACATCGCCGTCCCTGAGGGTGATGACCTCCAACTCGTCCTTGTTCGCCGGGTAGTCGGGCACCACCCGCTTCACCACGCCCTGCTCGGTGCCGATCGCGAGCCCGGGCGAGGACTCGTCGAGGGTGGTCAGACAGATCACCCGCTCCTCCGGGTGGAGCGTCAGGAACTCCGCGACCTGGGCCCCGCCCGACAGGTTGGGCGAGGCGGCGCTGTGCGGCAGCATCGGCAGATCCACCACGTTCAACCTGAGCAGCCGGCCCTCCGAGGTGACCACCCCGATCTCGCCGCGCGTGGTGGAGGGCACCGCCGAGACCACCACGTCGTGCTTCACCCGGCGCGCGTTCTCGTCGAAGACGGGCTGCTCGTCGGGCGTGCGCGCCAGCAGGCCCGTGGAGGACAGCAGCACCCGGCAGGGGTCGTCCGACACCTCCAACGGCAGCACCTCGACGGCCGCGCCCTCCGCCTCGGCGAGCTGGGTGCGGCGCGGGGTGCCGAACTTCTTGGCCACCTCGGCCAGCTCGGCCGAGACGAGCTTGCGCAGCTCCGCGTCCGACTCCAGGATCCGGGTCAACTCCTCGATCTCGGCCGTGAGCCGGTCCCGCTCCGACTCCAGCTCGATCCGGTCGAACCGGGTGAGCCGGCGCAGCGGGGTGTCCAGGATGTACTGGGTCTGCGTCTCGGACAGCTCGAACCGCGCCATCAGCGCGTCCTTCGCCTCCGACGCGTTCTCGCTGGACCTGATGAGCCGGATCACCTCGTCGATGTCGACGAGCGCCACCAGCAGGCCCTCGACCAGGTGCAGCCGGTCCCGGCGTCTGCCCCGCCGGTACTCGCTGCGCCGCCTGACCACCTCGAAGCGGTGGTCGACGTAGACCTCGAGGAGCTCCCGCAGGCCCATGGTGAGCGGCTGGCCGTCCACCAGGGCCACGTTGTTGATGCCGAAGGTCTCCTCCATCGGCGTCAGCTTGTAGAGCTGGGCCAGCACCGCCTCGGGGACGAACCCGTTCTTGACCTCGATCACCAGCCGCAGCCCGTGCTCACGGTCCGTCAGGTCCTTGACGTCCGCGATGCCCTGCAGCCGCTTCGCGTTGACCAGGTCCTTGATCTTGCCGACGACCTTCTCCGGGCCGACCGTGAACGGCAGCTCGGTGACCACCAGGCCCATCCGCCGGGCCGTGACCTTCTCCACCGCGACCGTGGCCCGGATCCGGAAGGTGCCGCGCCCCGTCTCGTACGCGTCCCGCACGCCGTCGAGCCCGACGATCCGGCCGCCGGTCGGCAGGTCGGGCCCCGGGATGAAACGCATCAGGGCGGCCAGGTCGGCGTTCGGATACCGGATCAGGTGGCGGGCGGCGGCGACGACCTCGCCCAGGTTGTGCGGCGGCATGTTGGTGGCCATGCCGACGGCGATGCCACTCGACCCGTTCACCAGGAGGTTGGGGTAGGCGGCGGGCAGCGCCACCGGCTCCTGCTCGCTGCCGTCGTAGTTGGGGGAGAAGTCGACCGTGTCCTCGTCGATTCCGCTGACCATCAGGCCGGCCACCGGCGACGAACGGCACTCCGTGTACCGCATGGCGGCCGGCGGGTCGTCGTTCCCCAACGAACCGAAGTTCCCATGGCCGTCCACCAGCGGGAGGCGCATCGAGAACGGCTGGGCCATCCGCACCAGCGCGTCGTAGATGGCCGAGTCGCCGTGCGGGTGCAGCTTGCCCATCACCTCGCCGACCACCCGGGCGCACTTGACGTGGCCGCGATCGGGGCGCAGCCCCATGTCGTGCATCTGGTACAGGATTCGACGCTGCACCGGCTTCAACCCGTCCCGCGCGTCCGGCAGGGCCCGGGCGTAGATGACCGAGTAGGCGTACTCGAGGAAGGAGCCCTGCATCTCATCGACGACGTCGATGTCGAGGATGCGCTCCTCGAAATCCTCCGGAGGCGGGGTCGGCGTACTGCGGCGGGCCATCGCGCGGGGACTCCTTCGTACGACTGGACGGTGTGCTGGCGACCATTGTGGACCTCGCCACCGACAGCCGGGTACCAACCACCGATCGCATCGCACACCCCGGCTCACCTTGCATAAGGTGACAGGACATCCGACAGACAACCGGACCGTCCGAGCGAAGGGACCTCACGCCCATGGGCCACACGGCCATCCCGCAGGATACCGCCGGCGGGCTCACCGCGACCGAACACAGGCTGGACAACGGGCTGCGCGTGGTGCTCTCCGAGGACCATCTCACCCCGGTGGCCGCCGTCTGCCTCTGGTACGACGTGGGCTCCCGGCACGAGGTCGCGGGCCGCACCGGGCTCGCCCACCTCTTCGAGCACCTGATGTTCCAGGGGTCGCAACAAGTCAAGGGCAACGGTCACTTCGAGCTCATCCAGTCCGCCGGCGGCTCGCTCAACGGCACCACGAGCTTCGAGCGGACCAACTACTTCGAGACCATGCCGGCCCACGAGCTGGAGCTGGCCCTGTGGCTCGAGGCCGACCGGATGGGCACCCTGCTCGCCGCGCTGGACGAGGAGTCCATGGAGAACCAGCGCGACGTGGTGAAGAACGAGCGCCGCCAGCGCTACGACAACGTGCCCTACGGCACGGCCTTCGAGAAGCTGACCGCCATGGTCTTCCCCGAGGGCCACCCCTACCACCACACCCCCATCGGCTCCATGGCCGACCTGGACGCCGCCTCCCTGGAGGACGCCAGGGAGTTCTTCCGCACCTACTACGCGCCCAACAACGCGGTGCTCTCGGTGGTCGGCGACATCGACCCCGAGCGGACCCTGGCCTGGATCGAGAAGTACTTCGGCTCCATCCCCTCCCACGACGGCAAGCGCCCGCCGCGGGACGGCGCCCTGCCCGACGTGATGGGCGCCGAGGTGCGTGAACTGCTGGAGGAGGACGTCCCGTCCCGCGCCCTGATGGCGGCCTACCGGCTGCCGCACGACGGCAGCCGCGAGGCCGACGCCGCCGACCTGGCGCTCACCGTGCTCGGCGGCGGCGAGTCCTCCCGGCTGCACAACCGGCTGGTGCGGCACGACCGCACGGCGGTCTCCGCCGGTTTCGGGATGCTGCGGCTCGCCGGCGCGCCCTCGATGGGCTGGCTCGACGTCAAGACCTCGGGTGACGCCCGGATCGACGGCATCGAGACCGCCGTCGACGAGGAGCTCGCCAGGTTCGCCGAGGAGGGCCCGACCCCGGAGGAGATGGAGCGCGCCCAGGCCCAGCTGGAGCGCGAGTGGCTCGACCGGCTCGCCACCGTCGGCGGCCGCGCCGACGAGCTGTGCAAGTACGCGGTGCTCTTCGGCGACCCGCAGCTCGCGCTGACCGCCGTGCGCCGGATCCTGGAGATCACGCCGGACGAGGTGCGGGAGGCGGCCGCGGCGCGGCTGCGCCCCGACAACCGGGCGGTGTTGGTCTACGAGCCCACCGGCTCCGACGAGGACCAGACCGAGGCCGACGACGACACCGAAGGGGCGGACGACCAGTGAGTGACGCCATCGCCAGCATGCAGCTCCACCCGCGGCCGGCCGGCGGCGACCCCAGGCCCTGGGCGTTCCCGGCCCCCGAGCGCTCCACCCTGTCCAACGGCCTGACGGTGCTGCGCAGTCACCGTCCCGGCCAGCGCGTCATCGCCGTCGAGCTCAACCTGGCCGCGCCGCTGGCCGCGGAGCCGGCCGGCATCGAGGGCGTGGCCACGATCATGGCCCGCGCCCTGTCCGAGGGCACCGACCGGCACACCGCCGAGGAGTACGCGGCCGAGCTGGAGCGCTGCGGCGCCACCCTGGACACCCACGCCGACCACCCGGGCGTCCGGGTCTCCCTCGAGGTCCCGGCCTCCCGGCTCGACCGGGCCCTGGGGCTGCTCGCCGACGCGCTGCGCGCGCCCGCCTTCCCCGAGCACGAGATCGAGCGGCTGGTCGCCAACCGGCTCGACGAGATCCCGCACGAGCTGGCCAACCCGGGCCGGCGGGCCGCCGTGGCGCTCTACGACACGCTGTTCCCCGCCGACGCGCGGATGTCCAGGCCCCGGCAGGGCACGGCGGCGACCGTCGAGCGGATCGACGCCAAGTCCGTGCGCACCTTCTACGACGCGCACGTCAGGCCCGCCTCGGCCACCGCGGTGGTCGTCGGCGACCTCACCGGCATCGACCTGGACGCGGTCCTCAAGGACACCCTGGGCTCCTGGACCGGCCGGCCGCCGGCCGCGCCCGTCTGGCAGCAGGCCGTCGCCGACGACTCCGCCCGGGTCGTCATCGTCGACCGGCCGGGTTCCGTGCAGACCCAGCTGCTGATCGCCCGCACCGGGCCCGACCGGCACGACCCGGTGTGGGCCGCGCAGCGGCTCGGCGTCTACTGCCTCGGCGGCACCATCACCTCCCGGCTCGACCGGGTGCTGCGCGAGGAGAAGGGCTACACCTACGGCATCCGGGCCTTCGCCCAGGTGCTGCAGTCCAGGGCCGACGGCACCGGCCTCTCGCTGCTCGGCATCCGCGGCTCGGTGGAGTCCGACAAGACCGGGCCGGCGCTCGACGACCTCTTCCAGGTGCTGCGCACCCTGGCGGCCGAGGGGCTGACGGACGAGGAGCGGGACGCCGCGGTGCAGTTCCTGGTGGGCGTGGCGCCGCTCAGCTTCGAGACGGCGGCGGCCGTCGCGGGCACCCTCGCCGACCAGGTCGAGGAGGGGCTGCCCGACGACTACCAGGCCCGGCTCTACGCCCGGTTGGCGGCGACCGGCTCGGTCGAGGCGTCGGCGGCCGTGGTCCGCGCCTTCCCGCTGGACCGGCTGGTGACCGTCCTCGTCGGCGACGCGGCGAAGATCGCCGATCCGGTGCGGGAGCTCGGCATCGGCGAGGTGACGGTGATCGGCGGCTGAGAAGTCGACCGCCGCCGACCACCGCCGGCCCCGGGGTTCCCGTCCGCCCCGGGGCCGCGTGCTGTCCGCCCGCCAGTTCGACGCCGTTGACCTTTCGGGTAAACGTCCGAAAGGCGCCGGTTATCCAGGGGTGCTATCGGCATTCCAGCGTTTTTGCCATACAGTTCGGATGAGTGACCCGGTAGAAATGCAACAGGGCAGAGGCCGGCTATGTCTGTGGGGGTTTGTCATGCGTATCTCCGCGCACACGGTATGCACGGCGATCCGTGACGACATCGTGAGCGGTGTCCTGCCCCCCGGCACCCGGCTCGCCGAGGAGCAGCTGGCGCAGCGCTACGGGGTGTCCCGGGTGCCGGTGCGGGAGGCTCTGCGCACCCTGGAGTCCGAGGGCTTCGTCACCTCGCGGCGGCACGCCGGCGCCTGCGTGGCGCAGCCGGGGGAGCGCGAGGCGGCCGATCTGCTCGACGTCCGGGCGCTGTTGGAGCCGCTCGGCGCGGCGCGCGCCGCCCAGCGGCGCACGGAGGCGCACCTCAAGGTCCTGCGCGGGCTCGTGCGCCTCGGGCGTCAGCGGGCAGGCCAGGGGCAGGAGTCGGACCTCAGGTCGCTCGGCGACTGGTTCCACGAGACGGTCGCCCAGGCCACCTGCAGCCCGGGGTTGACCGCCATGCTGGTGCAGCTGCGCCGCAAGATCACCTGGCTCTACACGGGTGAGCCGCTCTCCCGCGCGGTGGTGCAGTGGCAGGAGCGGGGGGCCTTGGTGGACGCCATCGCCAGGGGTGACGCGGAGCGGGCCAGGGCGCTCGCCGCGGCCCAGCTGGAGCGGTCGACCCCGGCACGTAAACAGGCCAGGACGGTCGCCGTGAGAAGCCCGAAACCTGCCGTAAACACGGTGCGCGGCCAGATTTAACAGCGGTCGTATACACCTGTGTGAAAGCGTGGGAATTCCGTCGCTGGATTCGCGGCCGACAATTACCGATGCCTGGAATTCAGGATCGGTTCCGGCGGCATTCACACACTGATTACGGGTGGCGTCACACCGTTTCGGGAAGCTCTTCGAGCCCCTCGGAAACCAACCGCGCCAGCCGGTCGATCGCCGCCTCGGCGGCCACCGGGTCGGCGGAGCCCGACGCGAGCACCACCTCCTCGCCGCCCTCGGCCCCCAGGCTCAGCACCGCGAGCATCGACGCGGCGTTCACCGGGGTGCCGCCCTTCCTGGCGATGGTCACCGGGACGCCGGTGGCCGTCGCGGCCCGGACGAAGATCGAGGCGGGCCGCGCGTGCAGCCCCTCCGACCAACCGATGATGACGCGGCGCTCAACCATGATGGTGCCCTTCGGTTCGAACAGGGTGGAACGGTTGTGCTGTCGGCCGGGCCGCCGTCCCGGCAGACCCAACCGTACGCTTGGAGCCATGCGGACCCCCGCCCAGCCGCCCTACCCCGCCCACTGGGAGGCCGACGTCGTGCTCCGCGACGGCGGGACGGCCCGTCTGCGGCCCATCACCCCGGCGGACGCCGACCGTCTGGTCGCCTTCTACGAGCGGGTCTCCGACGAGTCGAAGTACTACCGCTTCTTCGCGCCCTACCCCCGGCTCTCCGACCGTGACGTGCACCGTTTCACCCACCACGACTACGTGGACCGGGTCGGCCTCGCCGCCACGGTCGGCGGCGAGTTCCTCGCCGTGGTGCGCTACGACCGGATCGACGAGGACGGCCGGGCCGCCACCGAGCCCGCCGACCGCGCCGAGGTCGCCTTCCTCGTCCAGGACGCCCACCAGGGCCGCGGCCTCGCCTCCGTACTGCTCGAACACCTGGCCGCCGTCGCCCGCGAACGCGACATCCGCCGCTTCGAGGCCGAACTGCTGCCCGCCAACACCAGGATGGCCAAGGTGTTCACCGACGCCGGCTACTCCCAACGGCGCAGCTTCGCCGACGGCTCCCTGCATCTCACCCTCGACCTGGAGCCCACCGCCCGCTCGCTCGCCGTGATGCGCGCCCGCGAGCAGCGCGCCGAGGCCCGGTCGGTGCAGCGGCTCCTCGCCCCTGGCTCCGTCGCCGTCGTCGGCGTGGGCCGCCGCCCCGGCGGTGCCGGCCGCACCGTGCTCGCCGGCCTGCTGGCCGGCGGCTTCACCGGCCCCGTGTACGCCGTCAACACCGCGCTGCCCGAGGGCGCCACCGAACTCGGCGGCGTGCCGGCCCACCGCACCGTCGCGGACATCGGCGCCCCGGTCGACCTCGCCGTGCTGGCCGTCCCCGCGCCCCGGGTCGCCGGCGCCGTCGCCGACTGCGCCGCCGCCGGCGTCGCCGGCCTCGTCGTGCTCGCCGCCGGCCACGACCGGGACGAACAGCGCGCGCTCGTCCATCTCGCCCGCTCCCACGGCATGCGGCTCGTCGGCCCCAACGCCTTCGGCCTGATCAACACGGACCCCGCCGTCCGGCTCAACGCCAGCCCCGCACCCCGGCTGCCCGCCACGGGGCGGATCGGGCTCTTCACCCAGTCGGCCGCCATCGGCATCGCCGTGCTGGACGAGCTCGCCAGGCGCGGCGCCGGCCTCTCCACCTTCGTCTCCGCCGGCAACCGCGCCGACCTCTCCGGCAACGACCTCCTCCAGTACTGGGACGAGGACCCGGCCACCGACGTCGCCCTGCTGTACCTCGAATCGGTCGGCAACCCCCGCAAGTTCACCCGGCTCGCCCGCCGCATCGCCGCCGCCGGCACCCCCGTCGTCGTGGTGCGCGGCGGCCGGCACAGCGGCGGCCTCCCGCCGCACGGCCACGCCGTCCCCACCAGCCACACCCCCGAGCCCACCGTCTCCGCGCTGCTCGGCCAGGCCGGCGTCATCGAGGCCGACACCGCGACCGAACTCCTCGACATCGGGCTGCTGCTGGCCCACCAGCCGCTGCCCCAGGGCCCCCGCGTCGCCGTCGTCAGCAACGCCGAGGCGCTCGGCCTCGTCGCCCACGACGCCTGCCGCGCCCACCGGCTGCGCCCGCTCGACCCGGACGGCCTCGGCCCCGCCGCCCTCCCCGCCGACTTCGGCGCCGCGCTCGCCACCGCACTCGCCGACCCGGGCGTGGACGCCGTGGTCGTCGCCGTCGTACCCACCGTCGGCGAGACCCCCGGCGCCGCCGCCGACCACACCGACCGGCTGCTCGAAGACCTCGCCCCGGCGCTGCACACCGCGCTCCTCGACACCGGCGCCGGCAAGCCCGTCGTCGTCGCCCAACTCGCCCTGGACGCCCTCGCCGCCGCGCTCACCGCCCGCGGCATCCCCGTCTACCCCTCGGCCGAGCGCGCCGTCCGCGCCCTCGCCAGGGCCGTCGGCCACGCCGAGTGGCGGGCCGGCGCCGCCCACTCCGGGCACGTCCCGGCCTTCGACGACATCGACGAGGACACCGCGGCCGAACTGGTCGCCGACGCCGCCGACCCACGCCGCACCGTCACCCTCGACCAGGCCGCCACCCACCGGATCCTCACCGCCTACGGCTGTCTCTTAGACACATTTGACGCTTGC
>NZ_SMKI01000170.1 GCF_004348415.1 Streptomyces hainanensis
ACGCCGGACCAACCAGCGCACGACGCCCCGCTGTTGATCCTCCACCACGGGCCCTGACCGCTCAGCCAGCCGCCCCAGCACGTAGATCGCGGAGAAGCTGTCCAACTGCACCGCGTCCCACCACCGCCCGGCAGGCAGGGTCCGCGCCCCAAGCCGCGCCTCCGGAATCCAGGCGGGGAGGGGCGAGTTACTCGTCATGGTCGATGACGCTATGGAAGGGTCCGATCACCCATCAATGGCACTCTGTGGCACTGGGTCGACGAAGTGCCACTCCCCGTCACCCCCGCTATCTTCAGAGCGGTAGCCGCATCGTGTCGGCCAGCCGCCGCATGTCCGGGGTCAGCGTCCGCCGTTTGGCCACTATCCGCGCCAGCACCTCCTTCGCGTACCGCTGGTGCGGCAGCCACTCCGGCGCGTCCCGCTCCACGAGCAGCATCGTCTCCATGGCGTCCCGGTGTTGCCGCGTGAGCACCTGGGCGTGTGCCACGTCCAGCAGGTGCCGGTTGCGATTGCCCACGGTCGGCGGCAGGTGTTTCGCGCCAACCTGCCGTGCCACGCGCAGCACCTCATCCGGGCGGTCCTCGACCATCGCCTGTTCGGCGCGCTGCATGCCGACCGTCAACCGCGTGAAGCGGCGGATGAATCCGGCCCGGCTCAGGGTCTTTCCGGGGCGGGGCGGCGGCATCGTAACTGCGGCGGCCGTCGCCAGCCGGAGCGCGTGGGCGGCGTCGTCCGGACGGGCGTCCCGGCTCGCCGTGGCGGCGGTGCGCAACAGCAGCCAGCCCCAGGCGCTCAGGTCCTCAGGGGTGGCGCGGGAGAGCCGCGGCTCCAACGACTCGGCCCACCGGGCCGCGAGCCGGCCGGCCTCCCTGAGCCGGCCACGCCGCAGCAGCAACCAGGTGGTGTTGTTCGCCAGCGCCGCCGCGTGCAACTCGTCCGGCACCTCGGCCTGAGCCAGCGAGAACGCGACTTCCGCCGAGGCGTAGTTCCGGGTCTGCGTCATCAGCCGGCCCGTGATCTGCATGACCTCCATGCGCAGCGGGCGCCCCCGATCCGTCAGTCCGGCAAGGGTGTTGGCGTCCCGGATCAGGCCCGGCAGGAACGTGGCGATGCCCGCCAGGTTGCCGCTGGTGTAGTGCGTGATCGCCAGGTCCAGGTCGGCGCGGACCCCGGCGAGCGTGGGCGGCTCGTCCAGGTCTCGCGGGTCCGGCACGTCCGGGTCCAACGCGGTCTGGACGTCGGCCCAGTGGGCGGCCCGAGCGCCGGACGCGGGGGCGGCGTCGCCGGCCTCGGCGGCGATCAGCGCCGTCGTCGGGATGTGCAGGGCGGCGGCGAGCCGCCGGGCGGTCTCCAGGCGGGTGTCCTGCCGCTCCCCCTGTTCGAGCTTCCTGATCAGGGAGAGGGACACACCGGACTCGACGGCGAGCACACGCTGCGACAGCCCGGCCCGCTTGCGCGCCCGCCGCAACCTGTCCCCGAAGGGGGCAACCATGACCATATGCCTCCGATCTGACGCGACACCAGAAACGGTACCTCCGGCGATCTACCGGTGGGTGGCGATCGCCTCCGCGTGGAGCGGATGGGCGGTTTCAGGTCGTGTCCGCGGTGACACAGTGCCGCAGCGAGTCGCGCCTCCGCTCGTCGCCGAGTTCGACCGCGAGTGCGTTCCGGCCGCGCCACAGCGCCCTGGCCGGCGATGCCGGGCTGCGCACGGTGAGGAAACAGCCCCCACGCTATCGAGGGTTCTCGCCCACGGCACGCCCCGCCCCACCCCGAGACATCTATGTCGAAAGGGCGGTTCCTCGGGCGACAGCCCGAGGGGAAACGGACGGTGGGGCTCTGACTGCGGACGCCCGCGCCGGCCTCCCGCCGGGTTTCCCCGGGCAGGAGACCGACTCGATCGCGAGCTATTCGATGATCTTGTTGAGAAACGCCACGGTCGCGGCGAACGCGACCACCCCCGAGATGGTCGCGTTCGCGGGATGCGTGGCCGCGAGGATGAGCAGCACCCCCGCAATCACGCCCGCGACGATGGCGACCACGAGGATGAGCGCCGTGCGCTGGGAGAGCAGTGGCCCGTCGGAGGACGGCGGGGATGTCGTCATCGCCTCGCCCGCCATCAAACGGTGCCACGCGGTGTGGGGCACGGTGGCTCCGTCACGCCGCGGGAGGGTAGTGGGCCATGTATGGTCCCGGCGGTCAACGATCCAGGTGACTGCTGGGGTCTCCCCGAGGGAGGGAAACGCCAGGAACCGCGTTCCTGGGGACATTGCGGGGGCATGCCGTGAGACGCCTCGCTTCCTGTGAGACTGCCTAGTCCGGTGTTTCCGGCGCATGCGTTCACGGGAAGGCGTACAGATGCCCTTGGTAGGGAGGGCCGCTCAAGCCCGCGAGGACACGCGTCCGCCTGACGGTAGCCCAACTGACCCTGCATTAGCTAGGGCTGACGGAGAGTGGGCAGGCGCATATGCCTGTCGAGCGCCCCGGGCTACCACCCCCGGGGCCTCAACTCGGTCCCGGACTAGGCAAGCCACGGCAGACCGCTGGCCACGAGCTTGGCACCCCGCGATAAACGGTCGATAAAGGAGGGCTCCGCCACTCCACGTTCATCCGCCATCCCACATGCGCGGGTATATGCACTATATGTCCACCTCCGCAGGTCGGAGGCTTCGAGCGGCAACCCATGCGCGACCTGGACTTCTCTAGCCCTGCTGGATTCTCACTTAACGGCTACTGAATGGACTGCTACGGTTGCGACTATGCAGTTCAGCCTTCTCGGCCCGGTGCGGGCATGGTCCGACGAAATCCCTGTCCCGTTGGGGCCTCCTCAACGTCGTGCCGTGCTGGCCCTGCTGCTGCTCGCCTCGGCCCAGTCCGTGACGACGGCCGCGCTACGCGAGCGGCTGTGGGACAAGACGGCACCCAGCACGGCCATCTCGGCTATCCAGGTGCACATCCACCATCTACGCAAGGCACTTGCCAGTGGAGGTGGTTCCCACATCGACACCTATCCGGGCTTCACGAAGGATGACGTCAGCTACGCGTTGGCGGTCGATCCAGGCGCATTGGACACCACCCGTTTCGAATCGCTGCTCGACGCGAGCGAGGCTGCGCGGAACGCGGGCGCCCCTGCCAGCGCGGTCGAACGGCTCGACGAGGCGCTGGGCTTGTGGCGAGGACATCCGGCGCCGGAACTGCAGTCCACCCCCTATGTCATCACCATGCGTCGACGGCTGACCGACCTGAGGGTCGACGCGGTGCGGCGGCGTGCCTCCTGCCTCCTCGACCTCGGCGCGGTCACCCGAGCCACGGCAGACCTCCTGGAACTCAACACGGAGCACCCCGGGAACGAAAAGACCGTGGTGCTGCTGTCGAACGCGCTGTGCCGAGGGGGGGCTCACCCGCGCGCCCTGCGACTGCTCTCGACCGAACTCGACCGCTGGCAACACGAATACGGCCTACGCCCGGCAGAACTCGTCCGGGAACGTGAGCGTCTCGCCAACGGTGGGGCGATGCCGTGAGGGTCGAGGCACGGCTTCTCGGGCCACTGCGGTTCACGATCGACGGACGCGACGCCACACCGACCGCCCCGCGCCAGCGCGCCCTCCTGGCCGCCCTCCTCGCCTACTGCGGCCGTCCGTTGTCGCCTCGCACCCTGTTCGCCAACGTCTGGTCGGACGTTCCCCCCGCCAAAGCCGACTCACTGCTCCAGAACTACGTGTACGCCCTCCGCAAGCGGATGGGCCGGGTTGCTCGCGACGGCGATGGGCACGCCCTCATCACGCGTGATGCCGGCGGCTACATGCTCCACGTCGTAGGGGAAGACCTGGACAGCCACCGGTTCACGACATGGCTCGAGCAGGCCGGTTCGCTGCTCTCCGAGGGCAACCACAAACAGGCTGACGCACTGCTCCACGCGGCGCTGGCGCTGTGGCGAGGTCCCGCGTTGTCCGGGGTCCCCTCCTACCCGGGATCGGCCGTGGACGCGCTGCGGCGGCGTCTCGAAGAACAACGCGCAACGGCCCATACCTTGCGGATCGATGCGGCGCTGTCCGCCGGCCGTGATTCCTGGGCCGCCGCCGAGCTGCGCCAGTTGGTTCACGAGTATCCCGATGACGAGCGTTTCACGAGACAGTTCATCACGGCCCTTCGACGAACGGGGCGCAGCAGCGAAGCGGATGAACTGCAGCGAAGGCTTCCGTCCACGCCCCCGGTCGCCGTCACTCGTCCACAGGTGACGCCGGCCGTCAGCCGGCCAGTGCCCCACAGGTTCTCCACCTGGAGCACGACTGCGCCCCGTCAGCGCCTCGCCAGAGAAGGCTCGTTGTACTTCTCCGTGCTCGGGCCCGTCCGTGTCCGGCAGGGCGAACGGGAGTTGCCCGTGGGCTCGCCTCAGCTGCGGGCCATGATCGCCACCCTGTTGCTCCGTCACGGTCGCACGGTCTCCGCCCAGGAGCTGGTCAACGCGCTGTGGGGCGAGGAACCGCCCTCGCACGCGGTCGCCACGGTCCGCACCTACGCCTCGCGGCTCCGCAAGATGCTGAGCGCGCGATCCGACGTGTGGGTGAGCGAGTTCGGCGGCTACGCCCTCCAGCTCGGCCCCGACGACGAGTTGGACGTAGACACGCTCGCCAAGCTCACCGCCACGGCCGAGAAGGCCGCAGCGGCCGGCGAGCTGCCACTGGCCCACGCCCTCTACGCTCAGGCGCTCGACCTGTGGGACGGCGAGGCCCTGGGCAGCGTCCCCGGCCCTGAGGCCGAACTGCAGCAGACGCGGCTCGCCGAGCAGCGGCTGAGCCTGCTTGGGCAGCGACTCGACATCGGCCTCCAGGCGGGTCTACACGCGGAGTCCGTCTCCGAACTGACCACGTTGACCACCGAGCACCCCTTCCGCGAGCGATTCGTGGAGCTGCTGATGCTGGCGCTCTACCGCTGCGGCCGGCAGGCCGAGGCGCTGGCCGTCTACACGGACGCCCGCAGGAGACTGATCAACGAGCTGGGTGTGGAGCCGCGCGTCGAGCTCGCCGAACTCCAGCAGCGGATTCTCAACGGGGACCCCTCCCTCAACTACGTCGGTCCACCCCCGACCTACGTCCCGCCCCCGAAGCGGCCATCCCAACTGCCGGCCGCCGTCACCGACTTCACCGGCCGCGCCCCCCTCGTCGCGGAGCTCGGCGCCCAACTAGGCTCCCGCGGTGGCCGGGTGATGGCCATCGCCGGCATGGGGGGCGTCGGCAAGACCACCCTCGCCGTCCAGGTCGCCCGCGCCGCCCGACAGGACTTCCCCGACGGCCAGCTCTACGTCGACCTCCAGGGCACGGGCTCCAACCCCACCGATCCTGCGGTCGTGCTCGGCGATTTCCTGTTGGCCTTCGGCGTATCGTGGAACTCGATTCCCGGCAACCTCGATGGACGTGCCGCCCGTTATCGCTCGTTGCTCGATGGCCGCCGCGTACTCGTCCTGCTCGACAACGCCCGCGACGCCGCCCAGGTCCGCCACCTGCTGCCCGGCACGCCCGACTGCGCCACCCTCATCACCAGCCGGGTCCGAATGGTCGACCTCGCCGGCGCCCACCTCGTCGACCTCGACGTGATGAGCCCCGAGGAGGCACTGACCCTCTTTACCCGCATCGTCGGCGAGGAGCGCGTCAACGCCGAACGCAAGGCCGCCATGGACGTCGTCGCCGCCTGCGGCTTCCTGCCCCTGGCCATCCGCATCGCCGCCTCCCGACTGGCCTCCCGCCGCACCTGGACCGTCTCGATCCTGGCGCGCAAGCTCAGCGACCAGCGCCGCCGCCTCGACGAGCTCCAGGCCGGCGACCAGGCCGTCAAGGCCACCTTCGAACTCGGCTACGGCCAGCTGGAGGCCGAGCAGGCCCGCGCCTTCCGCCTCCTCGGCCTCGCCGACGGCCCCGACATCTCGCTCCACGCGGCCGCCGCGCTCCTCGACCACGACCCCGAGACCACCGAGACCATCCTCGAGACCCTCGTCGACACCTCCCTGCTGGAATGGGTTGGGCCAAACCGATACCGCCTGGCCGATCTCGTCCACCTTTTCGCCCGTGCCTGCGCCGAGCGGGACGAACAGCCCCCGGCCGAGCGGGACACGGCGCGGCTGCGGCTGATCGACTTCTACCTGGCCACCACCGCCTGCGTGTACAGCCTGGAGCGGCCGGGCGACCCGCTGCCTCGCCACCTGACGCAGACCAGCCACCCCGGGCTCCCGTTCGACTCGGCCGGGGCCGCCGTGGAGTGGCTTTCCACCGAGGCGAATTGCCTACTCTCCTGCGCCCGCCAGGCTACCGAGCCGGCCCGGCTGCGCGCCGGAGCCGACCTGCTGCTCCTGGCCCGCGACCTGTCGGAGTCCGGCGTGTTCTCGTTCCAGTACGAGCGGGCCGCCGAGGCGCTGCTCCGCGCCGCCCAGGAGACCGAGGACCCGCGCACGGAGGGACGGCTGCTGATCGCCCTCGCCCAGGCCGACAACCACGCGGGCCGCTTCGACTCCTCCGACGTGCGTGCCCAGCGCGCCTGGATGCTCGGCATCGCCGCCGAGGACCCCACCATCCGCTCCTACGCGGCCAACCTGCGCGGCATCACCGCCGGCTACCTCGGCCGGGAGGAGGACGCCGAGGGGTATCTCCTCAAGGCGATCGACGCCTTCCGCGAGTACGCCGACCGGCCAGGCGAGGCGAGCGCCCTCGCCAACCTCTCGCGCAGCTGCCTCAGCCTCGGCAACACCACGAGGGCCGTCGAACTCGCCTACCAGTGCCTGGAGATCCTCCAGTCACTCGGCTCCACCCTGTTGGCCAACGGCCAGTACGCCCTCGGCCGCGCCCTCGCCGCCGACGGCCAGTCCCAGGCCGCGATGCAGCAACTGACCCTCGCGCTGGCCACCTTCCGGGCGCACAGACACCGGCTGTGGGAAGGCATGACCCTCTTCCGCATGGCCGAAGTCCACCTGGGCACCGACCAGCCCGCCGAGGCCGCCCGCCTCGCCGAGCAGGCCCTTGGCCAACTGCGTGGCATCGGCGGCGACTTCCGCCGCGCGGACATCCTCACTCTGCTGGGCCACGCCCTGTCGGCCATCGGGCAGGCCGGCCGCGCCCACGCGTGCTGGGAGCAGTCCCTCGCCACCTACGAAGAGCTGGGCAGTCCGAAAGCGGGCGCGGTGCGGAGCCTGCTGCGCTCGTGGGTCGTCTAGGTCGAATACCGGCTCGGGATTCGGGCGGACTGTCCACATCGTGAGCCACGCCCTTGACGAATGTCGCGGGCTGGCTCATTCTCGTCCCCATGCGCTCGCTCTTGACGTCACGTCGACACGTCGACCTCGGTCGTGTCACGACGGCCTCCTGTTCCGCCTGACGGACGTCTTTCCCGCGCCTGCACCGTCGCCCCGGCCCTGAGCCGCGCGCGGTCCGCTTTCTCTCTCCCCTGATCTTGATCGACTGATCAACGCCGTCCGTCGTCGACGGCTGCTCCGGCCTGCCCGCCCGACCGCGCGGGGGGCTGGGCCGCGAAAGGAACGCTCTGCCGTGTTGTCCACACGTCTGCCCAGATCACGGGCCAGATCGCGGAGATCGAACTCCGCCGCCGTGCTGGCCGTCTCCTTCGCCGTCCTGCTCACCGCCTGCGGCGGCGGCAGCGGCGGAGGCGGCGGCGGGGGCGCCGCGACAGCGGACGCCGGGGAGCCGGTCGACGGGGGGACGTTGCGGTACGCGTTCAACGCCGCGCCGGACTGCGTCGACTCGCGGCAGCGGCCGCAGCTCAACTCCCGCATGATCGGCCGTCAGTTGGCCGACACCCTCACCGAGCAGGACCCGGAGACCGGCGAGATCCTGCCGTGGCTCGCCACCTCCTGGGAGGTGAGCGACGACGTCACCCGCTTCACGTTCCACCTCCGCGACGACGTGACGTTCAGCGACGGCGCGGCGTTCGACGCCGAGGCCGTCCAAGCCAACTTCGACGCGATCATCGAGCTCGGCGTCCAGGCCCCGCAGGGCTTCAGCTTCCTCGCCGGCTACCAGGAGACCGTGGTCGAGGACGCGTACACGGCCACCGTCGTGTTCGAGGAGGCCAACGCGCAGTTCCTCCAGGCCACCGCCACCCAGTCGCTGGTGCAGTACTCCCCCGCCTCGCTCGGCAACGACCCGGCCGACCTGTGCCTCGGCGACTTCGCCGCGTCCGGGCCCTTCACGCTGGACGAGTTCACCCCGGAGACCTCGGTGCGGCTGGTGAGGCGCGACGACTACGCGTGGGCGTCGCCGCTGGCCGAGAACCAGGGGGCCGCGCACGTCGAGGCCGTGCAGCTGGACGCGATACCCGAGGGCAGCGTCCGGCAGGGCGCCCTCACCAGCGGGCAGGTCGACCTCATCGAGGCCGTACAGCCCGCCACCCAGGCCCAGTTGGCGGACACCCCCGGGTTCACCGTGGCCACCTCGGCGCTCCCGGCCATCGCCATCCCCTACATCCCGCTGCCGTCGAGCCCCAGGCTGCGGGACGCCGAGACCCGCCGCGCGCTCAGCCTCGCGCTGGACCGCGACGCGATCGTGGGGGCCGTCTACAACGGCGTCCACGCGACGGCCACCGGCGTGCTGACCACGGCCAACCCCGGCTACCTCGACCAGTCCGACGAGGTCCGGTACGACCCGGAGGCCGCGGCCGGACTCCTCGACCGGGCGGGCTGGGACACGGTCGGCGACGACGGCATCCGCCGGAACGCGGACGGCGAGCGGCTGAGCCTCACCATCACCTACGAGTCCACCGACCCGCTGGCCGAGCAGCAGCACCAGCTCGTCCAGCAGCAGTGGGCCGAGGTCGGCATCGAACTCGGCCTCGACCCGGTCGCGACGTTCCCGGACGTCACCATCGACGAGTACCCGGGCGACCTCACCACCTGGAGCCAGACCCGGGGCGACGTCGACGTGCTGCGCCTCGTCTACTCCTCCTTCGACCCGGCGTACAGCATGCGGTACGGCAACCCGGACGAGGAGCTCAACGAGCTGCTGAACGCACTCCAGACCACCGTGGACCCGGAGGAGCGCGGCGCGATCGCCGACCAGGCGCAGCGGCTGATCATCGAGCGCGGGTACGCGATCCCCGTCTACGACCGGGTGTCGGCCTACGGCTTCGACGACGGGGTGGGCGGCTTCCGCACCGACCTGGAGGCCAAGCCGCTGCTCAACGAGGTGTGGCTCGCGCCGTGATCCGCTACGTCCTGGTCCGGCTCGGCAACGGCCTGTTCGTGCTGTGGGCCGCGCTGACCGTGTCCTTCCTGGTGCTCCACCTGGTGCCCGGCGACCCGGTGTCGGTGATGCTGCGCGGCAACGGCGGCGAGGCGTCGTCCGTCGACCCGGCCGCGGCGGACGCGCTCCGCGCCGAGCTGGGCCTGGACCGGCCGGTCCACGAGCAGTACCTCGACTTCGTGTGGCGGGCGGCCCGACTCGACTTCGGCACCTCCTTCACCACCGGTGACGAGGTGCGTGCCGTGCTCGGCAGATCGCTCGGGCCCACCCTCGAACTGGCTGCCGCCGCCCTGCTGTTGACTTTGGTCCTCGGCGTGGCGGCGGCGGTGGCCGGCACCCTGCTGCCGAAGGCGCCGCTCCGGTCCGCCGTGCTGTCGGCCACGGTCGTGGGGAACGCGGTGCCGAGCTTCTGGACGGGCATCGTGCTGCTCCAGGTCTTCTCCTTCGGGCTCGGCTGGTTCCCGGCGTACGGCGCCGGCGACCTCGGGCAGCTCGTGCTGCCCGCGTTCGCACTCGCCCTGCCGGGCATCGGCACCCTGGCGCAGGTGCTCAGCCGGAGCCTGCGCACAGCGCTCGCCGACCCCTATGTGCGGACGGCGCGTGCCAAGGGCGCGAGCCGGCTGCGCGCCACGACCGCGCACGCGCTGCGCAACGCGGCGATCCCCGCGATGACGCTGTTCGGCCTGATGGTCGGCGGCATCGTCGCGGGGGCCGTGATCACCGAGACGGTCTTCTCGCGGCCGGGGCTCGGCACGCTCACGGCCAACGCGATCGGCGGTCACGACTTCCCGGTGATCCGGGCGCTGGTCTTCCTGGCCGGCGCGCTCTACGTCCTGGTCAACCTGGCCGTGGACCTGGTCTATCCGAAGGTCGATCCGCGGATCGTCCTGAGGGCGGCGTGATGGTGACGGAGACCGAAGTGGCAGGAGAGGCGACGTCGACGTCCGGCACCGGCACCGGCACCGGCACCGTGTCGAAGACCGGAGCGGCACGCGGCTGGGCGCGTCGGGTGGGCCGCCGGCCCGGGCTGCTGCTGGCCGTGCTCTACCTGGTGCTCGTCCTCGGCTGGACGGTCGCCCCCGGCCTGTTCGCCGGCCAGGACCCGCTGTTCACCGATCCGGCCAGCGGCCTCGTCCCGCCGGGCGCCGAGCACTGGTTCGGCACGGACAACCTGGGGCGCGACATCTACGCCCGGGTGGTGCACGGCACCCGGGTCTCGCTCGTCGCCGGCCTGCTGGCGGTCGGGCTCGCGCTGGCCGTCGGCGTACTCCTCGGGACGCTCGCCGGCTACCTCGGGGGCTGGCTCGACCAGTTGCTGATGCGGGTGGTCGAAGTGCTGGTCGTCATCCCGGGGTTGCTGCTCTCGCTGGCCGTGGTGTCCATCCTGGGCTTCGGCACGACCAACGTGGCGATCGCGGTCGGCATCGCCGGCATCCCCAACTTCGCACGGGTGGTGCGGGCCGAGGTGCTGCGGATCAGGGGCAGCGCGTATGTGCGGGCCGCCGTCGCCGGCGGCAGCCGCACCCCGGCGATCCTGCGACGGCACGTGCTGCCCAACGCCTCACCGCCGGTGCTGGTGTTGGCGGCGCTGGACGTCGGCGGCGCGGTGCTGTCGATCTCGGCGCTGAGCTTCCTCGGCTACGGGGCGGCGCCGCCGGCACCCGAGTTGGGCGCGATGGTCTCGGCCGGCCGCGACTACCTGACCACCGCCTGGTGGGTCACCACCTTCCCCGGCCTCGCGATCGCCCTGGTCGTGCTGGCCACCAGCCGCGTCGCCCGCGCGCTGGAGCGCACCGGAGTCCCGTCATGAACGAACCGACCGTCTCCCCTCCCCTGCTCGCCGTCCGTGACCTGCGGGTCTCGTACCGGACGCGGGCCGGCACGGTGCCCGCGGTGCGCGGCGCCTCGCTCACGGTCGCCGCGGGCGAGACCGTCGCGCTGGTCGGCGAGTCGGGCTCCGGCAAGTCGAGCGTCGGCCTCGCCGTCCTCGGCCTGCTGCCGGACGGCACCGAGCCGGTCTCGGGCTCGGTCGAGCTCGACGGCCGCAACCTCGTCGGGCTGCCGGAACGCGCCCTGCGCGGCGTCCGGGGCCGCGAGATCGGCTTCGTCCCGCAGGACCCTAAGGCGTCCCTCAACCCGGTGCAGCGCGTCGGCGCCCAGGTGGCCGAGGTGCTGCGCATCCACGGTCTCGAACGCGGCCGGGCCGCGGCCGCGCGGCGCGCGCGGGAACTGCTCGGCGAGGCCGGCCTGCCGGAACCCGACCGGGTGGCCGAGCGGTTCCCGCACGAGCTGTCGGGCGGGATGTGCCAGCGGGTGCTCATCGCCATCGCGCTGGCCGGCCGGCCGCGGCTGCTGATCGCGGACGAGCCGACCAGCGCCCTGGACGTCACCGTGCAGCGCCACCTCCTCGACCACCTGGCCGACGTCACCCGGCGGGCCGGCACCGGCCTGCTGCTGATCACCCACGACCTGGCCGTCGCGACCGAGCGCGCCGAGCGGGTCGCCGTCATGTCGGACGGGCGGGTGGTGGAGACGGGCCCGAGCGCGGACGTCATCGGCGCGCCCTCGCACCCGTACACCAGGGAGTTGGTCGCGGCGGCGCCCTCGCTGACCGCGCCGCCCGCCACACCGGCGGCGCCGGACGCCGAGCCGCTGCTCACCGTGGAGAACGTGCGGCGGGTCTTCCGCACCCGGCTGCCGCAGGGCGGACGGCAGGTGACCACCGCCGTCGACGGGGTGAGCTTCACCCTGCCGCGCGGCGGCTCGCTCGGCGTCGTCGGCGAGTCCGGCTCGGGCAAGTCGACGCTGGCGCAACTGCTGTTGCGCCTCGACCGGCCGGACGCCGGCCGCATCGTGTTGGACGGCGTGGACCTCACGTCCGTGCCGGCCGGCCGGTTGCGGCGGCTGCGGCGGCATGTGCAGCCGGTCTTCCAGGACTCCTACGGCTCGCTCGACCACACCTTCACCGTCGCCGAGGCGATCGCCGAACCGCTGCGCGCCTTCGGCGTCCCGGGCCGCGCGCGGCGGGTCGCCGACCTCCTCGACCTGGTGCGGCTGCCGGCCGCGGCGGGTGCGCGGCGCCCGACCGAGCTGTCCGGCGGCCAGCGTCAACGCGTGTGCATCGCCCGGGCGTTGGCGCTCACCCCTCGGCTGCTGGTGCTGGACGAGCCGGTCTCCGCGCTCGACGTGTCGGTGCAGGCGCGGATCCTGACGCTGCTGGCCGAGCTGCGCGAGGAGTTGGGGCTCGCGTACGTGTTCATCTCGCACGACCTGGCGGTGGTCAGGCAGGTCTGCGACCGGGTGCTGGTGATGCGGCGCGGCCGGGCCGTGGAACAGGGCGCGGTGGCCGACGTGTTCTCCGGCCCGCGACATCCCTACACCCAGGAACTGCTGGCCGCCGTGCCCGGCGGCCCGCGCACCGTCTCCGAAGGAGCCTCCCCATGACGGACGCCATCCGGTTCGCCGACGACTGGGCTCGGTGGCACGCCGAGCGCGAACGGAACCTCGCCGCCCCGCACGGCTTCCTCGCCATCACCAGCCTGCGCTGGCTGACCCCCGAACCGACCCGCTTCGACGACGCCCCTGGCAGGTGGTCGAGCACGGCCGAGGGGGTGGTGGTCGAACTGGCCGAGGGCGAGGAACTGGACGTCGGGGGCACCGCGGTGTCCGGCCGGTACGTCTTCGCCGAACTCGCCGAGCGGGCCAGCGTGTTCGCCCGCCACGGGGAGCGTGCCCTGGAGGTCGCGATCCGCGGCGGCCAGGCGATCCTCCGCCCCCGCGACCCCGACCACGCGCTGCGCACCGGGCATGTGGCGACCCCGGCGTACGCCCCGGACGAGCGGTGGGCGCTGCGCGGCCGCTACCTGCCGTTCGACGCGCCGCGCGCGGTGACGGTCGGCGCCGTGGCGGAGGGCCTGGAGCACGTCTACGACGCGCCGGGCCGGGTCGAGTTCGAGCCGCCGGACGGCGGCGGCGCCCACCGGCTCACCGTGTTCAACGGCCACCGGCCCGGGCATCTGACGGCGCTGTTCACGGACGCCACGTCCGGGGTGACCACCTATGCCGCGGTCCGCTCCCTGTCGATCGGCCCGCCCGACGACGCGGGCCGCGTCGCCCTGGACTTCAACCGGGCCGTCAACCTGCCCTGCGCCTACACGGACTTCGCCACCTGCCCACTGCCACCGGCGGGGAACCGGCTGCCGGTGGCGGTGGAGGCGGGCGAGAGGCTGCCGAGGGAGCGGGGTGGACCCGCCGCCTGACGCGTCAGCCGTCCTGCGGGCCGCCGTTCAGCACCACCCGGCCGGTGATCTGCTGCGGGTTGAGCAGCAGGTTGTAGATCGGGCAGTTGCGTTCCACGGCCTCGTGCAGCTCGCGTACGCGCTCCGCCGAGGCCGGGGACGTGACCCGCACGGTGTAGGTGATGTGGTGCGGGTAGATCGGCACCTCCTCGAAGCCCGGCGTCCCACCCCGGGGTTCGTGATCGGCCTCCACCTCGACGTCCAGCGCGTCCAGCGGGATCCGCAGGTCGGCGGCCTGGATCAGGAACACGTGGGTGAGGCAGCTGCCGAGCACGCCCAGCTGGATCTCCGGGGAGGCGGGCCCCAGGTCGTAGCCGGCGAAGTCGGCGCCGGAGTCGCTGATGATCTGGTGGTGCCGGATCCGGATGCGCCGCACGCCGCTGCGGGACTCGGCGGTGGCGGTGGCGCGGAGGCGGTTGGCCCCCTCGCGCGGGGTGGCCTTCGCCGCCTCCCGCCTGGCGAGCAGCGCCGCGCGCTTGACCTCCAGGTAGGCGCGCAGCCCGGGTTGCGGGTCGTCGGCGGTGTCGAGGATCGGTTCGTCCGTCCCCGGGGTGGTGGTGGTCACGTGATGGCGTCCTTCCATGACGGCCGGGCGCGCGGGCGCGCACGGCACGAGAGGGGGAGTGCGAGGGGGGAGAAGCGGGTGAGCGGCGAGCCGCCCTTCAACGGGCGGCGCTGGCGCGGGAGTTCAGGCGCGACAGAGGGAGCCGGAGACCCGCAGCAGGTCGATGTGGCGGCGCGACACCCGGGCCAGGCCGACCAGTCGGGCGGGAGCGTCGTACGAGCGACATGCCATGACGTGTCCTCCCATGCGATCCGATCCCCGCACAAAGCCTGATATCCCCGAAGCCAACCAGGGGCCCCTTCGCACGTCAAGCGCCGTTCCAGCCCGTGGACATCGCGACGAACCATTGCTCCACATACCCCATGGGGGTATCGTCCGGGGGCATGGATGTCGAGGGGTTCGTCGCGAGCGGGTACGAGCGGGTGCGGGAGGTCTTCCAGGGGTTGGTGGACGAGGGGCGGGAGAC
>NZ_SMKI01000171.1 GCF_004348415.1 Streptomyces hainanensis
GGGGAAACCCCGGAAGGCGGGGTCAGGTGCGGAGCAGGGCGGCTCGGGCCTGTTTCGGGTCGAAGGTGCCCGGCGGGTATCGCGGGTCCAGGTCGCGCAGGTGCTCGAGCAGCAGGTGGCTGACCGCCCAGTTGCGGTACCACTTGTGGTCGGCGGGTACCACGTACCACGGTGCCGCCTCGGTCGAGCAGCGTTCCAGGACGGTGGTGTACGCCGTCCGGTAGTCCGGCCAGAGCGCCCGCTCGCGGACGTCGTTGGCGCTGAACTTCCAGTGCTTGTCGGGGCGGTCGAGCCGGCGGAGCAGTCGTTTGCGCTGTTCGCCGCGGCTGATGTGGAGGAAGACCTTGATCCAGGTGACGCCGTCGTCGGCGAGCATCCGTTCCCAGTGGTTGATCTGCTTGTAGCGGCGCGACCAGACCGACTCCGGCACCAGGTCGTGCACCCGGACCACCAGCACGTCCTCGTAGTGCGAGCGGTCGAAGATGCCGATCTCGCCGGCCTGCGGCAGCCCGTTGTCGATGCGCCACAGGAAGTGCTGCCGCTTCTCCTCCTCGCTCGGCGCCTTGAAGGCGCGGATGCGGCAGCCGGCCGGGTTGAGGTGGCTGATGACGTGCTTGACCGTGCCGCCCTTGCCCGCGGTGTCCATGCCCTGGAGCACCACCACCACCCGCCGCCGGTCGCCCTCGGAGGCGGCCGCGTAGAGCCGTTCCTGGAGGCCGGCCAGTTCTCTGCCCATGTCGGCGACCTCCCGTACGGCCTGGCTCTTCTTGCCGTCGAAGCCGGGGGTGGCGTCGGCCGGGAGGTCGGAGAGTTTCACGTGATCGCCCGGCTGGATCGCCAGCCGGCCACGGACGTCGCTCGCCATGTTCCGATGATGTCGCCGAAGGCGGCGGCCCGCCACCGGAGGGGGCGGGCTCAGGCGGTCAGCCGTTCGCCGTCCCTGGCCAGCGAGGTGAGCCGGGAGATCGCCCGGAAGTACTTCTTCCGGTAGCCGCCGGCCAGCATCTCCTCGCTGAACAGCCGGTCGAAGGGCGTGCCGGCGGCCACCACCGGGATCTCCCGGTCGTAGAGCCGGTCCGCGAGCACCACGAGCCGCAGCGCGGTCGTCTGGTCGGGCACCGCCCGGACGCCCGTCAGGCAGACGGCCGTGACGCCCTCGCACAGTGCGCCGTACCGGCTGGGGTGGACCCGCGCGAGGTGGTCGAGGAGCCCGCCGAAGTCGTCGAGCGAGGCGCCGGGGTGGTGGTGGGCGAGCCGGGTGACCGCTTCCTCCTCGTGCGGGGCCGGCGGGGCGGGCAGACCGCGGTGCCGGTAGTCCTCGCCGTCGATCCGCAGTGGGCGGAAGTGGGCGGCCAGGCCCTGGATCTCACGCAGGAAGTCGGCCGCGGCGAAGCGGCCCTCGCCGAGCTTGCCCGGCAGGGTGTTCGAGGTGGCGGCGAGTGCCACGCCCTCGGTGACCAGCCTGCTCAGCAGTGAGGAGACCAGCACCGTGTCGCCCGGGTCGTCGAGCTCGAACTCGTCGATGCAGAGCAGGCGATGCTCGGACAGGGTGCGCACGGTCTGCTGGAAGCCGAGGGCGCCGACCAGGTTGGTCAGCTCCACGAAGGTGCCGAACGCCTTGAACTCGGGCGCCGCCGGGACCGCGTGCCACAGCGAGGCCAGCAGGTGGGTCTTGCCGACGCCGTAACCGCCGTCCAGGTAGACGCCGCGCGGCTCCGGCGTGCTGGGGCGACGCTGGCGGCGCGGCCACAGGCCGCGCCGGCCCTCGCCGGTCGCGTGGGCGCCGCCGAGCCCGGACGCGAACTCGTCGAGCGCCTTGACCGCCGACCGCTGCGACGGCTGGTTCGGGTCGGGTATGTAGTTGTCGAAGCGCACGGTGTCGAAGCGGGGCGGTGGCACCAGCTCGGCGACGAGGCGTTCGGCCGGGACGTACGGTTCGCGGGAGCACAGGGCCGTGGGCCCGGCATCCGGCCCGGATATCGGGCCGCCGCGCTGACCGGTGGGTTCGCCCGAGGGGCCGCCGGCGGGGTCTGGAGTGGTGCTGGCTGACACAGTCTCCCACTGTAAACCGGGACGACGGGTCGCCGCCGCGTCGTGTGCCACACTGCGCCCCATGCGACGCCTGTATCCCGGCCCCGAGTCCCCTGGCGAGCCCGAGCGCGAGTGGGCGCTCGACGAGCTCGCGGAGGCCTACGCCTATCCGGCGGCCGCGGCGGCCGGCGCGGGCTGGCTGCGGGCCAACATGGTGTCGTCGTTGGACGGCGCCGCGCACCACGGCGGGCGGTCGAAGCCGCTGTCCAACGCCGCCGACATGCGGATCTTCGGGGTGCTCCGGGCTCTGGCCGACGTGGTGATCGTGGGCGCGGAGACCGTCCGCGAGGAGCGCTACCGGCCCGCGCGCCGGCGCGCGGAGTTCGCCGAGCGCCGGGCGGCGGCCGGGCAGACCGTGGTGCCGGCCATCGCCGTCGTCAGCGCCAGCCTGCACCTGGACTTCTCGCTGCCGCTGTTCACCGAGCCCGAGGTGCCGACGCTGGTCATCACGGGTGCCAAGGCGCCGCACGCCCGTCTGCTCGCCGCCAGGGAGGCCGGCGCCGAGGTGATCACCGCGGGCGACCAGGCCGGTGTCGACCCGCGCCGGATCAAGCCGGAGCTGGTCAGGCGCGGCCACACCCGGCTGCTGACCGAGGGCGGCCCCCGGCTGCTCGGCCAACTGGCCGCCGCCGGCGTGGTCGACGAGCTGTGCCTGACCGTCTCGCCACGGTTCACCGTGGGCACCGCGCCCCGGGTGATGAGCGGCCCGGAGATCCCGGACCCGGTCGACCTGGAGCTGACGGACCTGCTCGCCGAGTCCGGTTTCCTGTTCGGCCGCTACCGCCGCCCCTGACCGGCCCGCCGGCCGTCCGTTCGGCACCGGATCCGACGATCTGCGGAATGGGACGTTCCGCTTATCCTGATGTGGGCAGACTCAACAGCGCACACCCCTCGTGCGACGCGGGCGACCGCACCGGCGACCGCCGGCGACCACGGGGATGACTTTCGCCGGGATGCGCGGGTCCCGGCCCCCGAGGAAGGGCGCTCACCGTGATCACGACAGTACTGATGATCGAAAAGCCCATGGTGCCCACCGACGTTCAGCTCGTCACCACCCTGCACGGCGACGAGCGGCAGTCGTTCGTGGTGCTGATGCAACCGCGCGGCGACCAGGACCGGCTCCTCCGCGCCCTGGACGACGTCGCGCTCGGCGAACTCCGCGACGCCGTCCAGGAGGCCGACGTGCCCGAGGGCGAGGAGGCCGAGGGCCCGGCCCAGGCCGCACTCGGCCACTCGCTCGACGCGCTGCGCGCCACCGGCGCCGAGGCGGTCGGCCGCCTGATCGACGACCATCCGCTCGACCTGCTGACCTCGGTGGTCGAGGAGACCGGCGCCGACGAGGTCATCGTGCTCACCGCCCCGCACTACGTGGAGGAGCTGTTCCACCGCGACTGGGCCTCCCGGGCCCGACACCGGGTCGGCGTGCCGGTGCTCAAGCTCTTCGCGCACGCCGAATGACCCCGCGCGACGCCGCGTCGTCCGGTACCGCCCCACGACGCGGCGGACCGACCCGTCACGGCCAGGGTGCGACAATCGGGGGGCACGCCGCCCGCCAGGGAGACCAGGGAGACACACGTATGCCCGCTTCACCGGCACCGGGAACCTCGCCGGCATCGGATGAGGCCGTCCCGGCCATCCCGCCGACGATGGAACGGCCCCACTTCATCGGCATCGGCGGCGCGGGCATGTCGGGCATCGCCAAGATCCTCACCCGCCGCGGCGCCCTGGTCGCCGGCAGCGACTCCCGCGACTCCGAGACCGCCGCCGCGCTCCGCGACCTCGGCGCCCTGGTGCACGTCGGCCACGACGCGGCGCACCTCTCCGAGGCCGCCAGCTGCGTCGTCGTCTCGAGCGCCATCCGCGAGGACAACCCCGAGCTGTCCGAGGCCACCAGGCGCGGCATCCCCGTCGTCCACCGCTCCGACGCGCTCGCCGCGCTGATGACCGGCCGCCGCACCCTCGCCGTCGCCGGCACCCACGGCAAGACCACCACCACCTCGATGCTCGCGGTCAGCCTGACCGCCCTCGGCCTCGACCCCTCCTACGCCATCGGCGGCGACCTGGACGCGCCCGGCTCCAACGCCGAGCACGGCGAGGGAGAGCTCTTCGTCGCCGAGGCCGACGAGAGCGACCGCAGCTTCCACCGCTACCGGCCCGAGGTCGCGATCATCCTCAACGTGGAGCTCGACCACCACGCCAACTACGCGTCGATGGACGAGATCTACGACTCCTTCGAGACCTTCGCCGACCGCGTGGTGCCCGGCGGCACCCTGGTCGTCAACGCCGACCAGGAGGGCGCCCGCAAGCTGACCGCCCGCCTCGCCGGCCGCGAGGGGCTGCGCCTCGTCACCTACGGCGAGGCCGAGGACGCCACCGTGCGCGTGCTGCGCGTCGCGCCCGCCGGGCTGACCAGCACCGTCACCGTGCTGCTCGACGGGCCGGAGCACGGGCGCGAGCACGGGCCCGAGCACGGGCGCGAGCTCACCTTCCGGGTCTCCGTCCCCGGCCGGCACTACGCCCACAACGCCGTCGCCGCGCTCGCGGCCGGCGTGGCCGCCGGCGTGCCGGCCGAGGAACTGGCCCGCGCGCTAGGCGACTACACCGGGGTCCGCCGCCGCCTCCAGCCCAAGGGCGAGGCGGGCGGCGTCCAGGTCGTCGACTCCTACGCCCACCACCCCACCGAGATGTCCGCGGACCTGGAGGCCATCCGTGGCGCGGCCCAGGGCGACGGCCGGGTCCTGGTCGTCTTCCAGCCGCACCTCTTCAGCCGCACCCGCGAGCTGGCCCACGAGATGGGCGGGTCCCTGGCGCTGGCCGACGCCTCCCTGGTGCTCGACATCTATCCGGCCCGCGAGGACCCGATCCCCGGCGTCACCAGCCGGCTGATCATCGACGCCGCCCTGGCGGCCGGCGCCGACGCCCGGGCCGAGCACGACAAGGCCGCCGTCCCCGACGCCGTCGCGGGAATGGCCCGGCCGGGCGATCTCGTTCTCACCATGGGAGCGGGCGACGTCACCGACCTCGGCCCGAGGATCCTCGCCCGGCTCGCCGAGCGCTGACGGCACCGCGAACCCGACGACTTCGAAGGAGCACTCCATGGGATACAAGGTCGAGAAGTCCGACGAGGAGTGGCGCGCCCAGCTCTCCGCCGACGAGTACCAGGTGCTGCGCCAGGCCGGCACCGAGCGGGCCTTCACCGGCGAGTACACGGATTCCAAGACCATCGGCGTCTACAACTGCCGTGCCTGCGGCGCCGAGCTGTTCCGCTCGGCCACCAAGTTCGAGTCGCACTGCGGCTGGCCGTCCTTCTACGACCCGGCGAGCACGGACGCCGTCGAGACCCGTGAGGACCGCTCGCTGCCCGGTCGGCCCCGCACCGAGGTGCTCTGCGCCACCTGCGGCTCCCACCTGGGCCACGTCTTCGAGGGCGAGGGCTACGGCACGCCGACCGACCTTCGCTACTGCATCAACTCCATCGCCATCCGGCTCGAATCGGGCGAGTGAGCCGCGCGCGGTGCCCTGGCTTCACGCGCCGGGGCACCACGCCCATCACGCCCTGTCTGCTGTCGTCCGCCCTCCGTAGCGTGTGAGGTGCTCTTCCCCCGCACACCCGGAGGCCGAGATGAGACGCACCCGCGTCCTCGCCCTGACCAGCACCGCCATCGTCCTCACCGGCATGGCGACCGCGGCCGCCACCGTCCACCGTGACGGCGCCGCGGGGGTGAAGCCGGCGGCGACCGCGCCGCTGGCCGCGCACAACCGGTTCGACGGCCCTCCGACGACGATCCAGCCCGGCGGATTCGGCTCCGCCGAGGTGACCTGCCCGGCCGGGCAGGTGCCCACCGGCGGTGGCCACGGGACCAGTGCCTTCGACATCTACGTGACCGACTCCGTCCCGCTCGGCACCGGTTGGTTCGTGGTCGCCAAGAACATCGGCAACACCGCGCAGACGGTGCGGGCCGTCGTCGTCTGCACCGTGCCCTGACGGTGCCGCCCGCTCGCGCGTTCTCGTCACTTCTCCCTCACCCCGTCTCGACAAGGGGCGGGATGGGCAACGGCCCGTCGTCCCGGGCCCGTTGAAACGTCCCTGACCTGCCGGTTGCCGTATGGTCGAGGGCTCAGTACGTCGTTTGATCATCACGGGGGAAAGAGCGTGGCACGTTCGTCTGACTGGTCGCCGGTCGACATGGACTCGGACCCGACGCCGGGAAGTCCGGACGAGGTCCGTGAACTCTCCGACGGCCTCCAGACGTTCGCGGACGACGTGGGCGAGGCGTTGGGCCGGGTGCGGGGGATGTCGGAGGACCGGGCGGTGATGGACTGGGCCGGGTTGTCGGCCGAGGCGTTCCGGTCGGAGTTCGACGGGGTGCCGGGCAACCTGGAGAAGCTCCAGGCGTCCTACGACATGGCCGCGCGGGCTTTGCAGATGTACGTGCCGAAACTGGAGACGGCGCAGGGCATGGCGGACCGCGCGTTGGACCGGGCGATCGCGGCGCAGGCCGATCTCTCCTCGGCGCAGGCGGCGTTGACGGACGCCCAGGACTGGGTGTCGCGGGCCGGTGACGAGGCCGACCGCCTCGAACGCGAGGGGGAGCGGGAGGGCGTCGAGCCGCCGTCCGAGGCGGAGGTGCGGGCGGCGACCCGGGACGCGAACGCCGCCGGCCAGGCCGCGTCCTCCGCCAGGGGAGAGGTCGACAGCGCCGAGGAGGCGCTGTCCGCCGCGCGCCAACTGGCCCTGGACGCCAAGGAGATGCGCGAGGAGGCGGCCAGGGCCTGTGCCGGCGGGATCGACGAGGCGTCCGACGCCGGTATCCGGAACCGGCGGTGGTGGGAGGACGCCGTTCACTGGGTGTCGGAGAACTGGGACACCATCGTCGAGGTGTGCAAGGTCGTCGTCGCCGTCCTCGGTATCGTGGTGATGATCATCGGTGGTCCCCTCGCCCTGATCGTCCTCGCGGCGGCGTTGGTGGTGTTGGCCGACACGCTCCACGACTACGCCAACGGCCGGGCGTCGTTGTGGGACGTGGCGTTCGCGGCGTTGGACTGTATTCCGGGCATGAAGGGCCTGACCACCCTCGGTGGGTTGGCGCGTGGCATGCGCTCCCTCGCCACCACCGGCCTGCGCGGACTGCGCCAGGGGGCCCTCGGCCTGGGGCGCGCGGTCCGCAGGTCCGGCAGGGCGGGCGACGACCTCGTGTTGCGCTCCGACCCGATCGACATGGCCTCCGGCCAGATGGTCATGGACGTGACCGATCTGCGGCTCCCGGGCGTGCTGCCGCTCGTCCTGCGCCGACACCACCGCACCGGGCTGCGCACCGGCGGCTGGCTCGGGCCGTCGTGGACCTGCACGCTGGACCAGCGGCTCCTCCTGGAGCCCGCCGGGGTACGGCTGATCACCGATGACGGCATGCTCCTCGACTACCCCAGGCCACTGCCGGACGCGCCGGTGCTGCCCGTCGAAGGCCCCCGCTGGGAGCTCTCCTGGGACGGCCGGCCCGGCGGCGAGATGACCGTGCGGCAGCCGGAGGCCGATCGCGTCCTGCACTTCGACGCCGTCCCCGGCCGGCCGGGAGCCGAACTCCCTCTCACGGCGATATCCGACCGGCACGGCAACCGCATCCGCGTGGCCCACGACGCGAACGGGGCTCCCACCGACCTGACACACGACGCCGGCTACCACGTCGGCGTCACCACCGAGGGCGGGCGGCTCACCGAACTCCGGCTGCTCAGCGCTCCGGACCGGCCGGTGCTCCTGCGCTACGGATACGACGAGCGCGGCAACCTGGCGGAGATCCGCGACTCCACCGGGGTGCCGCTGACGTTCGGCTACGACCGTGCCCGCCGGATGACGGGCTGGGTCGACCGCACCGGCACCTGGTACCGGTACCGGTACGACGCCCAGGGACGGTGCGTCGCCACCGAGGGGGTCGACGGGGTGCTCAGCAGCACCATCGACTACGACACGGAGACCGGCCGCACCCGCTTCACCGACTCGCTCGGCCACACCACGGTCTACGAGTTCAACGACTGCTACCAACTGGTCGCCGAGACCGACGCGCGCGGCCACCGCACCCTGCGCGACTACGACCGCTACGACCGGCTGCTGTCACTCACCGACCCTCTGGGGCACACCACCACCTGCGCCTACGACGAACGCGGCGAACTCGCCGAGCTGGTACGGCCGGACGGTCGGCGCACCCGCTTCACCCGCGACGGGGACGGGCGGTGGACCGAGGTCGTCGGCGCCGACGGCCTCGGCTGGCGGCGGGAGTTCGACGAGCGGGGCAACCTGGTGCGGGTCGTCGACCCCGTCGGGGCGATCACCGGGTACACGTACGACGAACGGGGCCGGCACACCTCGACCACGTCCGCGCTCGGCAACACCACCCGCGTCGAGACTGACGCCGCCGGACTGCGGCTGGCCGTCACCGACCCGCTCGGCGGCACGGTGACCACCCGGCGCGACGCGTTCGGCCGGCCCGTGTGCCGCACGGACCCGCTCGGCGCCACCACGCGCGTGGAGTGGACGCTCGAGGGCAGGCCGCTGCGGGTGACCGACGCCCGGAGCGGTACCCGGAGCTGGACCTGGGACGCGGGCGGCAACCCGCTCTCGCTCACCGACCAGCACGGCGCCACCACCCGTTGGACCTACGGCCCGTTCGACCAGGTCGCCACCCGCACCGATCCCGACGGCACCCGCCACCACTTCACCAGGGACACCGAGCTGCGTCTCACCCGGGTCACCGGTCCCGACGGACTGACCTGGGAGTACGCCCACGACCCGGTCGGCCGCACCGTGGCGGAGACCGACTTCGACGGCCGCTCCTTCAGCTACACCCATGACGCCCGTGGCCGGCTCGCCTCACGCACCGGCCCTCCCCCAGCCAACGCCGGGAGGTGCCCCCAAGGCTCGGTCACCCGCTATACCCGGGACAGCGCCGGCCATGTCGTCAGGTCCGAGACGGCCGGGGTGCGCACCGACTTCACCCTCGACGCGGAAGGCCGCGTCCTGCGCGCCACCGGCCCGGACGTCGAGGTCGAGCGGGTCTGGGACCCGATGGGCCGGCTGCTCTCCGAGACCTGCGACGGCCGCACGGTCAGCCACGAGTACGACCTCCTCGGTCGGCTCACGTCCACCACCACCCCCAGCGGCCACCGCACCGGCCACGGGTACGACGCCGCGGGCCGTCGGGTCACCCTCACCAGCGACCGGCACCACATGGCCGTCCAGCGCGACGCCGCCGGCCACGAGCTGCGGCGCACCATCGACGCGCGGGTGGGCCTCGACCAGGCGTGGGACGACCTCGGCCGGCTCAGCCGGCAGACCGTCACCGTGGGCTCCCGCACCATGCGCGAACGCGGCTACCGCTACCGGGCCGACCACCAGCTCACGGGGCTCACCGACTCCCTCGACGGCGACCGTGCGTTCGACCTCGACGCCATGCGGCGGGTCACCGGTGTCACGGGCCACAACTGGACCGAGCGCTACGCCTACGACGCCGCGGGTGACCAGACCGTGGCCCACTGGCCGGCGGCCGCCGCCGGCGCGGACGAGGCCGGCCCGCGCACGCGCACCGGCACCCGCGTCACCACGGCCGGCCGGACCCGGTACGTCTACGACGACGCCGGCCGCACCATCGTGCGCCAGACCACCAGGTTGTCCCGCAAGCCCGACCGTTGGCGTTACACCTGGGACGCCGAGGGCCGGCTGGCGGCCGTCACCACTCCCGACGGAACCCGCTGGACCTATCTGTACGACCCCTTCGGCCGCCGCGTCGCGAAGCGGCGGCACGCGGCCGACGGCACCGTGGTGGAGCGCACCGACTTCAGCTGGGCCGGTCCGCTGCTGGTCGAACAGGTCACGACGGGCCGCCGGGACACGGGCGGAGCCACCGTGAGCTGGGACTACGACGGGCGGCGCGCCGTCGCCCAGACCGAACGGCAGGACGACACCGACGCCCGCTTCTACGCCATCGTCAGCGACCTGGTCGGCACGCCGACCGAACTGGTCGACGAGGCGGGCGGGATCGCCTGGCGCGCCCGCCCCACCCTCTGGGGCCTCGGCGTCCCGGCCGCCGGCGCCACCACGGACACCCCGTTGCGGTTTCCCGGCCAGTACGCCGACGCCGAGACCGGTTGGCACTACAACGTCCACCGCCACTACGACCCGGCCATCGGCCGCTACACCTCGCCCGACCCGCTCGGCCTGGCGCCCGCCGCCAACCCGGTGGCCTACGTGCCCAACCCGCACCGGTTCACCGACCTGCTCGGCCTGGCCGCCTACGAGGGGGGCGGGGCCGTGCCCGACGTGCCGGACGACGGTCTCTTCCCCGACCCGGGCGGCCGTGCCGACGGGGAGACGGTGTTCAGCGGCCACGGCGACATCGACCACTGGGACGTCCGCACCGCGGTCGTGCCCGAGGGGACCTCGGTGGCCATGTACTGTCGGCACGGGGAGAGCATCACGGACGACTTCGCCAACGACATCGAACTCGAGTCGCCCCGGCCCGCCGAGCTGTTCGGCCCGGGCAGCGAGGTGCCCAACTACTGGCTCCGGCCCCCGGGCGACCTGGTCGTCCTCGGCCAGGCCAGAACCGTGGACGTGGCCACCCGGCTCTCCGACCTGCTGGAGCCCAACATGGGCCGGGTGCACTGGGCGGCGTGCCGCGACGTCTACGGACCGTGACCGGACAGTGGAGTGGACGGACGATGACCTACTACCCCGACCTGGCCCCCTACGCCTACCTGCCGGCGACGGTGCCCGCGGGCGTCACCGCCCGCACCGTCGGCTGGCTGGACGGCTCCCACCCCTTCGCACAGGGCCCGGCCCCCGCCGGCTTCGCGCGGCGGCTCGGCCTGCTCTGCCGCGACCAGCCCCGGGCCAGGACCCGGGGCATCCACCGCTGCGGCCTCGCCGGGCTCGGTGGCTGCGGCCTGGAGCCCGTCCACGTGGAGATCGAAGGGCGGCAAGTCCTGCTCGGCTCGGCCGAGGTCAGGGTCGCCGGCGTGGACGGTGCCTGGCTGATCGCGCCCACACTCGTGTACCACTACGTCACGGCCCACGCCTACCTGCCGCCCGCGGCCTTCGTGGAGGCGGTGACCGCCGCCCGGGTCGTCGGCTGAGCCCCGCGGGACCCGTGCCGCCGCGGCCGGTCGAGCAGCCCGTGAGTCGGCAGGGTCAGGTGTCTCCCGGGGAATCGCCGGCCGGATCCGCCGCCGGCTGGGAGAAGTTCATCGAGCGGCAATGTGCCGCAATGGAGTCCCGGGCCGTCGCCCAGCAGGATCGGGTGGCATGACCACCGACGAGACGACGTACGACCGCCGCCGGTTGCGCCAGTGGCTCGCCGGCCGGGCACGCGCCGAGGGCGTCGGCCGCCGGCAGCTGCTCGGGCTGCTGGCCGCCGCCGGCGTGGCGGCCGCGCTTCCGCGCACCGCCCTCGCGGCCGCCCCCACCGGTGCCGCCCCCGCCGCGGCCGGCATCGTCAAGCCGCTGCCCGAGGAGCACTTCACGATCCGCGGCACCAACGCCGAGACCCGCTTCGCCGCGCTGCGCGGCGTCGGCTACCACACCCCCAACGCGCTGTTCTTCGTCCGCAACCACACCACGACGCCCCGACTCGACGCCGACGCCTGGCGGTTGCGGGTGTGGGGGAGCGGCCTGGCGGGCGGCGAGGCCGAGTTCGACCTGGCGGCGCTGCGGGCGCTGCCCGCCGTCGAGCACACCGCGTTCGTCGAGTGCGCGGGCAACGGCCGCAGCTTCTACACCAGTCAGCAGGGCGAGACCGTCAGCGGCACCGCCTGGACGCTGGGCGCCGTCGGCGTGGCCCGCTGGCGCGGCGCCCGGCTCCGCGACGTGCTGCGGCTGGCCGGCGTCTCCCGGCGCGCGGTGGACGTCCAGCCGCGCGGCCTGGACGACGAGGTGTTCGCCGCCGACGGCAGCGGCATGGGCCACGTGCGGCGCCCGCTGCCGCTGGCCAAGGCCCTCGATGACGTGCTGCTGGCCTACGAGATGAACGGCGAGCCGTTGCCACCCGACCACGGCCATCCGGTGCGGGTGCTCGTGCCGTCCTGGGTGGGGATCTCCTCGATCAAGTGGGTCGGCGACATCGAGGTCAGCGCCGAGCCGCTTTACAGCCCCTGGAACACCGATCTGTACCGGCTGTTCGGGCCCGACCACCCGCCGGAGGGCAGCGCGCCGCTCACCCGGCAGACCCTCAAGAGCGCCTTCGAGCTGCCGTGGGACGCCCCGCTCGCCGTCGGCCGGGAACACCGGCTCACCGGCCGTTCCTGGTCGGGCGCCGGCGGGGTGCGGGCGGTCGACGTCTCCACGGACGGCGGCGCCAGCTGGCGCCCGGCCCGGCTGCACGACGCACCGCGCCGGGACGGCTGGGTGCGCTGGTCGACGGAGTGGACGCCGGCGGCCCCCGGGCGGGCGGAGCTGCTGGCCCGCGCCACGGACGTGACGGGCGCGAGCCAGCCGGACCGCTCGGTCCCCAACCAGCAGGGCTACCTGTTCGGCGCGGTCGTGCGGCACCAGGTGGCGGTGGCCTAGTCCAGCAACTCGTAGGCCGGCAGCGTCAGGAAGTCGACGTAGGTCTCGTCGAGGGCGATCCGCAGCAGCAGGTCGTAGGCCCGCTCCCAGCGGCCCGCGACGAACTCGTCCTCGCCGACCTCGTCGCGGATCGCCACCAGCTGGTCGGCGGCCACCTGGCACACGTAGTCGTGGGTGACCGTCTCGCCGTTGTCCAGCACCACGCCGGCGTTGATCCACTGCCAGATCTGCGAGCGGGAGATCTCGGCGGTCGCCACGTCCTCCATCAGGTTGAACACGGCGACCGCGCCCCGGCCGGCCAGCCAGGACTGGAGGTAGCGGGTGCCGACCTGGATGGCGTTGCACAGGCCGTCGTTGGTGGGGCGGGCGGTCAGCGAGTCGATGGCCAGCAGGTCGGCCGCGGTGACCTTGACGTCCTCGCGCAGCCGGTCCTTCTGGTGCGGCCGGTCGCCGAGCACCGCGTCGAAGGACGCCCTGGCCACCTCGACCAGGCCGGGGTGTGCCACCCAGGAGCCGTCGAAGCCGTCCCCGGCCTCCCGGTCCTTGTCGGCCCTGACCCGCTCGAACGCCTCGGCGTTGGCCGCCTCGTCCCGGGACGGGATGAACGCGGCCATGCCGCCGATGGCGTGCGCGCCCCGCCGGTGGCAGGTGCGGACCAGGAGTTCGGTGTAGGCGCGCATGAACGGGGCCGTCATCGTGACCGCGTTGCGGTCCGGCAGGACGTAACCGGGGCCGGCGTCGCGGAAGTTCTTGACGAGGGAGAACAGGTAGTCCCAGCGGCCCGCGTTGAGCCCCGAGGCGTGGTCGCGGAGCTCGTAGAGGATCTCCTCCATCTCGAAGGCGGCCGTGATGGTCTCGATCAGCACGGTGGCCCGCACCGTGCCCTGCGGGATGTCGAGCGCCTCCTGGGCGTATGTGAACACGTCGTTCCACAGCCGCGCCTCGAGGTGCGACTCCAGCTTGGGGAGGTAGAAGTACGGGCCCTTGCCGAGCTCGATCAGCCGGGCCGCGTTGTGCAGGAAGTAGAGCCCGAAGTCGACCAGCGCGCCGGGGATCGGGCGGCCGTCCACCGTGAGGTGCCGCTCGTCGAGATGCCAGCCGCGCGGCCGCATCACGACGGTGGCCAACTCCTCGTCGGGACGCAGCGCGTACCGCTTGCCGCGCTCGTCGGTGAAGTCGACGCGCCGGCGGAAGGCGTCCGCCAGGCTCAGCTGGCCGCCGACGACGTTGGCCCAGGTGGGGGACGAGGCGTCCTCGAAGTCGGCGAGCCAGATCCTGGCCCCGGAGTTGAGCGCGTTGACGGTCATCTTGCGGTCGGTCGGGCCGGTGATCTCCACCCGGCGGTCGAGCAGGGCCGGCGGTGCCGGTGCCACCTGCCAGTCCTCCTCGCGGACGGCGACCGTGGGCAGGAAGTCGAGCGCGCCGGTCCTGGCGATCTCGGCGCGGCGGTGGGCGCGCCGTTCGAGCAGCTCGTCCCGGCGTGGCGTGAACCGCCGGTGCAACTCGGCGAGAAAGTCGAGCGCCTCCTCGGTCAGCACCTCCTCCTGCCGGGGCAGGACGGCCGGGGCTGCGACGGTGACGGCGGACATGGGCGGTCACTCCTTTGGCGAGGCTGATAACGGATGTTAGTTTCCTCATGATGGAAGATCAATGAGATCTCCCGGCTCGTCGACGTCGTCGGGCACGGCCACGTCCCCGCACTCCACCAGCGTGATCCGGTCCTCGTGTGCCCGCAGATACCCGCGCGCCCCCGCGTCGCCCCGCGCCTCGGCCGCCACCCCGGCGAAGTGCGCCGCGCCGAGCAGCACCGGATGCCCGCGCCGCCCGCCGTAGCCGGCCGCCGCCAACGCGTCGGGGGAGCGGTAGGCGCCGAGCACCCGCGCCATCGCCGCGGCCCCCACCCCCGGCTGGTCGACCAG
>NZ_SMKI01000172.1 GCF_004348415.1 Streptomyces hainanensis
CCTTCGGACGGACCCACCTCGTGGGCCGCGAGACGCACTTCATCGACTTCTCCAACGAGTTCCGCGGCTTCACCCGCGAGTGGAGCGAGTCGCTGCGCTACAGCTGGGGCCGCCGACGAAGGCGACGAGCACGCCGGCCTGGATCTCCAGGGGGCGGGCGACCAGCCGGCCGGCCACGTCGGCGAGCAGCAGCAGGACGGGCGCCAGCGCGGCCGAGACGGGCAGCAGCCAGCGGTGGTCGGGGCCGATGCCGGCGCGTTGGGCGAGGATCCTCGCGACGTGCGGCACGACGAGTCCGACGAAGACGACGGGGCCGATCAGGGCGACGGCGCCGCCGGTCAGCAGGGTCACGGCGAGGACTCCCTGGACCCTGACGAGTCCGACGCGGCGGCCGAGCGAGGTGGCCACGTCCTCGCCGAGGGCCAGGCTGTTGAGCGAGGGCGCGCAGGCGAGGGCGAGCAGCGCGCCGACGAGGAGCAGCGGCAGCACGAGGCCCAGCCCGCCGGCGTTCTGTCCGCCGAGCGAGCCGGCGGCCCAGAACCGGTAGCGGTTCAGCGCGTCGGGGTCGGTGAGGACGATGCCGCTGGTGAGGGAGGAGAGCAGCGCGGTGACGGCGACGCCGGCGAGGGCCAGCTTGACCGGGGTAAGACCGGACTGGCCGAGCCTGCCGAGCAGGTAGACGGCGACGCCGGCGACCAGCGCCCCGGCCAGCGCGAACCAGATCCGGCCGCCGAGCGTGCCGAGGCCGAACACCCCGGCGGCCAGCACGACGCCGAAGGCGGCGCCGGCGCTGATGCCGAGGATGCCGGGGTCGGCGAGGGGGTTGCGGGTGAGCGCCTGGAGCAGCGCCCCGGCCAGGCCGAGGGCGGCGCCCACCGCCAGGCCGAGGGCGGTGCGCGGCACGCGGGACTCCCAGATGACGGTGTCCACCCGGGCGTCGGGGGCGTCGCCGAGCAGGGTGCGCACCACCTGGTCGGGTGGCACGCTCAGCGCGCCGAACCCGATGGACAGCAGGCAGGCCACGGCGAGCGCGCCGACCAGCCCGGCCACCAGGGGGACGCGCCCGCGCACCGCACCACGCGCCGCACCGCGCACCGCACCGCTCACTGCGCGGCCGGGACTTCGGTGGCCGGGTCGCCGTCGACGGCGGCGGCGAGCTGCGGCACCAGCTGGTCGAGGACGTAGGGCAGGCTCAGCACGCTGGAGAAGCCGTAGGCCACGCCGAAGTCGCTGTTCTCCTCGACGAAGACCTCGCGGCCCTCGGTGACCACGGCCAGGTCGCGGTAGAGCGGGTCCTGGTGCAGCTGCTCGGCGCCCTCCTCGGGGTCGGGCACGCTCCACACGATGGCGCCCTGGTCGAGGAGGTCGGTGCGCTCCTCGCTGATGTTGGCGCCGAACTCGGCGCCGATGACGGCGTCGACGTCGGCCGGGTAGGTGAAGCCCAGGTCGGCGAGCATGCGGCCGCGCGGGTCCTCGCTGCCGAAGACCCAGTACCCCTCGTAGGGGGAGGCAGGGATGGCGGTGGCGTCGGCGAACTCCGGGTGCGCGGCGCGGGCTTCGGCGAACCGGGCGTCGACGTCCGCGATCAGCCGCTCGGCCTCGTCGGCGTGGCCGAGGATCCGGCCGATGGTCTCGGTCTGCTGCCGCCAGGGCACGCCGTAGTCGACGTACTCGCCGGGCTGGGCCACCACGGGGGCGATCTCGGAGAGGCTGTCGTACTGCTCCTGGGTGAGGCCCGCGTACTGGGCGATGATCACGTCGGGCTGGAGCAGGGCTATCTCCTCCAGCTGGGGCCCGGTGCCGGTGTCGGTGAGCAGGGTGGGGAGTTCGGCGTCGCCCAGCAGGTCGGTGGCCCAGGGGCCGAGGGCGGCCTCGTGGGTGCCGTACCAGTCGGTGGTGCCGACGGGGACGGTGCCGAGGGCGAGCACCGCGTCCTGGTCGGTGAGGCCGACGGTGACGACCCGCTCGGGCTCCTCCTCGACGGTGGTGGAGCCGTACTTGTGGTCGATGGTGACGGGGAAGGCGCCCTCGGTGGCGTTCGTGTCGTCGGGCGCGTTCGAGCCGTCGGAGCCCTCGGAGTCGGAGTCCGAGCCGCACGCGGTCAGGGTGAACAGGGCGGTGGCGAGGGCGGCGGCGGCCAGCCGTCTGGGGGTGCGGTGCATGGGTTCGGGTTCCTTCGGTTCCTGCGGTCGGGGATCAGCGGGTGGTCCTGTGGTCTGACCAGGCGTCCCAGAGGGCGGCGTATCGCCCCCGGGCGGCGCGGAGTTCGTCGTGGGTGCCGGTCTCGACGACGCGTCCCTCGGACATGACGACGATCCGGTCGGCGGTGGCGGCCTGGGTGAGCCGGTGGGCGACGACAAGGGCGGTGCGGCCGTCGAGCGCGCGGTCGGCGGCGCGTTCCAGCGAGCGGGCGCCGGTGCTGCCGGCCTCGGCGGTCGCCTCGTCCAGCACGACGATCGGCGGGTCCGTCAACACCAGGCGGGCCAGGGCGAGTTGTTGGGCCTGGGCCGGGGTCAGCGGGTGGCCGCCGGCGCCGACGACGGTGTCCAGGCCGGTCGGCAGCGCCTCGGCCCAGCCGAGGGCGCCGACGAGGTCGAGCGCGGCCCGCAGTTCGGCGTCGGTGGCCTCGGGGCGCGCCAGCCGCAGGTCGTCGGCGAGCGGCCCGGCGAAGACGTGCACCTCCTGGGTGACCAGGCCGACGGCGCCGGCGCGGCGGATCCGGCCGGCGGCCGGTCGGTGGACGCCGGCGATCAGCTTGGCGAGGGTCGACTTGCCGGCGCCGCTGGCGCCGACCAGGGCCACCCGCTCCTTGGGGCGCAGCGCGAGGTCGATGTCGCGCAGCACGGGCCGGCCGGGCTCGTAGGCGTGGTCGAGTGCGGTGACGGCGACGGTGACGTCGCCCGGGGCCGTGGGCGGGTCGACCGGGACGGGCTCGGGCAGCCCGTGGTGGGCGACGCCGACGATCCTGGCGAGGCCGGCGCGGGCGCTCTGCGCGTCGTCCATCAGCACCAGGGCGGCGTTGACGGGCGTGAACAGGCTGTGGAAGTAGAGGGCGGCGGCGGTCGCGGTGCCGATGGAGGCCGAGCCGTCGCGCACCAGCACGAATCCGGTGATCAGGACGGCCGCGAGGCCGAGGAACTCGGGGATGTGCAGCCGGGTGTAGAAGCTGATGACCAGGCGGACGCCGCGCAGGGTGAGGCCGCGCGCGTGCAGCGAGCTGTCCTCGACGCGCGCGGTGTGCCGGGCGTGGTGGCGGAAGGCACGGACGGTGCGGGCGCCGCCCAGGGTTTCCAGGAGCCGCTGCTGCACGCCGGCGACGGCGACCCGCTGCCGGGTGTAGAGGGGCAGCGCATGCCGCAGGTACCAGCGGGCGGTGTGGACCTGGAGCGGGACGGCGACCAGCGCGGCGAGCAGGAAACGCCAGTCGAGCAGGGCCAGGGCGCCGAACGTCAGGACGATGGCGAGGGCGGAACGCGCCAGCTCGGGCAGGGCGTTGCGGACGGCCTGGGCGACGAGCGTGACGTCGCCGGTAACGCGGGCGGTCAGGTCGCCCGATCCGGCGCGTTCGAGTTGGTCGAGGGGGAGCCGCAGGGCGCGGTCGACGAAGCGTTCCCGTAGCCGGGCGAGGGTGGTCTCGCCGAGCCGGGAGACCAGCACGAGGCCGTACGCCAGGGCGCCGCCCTGGACGACGGCGACGGCGGAGAGCAGCACGACGAGCCAGGTGAGGTCGCCGGCCGGGCGGCCTTCGGCCACGACGTCGACGGCCCGGCCGAGCAGCGGCTGGGTGAGCAGCCCGACGGCGGTGGCCGCGGTCAGCACGGCGACCGCGGAGAGGGTCAAGCCCCGGCGCGGGCGCAGCAGTTCACGGACGGCGGCGCGGAGCTCGGCGGGCGTGGCGACGGGCAGCCCGGCGCTCTCCTGGGTGGGCTGGTCGGCGCTCTCCCGGGTGGGCTGGTCGGCGGTCCGCTCGACGTGCTCGCGGGGGGACTCGGTCATGAGAGCACCAGCCGCTGGTAGTCGGGGTGGTCGCGCAGCAGGTCGGCGTGGCGGCCCTCGGCCGTGACGCGGCCCGCCTCGTCGAGCAGCAGGACCCGGTCGGCGATGGCCAGCAGGGTGGGGCTGGTGGTGACCAGGACGGTGGTGCGGCCGTGCCGGAGGTCGCGGATGCCGGCGGCGATCCTGGCCTCGGTGACGGCGTCCACGGCGGTGGTGGGGTCGTGGAGCACGAGCACCGGCGGATCGTCGGCCAACGCCCTGGCCAGCGCGACGCGTTGCCGTTGGCCGCCGGAGAGTGCCCGGCCGCCCTCGCCGGCCTGGGTGTCCGCGCCGAGCGCGTCGGCGCCGGCGGCGGCGAGGGCGGCGGCCTGGGCGGCGCCCGGCACGTTGTCGGCGACGGTGCCGGAGAAGAGGTCGGCGTCGTGCGGCGCGACCAGCACGGCGGCGCGCAGTGCGGCGGGGTCGAGGGCGGTCAGCGCGGTGCCGTCGAGGAGCAGGGTGCCGCCGGCCGGGTCGGTCTCGCGGCCGAGGCAGCGCAGCAGGGTGTCGGCGTGGGCGGGGTCGGCGACCGCGAGGCCGAGGAGTTCGCCGGGGTGGGTGGTGAGGTCGAGGGCGCGCACCGCGTCGTGGTCGAGCGCGCGCACCGCCAGCTCGCCGCGCACCGGCGCGGCGGGCGGTTCGCCGCCCGGCTCCACGGCCCAGGGGGCGGCAAGGACGTCGGCGACCCGGGCGGCGGAGGCGCGGCCCTGGGCGAGTTCGGTGTTGACCCAGGCGAGGGTCTGGAACGGGGTGAGCAGGAAGAGGGCGAGCCCGAGCGCGGAGACGAGTTCGCCGAGGCTGATGTCGCCGCTGGCCGCGAACCGGCCGCCGACCAGGGCGACGAGGGCGACGAAGACGCCGGTGACGGCCAGCGTGACGCCCTGTTGGCCGGCCTCGGCGCGGGCCGCGCGCAGCGTGGCGGCGAGCGAGTCCTCGCTGATCCGGCGGTAGCGGTCCGTGGCGGCCGTCTCGGCGCCCAGGCCCTTGAGCACCCGCAGCCCCGAGACCAGGTCGGCGGCGACGCCGGAGGCGAGGGCGGCGGCCTCCTGCTCGGTGGCGCTGCGGCGCTCCAGTGGCTTGCTCAGCAGGTGGCCGAGCCAGAGCAGCACGGGGGTGCCGAGCAGCACGAGCAGCCCGAGCGGCAGCGAGATGCGCAGCAGCGCGACGGACCCGACCAGCAGGCCCATCAGCGCCCCGAAGCCGAGCACGAGGGCCATCAGCACGACGCCGACGCGGCGGGCGTCCTCGGTGGCGACGCTGGCGAGGGCGCCGGGCAGCCGGCCGCGTTCGGCGCCGCCGGCCGGGTGCAGCACGCGGCGCACCAGGTCGACGCGGAGCTCGTGGGCGGCGGTCTCGGCGGCGCGTTCGCCGATGCGGGAGCCGAAGCGGAAGCTGAAGGAGAGCACGAGGTAGCAGACGCCGAGCGCGCCGAGGAGCAGGACCAGCGCGCCCGAGTCGCCCTCGGCGATGGCGTGGTCCACGATGACCCCGATCAGCATCGGGGTCAGGGCCTCGCCGGCCTGGTGGCCGGCGCCGAGCAGGGCGCTGCCCACCAGCCGCCGCCGTTGGCCGACCACCGCGCGCCGCAGCACGTCCCGACCGGTCACCACGCCTCCCGTCATTCCGTTCCGAACCATCGACACAGGACCGAAATCAGACTTCGGTAAGGCTAACCTAAGCGTCGGCGGTGAAATACCCGGGTGCGCCCGGCGGTCCCGGTGCTACGGTCGGCTCGCCGGCCGTGGGACTCCGGTACGACTTCCGGAACCTCCCCCAGGCCTGGCGGCCTGGGAGGTGCCCCCACGCTGAGCGACACTTCGCTGTTCGTGCCCCCATTCCCCGGCCGGCTCCAGACGGGCGGAGGGGGTCCCATGGCGGTGCGAGGCGACGTCGTCGCCACCGAGGACGTGCTGCTCTTCGTCAACGCGGCCATCACGGCGACCGGGCAGCGCGAGTTCCACGCGGACGCGGACCGGCAGCGGCTCTCCCTCGACTTCCTGCACGCGTACATGCTGGTGAACTACCGCGAGCTGTACGCCGCGACGCTGGCGCTCGGCATCAACCACCACAACACGGCACTGATCGCGCGCCGCCTCCTGGAGACCCCGGACACCATGGCCCCCGCCGAACAGCGGTGCGTCGAAGGCCGGTTGATCGGGCGGGCGCTGCGCGCGCTGCCGCCGCAGCGGGCGTACCGGCTGTTCGCCGGGCTGGCCGCAGCGGGCGTCAACAACCGGCGCGCCCGCGCCGTCACCCGGGACTGGCTGGCGGCCCGCCCCGACCTGGCCTTCGACGCCGTCAAGTACCGGGGGCTGCTGAAGACCGCCGTGCGGCACGCGCATCTCCGGCTGCCGGACGAGGAGTTGGGCGCCTTTCTGTTCGCCCCGCACCGCCGGCGGACCTTCACCACCCCGATCTTCGAGACCTGGCGGCGGGCGCACCACGACCGCTCCCAGGTGTTCGAGCTGCCCTACACCGTCGCCGAGGGCCTGGCCGCCCGGCACGGCATGGACCGGGCCGCGTTCCTCGCCGGGATCGCACCCCGGATGACGCGCCTGGAGCGGCTGCGACTGCGCGAGACCACCGGGGACCGGGACCGGGCCGCGCTGGCCGGCCTGCCACTGACCAGGATCGCGAGCTACGTGCTCTCCCTGCCGCTGGACGAACGGGCGGCGCGGCGCGCCGAGTTGACCGGGGCGCTGCGCGCCGCCGCGCGCCGGGTCGCCGGCCGGCGGGCCGGCTGGGGCCGGACGGTCGCGGTGCTCGACGACAGCTTCTCCTCGTACGGCTCGGGCACGAAGCGCCGCCGGCCGCTGGCGGTCGCGCTGGCCGCCCACTTCCTGCTGGAGGCGCTGGCCGGCGACGCGTACACCGGCCTGTGGACCTCGGGCCGCCGGGACCCGCTGCTGACCCACCCGCTGGGCCCGACCCCGCTTGGCATGGGGGCACCTCCCAGGCCGCCAAGGCCTGGGGGAGTGTGCTCGACGCGCTGGAGCTGGCCCCGGAGCGGCTGCTGATCGTCTCGGACGGCTGGGACAACGCGCCGGCCGGGCTGGCCGCCGAGGTGCTGCGGGTGTGGTCGGCGCGGTTCGACCCGGCCGGCCGCACCGAGATCATCCACCTCAACCCGGTGTACGACGCCGACGACTTCACCGTGCGGTCGCTGACGCCCGCGGTGCCCACGGTGGGCATCAGGGACGCCGACGACCTGCCGGAGCTGGTGGAGCTGGCCCGCTTCGCGCGCGGCCACACCGACCTGGCCGCGCTCCGCGCCCATCTCACGGCGCGGGTGGCGGCCTTCCTCGGGGAGGACGCATGACCACCCTGGAGACGCCCACCCGGCTGGACCTGACCGGCCTCACCACCGGCCCCGCCCAGGTCTGGGGCGGGGTGCGGCTGGTGCCGCTGCTGCGCGAACGCCCCATCGAGGACCTGCGGTTGAGCCCGCGCGCCTACGGCGAGGCGATCGGCCTGGTCGACGTGGACGGCCGTCGGGCGTACGCGGCCTACATCCCGCACGGCTACGTGGCCAGCTGGACGCGGGACGGCTCCCCCGCCGCGTCCTACGGCACCCAGCTGGCGGACGGCCGCACCGCCGGCACGGACCGGGCGGCCCCGGTGGAGTGCCTGCCGCTGCACTTCCACCGGCGGATGGCCCGCCGGGAGAGGGGGAACCGGCTGCGTTTCCTGCCGCTACACCTGGCCGTCGAGGGGTATCTGGCGCTGCACTTCGGCGGCCCGACCATCGTCTGGGACGAGTGGGCGCGGCGGGCCGTGAACCGCGGCCTCTCGCCGCGCGTCGAGCGGGCCGAGTGGGCGGCGTTCCACGACGAGACGCTGGCCGGTGGGCTGCTCGGCCCGGAGTACGCCTTCCAACGGGTGTACCGGCTGGGCCGGTTCAGCCTCTGGCGCTTCCTGCCGCCGTTCCAACGGCGGGCGGAGAACCACATCGGCGAGTGTGTCCTGGACAGCGCCGGCCGGCTGGCCTACCTGAAGACCTTCCGTCTCTCCGAGGCGCAGGTCAGGCGCGGCCACCTGCTCGACTCGCTGGCCGCCCACGACTGGCACCTCGCCGACACGGCCGGGGCGCTCGGCATCACCACGGAACAACTCGCACAACGCGTCGAGCACGCCGGCTTCGGCGCCCTGCTCGTCCACCGCCGGTCCGGGTACCGGCCGTAGGGCGCGTCCGTCACCCGCCGACCGCGCGCCGGGCCGCCGCCACCGTCGCGGCGAGCGTGTCGTGCACCGTCGACCCCGGCCGGACATGGCCGAGTTGGATCCGCACGTCGGCCGCCCGGGGATAGCCGGGGTCGGCGCCGACCGCGATCCGGCGGCCCGGCGTCGCGGCGGCCGCGCCGAGCTCGTAGAGGGTGATCGGCTGCACCGTCACCGCCGGATCGCAGGCCGGGAACCAGAACAACGTGACGTCGGCGGCCCGCAGATGGTGGAACTCCCAGGCGATCTGGACCTCGGTCGCCGTCGGGTCGCGGACGTCGAAACCGGCCCGGCGCGGGTTGAACACCGTGAGGTCGCGCAATGCCTGCGCCGCCTCACGCTGCCAGTCGGGGCAGTGGCTGATCCCGCCGGCCAGGAACACCGAGGGCGGGTCGTCGGGCCGGGGCTCGTGGTAACGCGGGGCCTCGACGTAAGGGCTGACCGTCATGTCCGCCATCCTGCCCCGGCGCCGCCAAGCCCTAGACTGAGCGCCCGAGTTCGAGGGGTGGATGCCGGTGGCGGTCGAGGTCACGGGGCGGGCGCGCGACGTGTCGGGTCGGGCGGTGCTGTCACGGCCCCTCTCGGTGCCGTTGATCGGCGGACTGGTGGGCGTCCTGCCCCTGGCGGTGGCCGCGCAGCCGGGCGAGGGCGTGCGGGACACCACCTTCTGGCTGCAACTCGTCGTCGCCGGCTACGCGGGCGTGCGGCTGTGCGCCATGGTGCTCTCCGGCCGGCGGCGGCTGGTGCAGGGCGCGTTCTGGCTGTTCTGCTACCTGGCGATGGGCATCGCGCCGCTGGCCCAGTCGGTGCTGGGCCGCGACCCGACGCCGGTGCTCGGGCCGCGCGGCGACACCCAGTTGGCCACCGTCCTGGTCCTGGTCGGGATGGTCGCCTTCGACATCGGCGCGGTGCTCGCCACCCACCGGCCGGCGACCCGGGGCAGCCGGCGCCCGCCGGCCACCGTGCACCGGACCAGGCTCTATCTGCTGGTGATCTTCGCCTATCTCGCCAGCGCGCTGCTGATCGTCCAACTCGGCGGCCCCGCCGTGTTCTTCGCCAGCCGGCAGGAGATCAGCGCCACCCTCAGCGAGGCCACCGGCACCGAGACCGGCGGCGAGGCGGGCAACGCGCTGCTGCGCGGCTTCGGCACGGTGCCCGCGATGCTCGCGCTGCTGTTCCTCACCCGCTGGATGGTGACGTCCCGCCGGGCCCGCCGCCAGCCGTCCGTGGTGCTGCCCTGGGCCGGCCTGCTGGTGATCAACACCATCGTCAACAACCCGATCTCCAACCCCCGTTACTGGTTCCTGACGGTGCTGTTCGCACTGCTGTTCACCGTCTTCCCGCGCAGCCCCGTCATGTACCGGGCGGCGCTGGCGCTCGGCGTGGTGATCGCGCTGCTGGTCTTCCCGTTCACCGACCGCTTCCGCTACGACGAGAACGGGCGGCAGCCGGTCGAGGCCCAGTCGTTCATGGAACCGCTGGTGATCAAGGACTACGACCAGGTCGGCATGTTCGCCAACACCATCACCTACGCCGCCGACGGCAACGGGCACACCTACGGCCGCCAGGTGACGGGCGCCGCGCTGTTCTTCGTGCCGCGCGACATGTGGTCCGCGAAACCGCAGGACACCGGCTTCCTGGTCGGCGGCTGGATGGGCACCAACAGCGCCAACCTCTCCTCCCCGCTCTGGGCCGAACTCTGGCTGGACTTCGGCCCGTTGGGGATGACCGCCGGCTTCCTCGGGATCGGCTACCTGGCCGCGAGGACCGACCGTGGCTACGTCCGCCGGACGCTGGACGACCCCTCGCCGGGCAACGTGCTGGCCGTGGTGGCGCCGGTGCTGGCCGGCTACAGCTTCATCCTGCTGCGCGGCTCGCTGCTCCAGGCGTCGGGCCGGATCGGGATCGCGGTGCTCTGCCTGCTGCTGGTGACCACCTTCCGGCCCGGCCGGCGGAACCAGCTGTACTGAGCGGACCCGGACCGGGCCTAACTCCCGGCGATCCGGCGGTGCACGTCGTCGAGCAGATGCCGCATCGCCATCCGGAAGACCTCGGCCTGCTGGCGTTCGCCGATGAACGAGGTGTGCCCGAACACCTCCAGACTGACGAGGCCGTGCAGATGCCCCCAGGCGCTCAGCAGGAGCGCGGCCGCGGGCGGCGGGAGCGCGGCCGGGTCGTCGGGACGCATCTGCTCGGGACTCGCCAGGAGTGACGGCGGGAGTTCGGGGATCTCGGCCGCGGCGAGCCGCTCCGGGGTGAACCCGCCGAACAGCTGGCGCTCGAAGATCGCGCTCATCCGGCGGACGGCCTGGGTGGTCGGCCCCTCGACCGGTGCCGCGTAGTACCTCAGCGGGGCCCCGTAGAGGAGTTGGAAGCGCTCGGGATGGGCGAGGGCCCAACGCCGGTAGCCCTCGGCCGCGATCACCAGCCCCGGCAGGTCGGCGTCGCCCTCCGGGGGGCTCTCGACGGCCGCCCGCACGGCGTCCGTCAACTCCTCGTACGCCTTGGCGATGAGCGAGGTGACCAGGGCGTCGCGGCTGGGGAAGTAGTGGTAGAGCGCCTGCACCGTCATCCCCAGGTCCCTGGCGACCGCGCGCAGGGACAGGGCGTGCGGCCCGTGCTCGGTGATGTGCCGCTCGGCCGCGGCCAGGATCTCCCGCACGGCGACGGCCCGGCGCCGCTCGCGCAGCGGTGAGGGCCGGGTGGGCGGCGGCGCGCCGCGGTGGTCGGCTGGCATGCGACGACCTTATCGCCCGTTCGGAAAATCTGACACTGCCAAATTCCGCGCCGCCTCGCTAGCGTCGTCCCCGGCGGCTCCGCCCAACCCCCCTCCGTGTCAACCCGGTTGAGGCATGCCGGTTTTCGTCCTTTTTCCCTGTTAATGCGCAAAGGAGATCGTGCGCGTGTTTGATCGCATAGCCGAGCTGGCGATTCGCCGGTCGCGGCTGGTACTCGTGGTGGCGGCCCTGGCCGTGGTCCTGATGGGGGCCGTGGGCGCGGGCGCGTTCACCAAGTTGTCGGGGGGCGGCTTCGACGATCCGGCCTCCGACTCGACCAGGGCCGACGAACTGATCGAGGAGAGGTTCGGCGGGCAGAGCAACCTGGTGCTGCTGGTCGACGCCGCCGACGGCGACGTCGACTCCCCCGCCGCCCGAGGGAGCGGCGAGGCGCTGGTGGCCGACCTCAGGGCGGAGTCCGCCCTGGAGAACGTGGTCTCGTACTGGGACACCGGCAGCCCCACGCTCCGCTCCGCGGACGGCGGCCAGGCCATGGTGCTCGCCCATGTCACGGGCGACGAGACGGAGTCGCAGGAGAACTCCGAGGCCGTCATCGACGCCTACACCGGCGCGTACGGGGACGGACTCACCGTCCGGGCCGGCGGCGGCGCCGCCGTGAACAAGGACATGACGGCCCAGGTGGTCGACGACCTGCTGCTGGCCGAACTGATCGCCATCCCGCTGACGCTCGTCCTGCTGCTGTTCGTCTTCGGCAGCGTGGTGGCCGCCGTGCTGCCGCTGGTCATCGCCGTCATCGCGATCGTCGGCTCGTTCGCCACGCTCTCCCTCCTCGCCGACGTCACCGACGTCGCCAGCACGGCGACCAACCTGACCACCGCGCTGGGCCTCGGACTCGGCATCGACTACGCGCTGTTGATGATCAGCCGGTTCCGGGAGCGGCTCACGACCGCGGCCGACGTGCCGGAGGCCGTCCGGCACACGGTGCGCACCGCGGGCCGCACGGTGGTGTTCTCGGCCGCCACGGTGGCCATCGCGCTCGCCGTGCTCCTGCTCTTCCCGCAGTACTTCCTGCGTTCCTTCGCCTACGCCGGGGTCGGCGTCGTGCTGATCGCGGCCGTCGGCAGCCTGTTCGTGACGCCGGCCCTGCTCGCCCTCCTCGGGCGCCGGGTGAACAGCGGGCGGATGCCGTGGGCGAAGCCGGGGCGCTCCGACAGCCGGGGCACCCTGTGGGGGCGGCTGGCCGCCACCGTCATGCGCCGGCCGGCGCTCACCGCCCTGCCGGTGCTCGTGGCGCTGCTGCTCACCTCGGCCCCGCTGCTCGGCATCGCCTTCGGCATGGCGGACGAGCGGGTGCTGCCCGAGGACGCCGAGAGCCGCCAGGTCTCCGCGGCGCTGCGGGAGAACTTCGACGGCAACGACGAGGCGGCGATCCACGTGGCCGTCGACGGGCCGGTGGCAGAGGCCCCGTTGGACTCCTACGCGACCCAACTCTCCGCGCTCGACGGCGTCATCAGGGTCGAGGCGTCCACCGGCACCTACGTCGGGGGCGGGCCCGCGACGGCCGGCCCGGGCGACGCGGCCCTCGGCCGCCCCGACGCGCAGCGGCTCACCGTGATCGGCTCGGCGCCCTCGCAGTCGGACGAGGCGCAGCGCCTGGTCCACGACGTGCGGGCGGTCGCGCCGCCCTCCGAGGCACGGCCCCTGGTGGGCGGGCGCGACGCCCAACTGGTGGACTCCAACGACTCCATCGCCGGCCGGCTCCCGGTCGCCGTGGCCCTGGTGGCGCTCAGTACCTTCGTCCTCCTCTTCCTGTTCACCGGCAGCGTGGTGCAGCCGCTGCGCGCGCTGGTGCTCAACCTGATCAGCCTGGGGGCGGCCGTCGGCGTGATGACGTGGATCTTCCAGGACGGCAACCTCGCCTCCCTGCTCGGCTTCACCCCGCAGCCGATGGACACGACGATGGTCGTGCTGATGTTCTGCGTCGCGTTCGGCCTCTCGATGGACTACGAGGTGTTCGTGATCAGCCGGATCAAGGAACTCCACGACCAGGGCGCGGACACCGGGTCGGCGGTGGCCGACGGCCTCGGCCACACCGGCCGCATCGTGACCGCGGCGGCGTGCCTGCTGGCGGTCAGCTTCTTCGCCTTCGGCACGGCGCAGATCAGCTTCATGCAGATGTTCGGCCTCGGCAGCGGCCTCGCCATCCTCATCGACGCCGTGGCGGTACGCGGCGTCCTGCTGCCCGCCGCGATGCGGCTGCTGGGCCGCTCGGCCTGGTACGCGCCGCGCGCGCTGCGCAGGGTCCACGGGCGGTTCGGCCTGAGCGAGGCCGCGCCGGCGGCGGAAGCGCCACCGGTGAAGCTTCCCTCCCGGGTCTGACGCGCCCTCTCCCCCGGACGCCGTGTCCCTGCCCGCCGGCGGGCAGGGACACGGCATTGCCTATTCGCCATGCTCACGTCACGATGGGCAGATGCCTCGCCCCTTACGCGCCCTGAGCGCCGCCTTCGCCTGCCTCGCCGTGACCACCGCCCTGACCGGAGCGACCACCGCCCCGTCCCCGGCCGTCGCCGCGCCCGACATCCCGCTGGCCGACGTCCTGGGCCACCTCGCGGACCTGGAGGCGATCGCCGCCGCCAACGGCGGCAACCGGGCCCACAACCGCCCGGGTTACGCCGCCGCGCTCGACCACGTCGAGGGGCTGCTCGCCGACGCCGGCTACCGGACGGAACGCCAGGCGTTCGACTACGGCGGCACCACCGGCTACAACCTGCTCGCCGAGTGGCCGACGGCGGCCTCGGACGAGGTGCTGATGGCCGGCGCCCACCTGGACTCGGTCGGCGCCGGCGCCGGCATGAACGACAACGGCTCGGGCTCGGCCGCGCTGCTGGCCACGGCGCTGGCCGTGGCCGAGGCTGACGCCGCCCCGGACCGCCGCCTGCGGTTCGCCTGGTGGGGCGCCGAGGAGTTGGGCATGGTCGGCTCCCGCGCCTACGTCGCGGACCTGACCACCGCCGAACGGGCCGGCATCGCCGGCTACCTGAACGTCGACATGGTCGCCTCCCGCAACGCGGGCTACTTCGTCTACGACGACGACGCCGAGATCGAGGCGGTGTTCACCGACTGGTTCGACGCCCGCTCCATCCCGACCGAGGCGTCCACCGAGGCGGACGGCCGCTCCGACCACGCCCCCTTCGCCAACGTCGGCATCCCGGTCGGCGGCCTCTTCACCGGCGCCGGCAACGTCAAGACCACCGCGCAGGCCGCCCGTTGGGGCGGCACGGCCGGCCAACCGTTCGACCCCTGCTACCACCGCGCGTGCGACACGGGCGCCAACCTCAACACCACGGCCCTCGACCGCAACACGGACGCGTTGGCCCACGGGGGGCGGCAAGCGCCTCTTCGGACTCGACGAGATCACGGCCTTCACCCACCAGACGCTCCCGGGCGGGATGCGGGACACGACAGTCACGTTCGAACTGGAGCACGTGCTGTTCATCCGCCC
>NZ_SMKI01000173.1 GCF_004348415.1 Streptomyces hainanensis
CCCCCGAAGCGTCAGCGCCTCCGCTCCGGGTCGTACACGCTGAACTCCTCCAGCAACTCCTCCTCCCGCAGCAGAGAGGACCTCGCGTCCTGCCCCCGCCGCCGCGCCACGTCCGCCGCCAGGGCCTGTACCAGCGCCGTGAACGCGGTCAGCGACCGCAGCACCGAGGGGCCCGACGCCTCGACGTAGAAGACGTGTTCGGCCGAGGCGGCCAGCGGCGACGCCGGGTTGTCCGTCAGGGCCACGCACCGCGCGCCCCTGGCGCGCGCCCAGGACGCGGCGCGCACCGTGTCGGCGGAGTAGCGGTGGATGGCCATGGAGACGAAGCAGTCGCCCTCCCGCACCCGTCGGAGTTCGTCCGTGAGGGTGCCGGCGCCGGGCGTCACCGTGGCGACCTCCTCGCGGAGCATCCGCAGCAGGTAGCCGAGCAGGTAGGCCGGGGCGTGGCATTTCCGCAGGCCGAGCACGTGGACCCGGGGCGCCTCGGAGAGGGCCAGGACGGCGGCGTCCCACGTGGTCGGGTCTATCCGGGCGAAGGTCCGGGTGATGTTGGCGCGGTCGAACACCACGGCCTGGTCGAGCAGGTCGCCCTCGCCGCCGCCCAGCTGTTCGAGCGTGCTGTAGCGGCGTAGCAGCTGGGCCTGCTCGCGTAGCCGCTCGCGGCAGAGCCGGGTCAGACCGGGGTAGCCCTCGAGGCCGAGGCTGGTGGCGAACCGCACCACGGTGGCCTCGTTGACGCCGACGGCCGAGGCGAGTTCGGAGACCGTCATGAAGGCCACTCCCTCGGGGTCGGCCATCACGCGTTCGGCGAGCAGGCGTTGGGACCGGGTGAGCGTGGAGCGGCGCTCCTGGAGCAGGGCGAGCAACTCATCGAACGTTCGGGGTACCAGGGCCATGGGTGGGATTCTGCCTCGTACCAGGGGACACCCCTTCATATGTGAGGATTCCGGGGGTGAAAGGCGCGAAAAACATGGCGGCGGGCGATGCGACTGGCGCCCGACGTGCGCCGATGCACCACCTGGGCCCGCTAGGCTTTGATCATGCGAGCCGATGCTTCGGAACTGGTGCTGGCCGGCGTCATTCTCAGCTTGGCCCTTGTCGCGTTCATCGCCTACGTCACCCGCGTTCTCCAGGGTTCGCACCATCGGCTGCCACGCGTCATCGTGGCCTCCGGGGTGCTGGTGGGAACCCTGCCCGCGGTCGTCTACACCCTCTACCGTTCGCTGACCATCACGGCCTGAGCCGCGCCGCCGGTCTCACCCGAGCAGCGCGGCGATCACCGTGAGCGTCGGCACCGCGAGGGCCGTGGAGAGCAGGATGGACTCGCGGGCCAGTTGGACGCCGACGTCGTAGCGGGACGCGTACGTGAAGAGGTTCTGCGCGGCCGGCAGCGCCGCCGTGACCACCACGGTCAGCTGCGCGGTGGCGCCGAGCCGGAAGACGCCCGCCGCGATGGCCCAGGCGACCAGCGGGTGGATCACGGACTTCAGCGCGACGGACGCGAGCACGGGCCACCGTTCGGATCCGCGGCCCGGCAGGGCGGAGCCGCGCAGCGAGATGCCGAACGCCATCAGCACGGCCGGCACGGCCATGTTGCCGATCAGGGTGGCCGGTTCGAGCAGGGTGACCGGCACCGACCAGCCGGTGGCGGCCACCGCGACCCCGCTGAGCGAGCCGGCGACCACCGGGTTGCGGAACGGGGTGGCGACCCGCTGCCAGACGGTGCGCGGCTCGGCGCTTGGCGAGGTGAGGTCGAGCACGGTCAGCGCCACCGGTGTGATCACGAGCTGCTGGAGCAGCAGCACCGGCGCGACGAGCGAGGCGTCGCCGAGCACGTAGACGGCGATCGGGATGCCGAGGTTGCCCGCGTTCACGTAGCTGGAGCAGAGCGCGCCGATGGTGGTGCGGCCCACACCCCAGCCGCGTACCACGCCGAGGGTGACGAAGATCGCGGCGACGACGAGCGTGCTGAGCGCGGTGACCAGCAGGGACGGCGAGAAGACGTGGGTGAGGTCGGCCTGCGCGAGGGTGACGAAGAGCAGTGCGGGGGTCGCGACGTGGAAGGCGAGCCTGGTGAGCACCTCGCGCCCGTTCTCCCCGAGGGAGCCACGGCGTCCGAGGAGGTAGCCCGTGCCGATGACGCTCGCGATGATCGCGAACCCCGTGATCACCCCGCCCATAGAACGAACCCTCGAACGAATCCTTCGATCGGTCAATACGATCTCGGATCCCGAGATCGGGACAAAGGCTGGGTTAATGTCACATCTTGTGACAGTCTTCCTCGCCGTCGCACTGGTCGCGGCCGCCACCCTGTCCGTCCCCGCCCCTCCCTCCGCGCCCTCGCTCGCCGACCGCCTGGTGACGCACACCACGGCGGAGGGCGCACTACGCCACCTCGAGGCGTTCCAGCGGATCGCCAACGCGTCGGACGGCAACCGCGCCGCCGGCACCGAGGGGCACGAGCGCTCGGCCCGCTACGTCGGCGCCCTGCTGACCCGGGCCGGGTACGACGTCAGCTACCAGCGCTTCGCGTTCCCCTACCGCGAGCCCGTCACCCAGCGACTCACCCAACTCACCCCGACCGAACGGGAGATCCCGCTGCGGCTGTTCTCCTACACGGCCAACACGCCGGCGGGCGGCGTGGCGGCCCCGCTGACCGCCGCCGGCGACGGCTGCGAGGCCACCGACTTCACCGCCACCCCCGAGCCGGGCATCGCCCTCATCGAGCGCGGCGGCTGCACCTTCGCGCTGAAGGTGGCCAACGCCGCCGAAGCCGGCGCGCTGGGCGCCGTCATCTACAACAACGCGCCCGGCGCGCTCTCCGGCACGCTGGGCGCCCCCGAGGCCGGGCTGCTCCCCGCGGGCGGCGTCTCCCGCGCCGACGGTCTCGCGCTGGCCGAGGAGCTGACCGCCGGCCGGGAGGTCACGCTGCGCCTCGAGGTCGAGGAGCTGGCGGAGGATCGCGACACCGTCAACGTCCTCGCCGAGTCGCCGGACGGCGACCCGGAGCGGGTGGTGATGGCCGGCGCCCACCTGGACTCCGTCCGCAACGGGCCCGGCATCAACGACAACGGCTCGGGCTCGGCCGGCCTGCTGGAGACGGCGCTGCGGCTCGCCGAGGTGGACCCGGCGGGGCTGCTCCGCGAGCAGCGGGTGCGGTTCGCGTTCTGGTCGGCCGAGGAGTTCGGGCTGCTCGGCTCCGAGCACTACGTCACCGGTCTGTCCGACGCGGAGCGGAGGCGCGTCGCGCTCTACCTCAACTTCGACATGATCGCGTCACCCAACCACGGGCAGTTCGTCTACGGGGCGGAGGCGGAGCGCGACGGGCCGGTCTCGGCGGCCATCGCCGCCGACCTCACGCGGTTCCTCGACGACAGCGGCCACCCCAGCCGGCCCACCGCCTTCGACGGCCGCAGCGACTACGGCCCGTTCCTCGACGCCGGCATCCCCGCCGGCGGCACCTTCACCGGCGCCGACGGCCTGAAGTCGGCCGCCGAGGCCGAGCTCTGGGGCGGCGCCGTGGACACCGCCTACGACGCCTGCTACCACGCGGCGTGCGACGACCTCGACAACATCAGCCGCGCCGCGCTCGAGGCGAATGTGAAGGTGATCGCCCACAGCGTCGGCCGGTACGCGACGCGATTGCCCGATACGTCACCCTGACACGAGGCTGCGGCGGAAGGGCCCCGCCCGGTAGGCTCTCCGTGTGATCTTCAAGCGCATCGGCAACGGACGACCGTACCCTGACCACGGCCGGGACAGCACCCGGCAGTGGGCAGACGTCGCGCCGCGCCCCGTGCGTCTTGACCAGCTCGTCACCACCAAGCAGCAACTCGACCTCGAGACGCTGCTCGCCGAGGACTCCACCTTCTACGGGGATCTCTTCGCCCATGTCGTGAAGTGGCGGGGCGACCTGTACCTGGAGGACGGGCTGCACCGGGCCGTGCGCGCGGCCCTCCAACAGCGTCAGGTGCTGCACGCCCGGGTGCTCGAGCTGGACTGAACGGCGGCCGGGTCACCACGGCGGGCCCCTCGTTGCCCCTTTCGGGGCCCCTCTTGCCCCGTTCGGGGAGCAGGGCATCCTTTCAGCAGATCATTTATTGGGCTCGCGTCGCGGGCCTGGCTACGCTGCGGCCATGAGCATGCTGACGCCCCCTGGCATGGGCGGCAAGAAGTTCCGCGTCACGGGTGACCACTACCCGAGGATGCGCCGCCCGCGCCGCCGCCGGAAAGTTCTCGCCGTCCTCACCATCACCAGCGTGCTCGGCCTGCTCGGCTACGGGACGCTGGAAATCGTCGACGTGTTCTCCGGCGACGACGAGACCGAACGCAGCGCGCCCGCCGGCTCGGGCCGCCCCCAGACCGAGAACAACTGTGCCCCGCAGCAGGCGGACGACGGGCCCGCCACCCTGCCGGAGCCGTCCGCCATCACGGTCAACGTCCTCAACGCCACCGATCGGACCGGCCTCGCCCAGGCCACGGCCGACACCCTGGCCGAACGCGGCTTCACCATCGGCGAGGTGACCAACGCGCCCGAGGAACTGGACGGCAAGGTCGAAGGCCCCGGGCTGCTGCTCGCCACCGCCGAGGGCGAGCGCGCCGGCGCGCTGAGCGTGCTCGCCACCCAGCTGGAGGGCGCCGAGACCGCCCAGAACCGCCCGGGCCAGCGGGCGGACAACGCCGAGTCCGTCGACCTGGTGATCGGCGCCGGCTTCGACGAACTGACGGCGGAGCGGGAGGCCCAGCGCCGCCTCGCCGAGCTCGCCAACCCCGAGCCGAGCCCCGCCGAGGAGCCGGCCCCCGCCGACACCCCGGCCTGCTGAGGCACCGGCCGGGGCACCGGCCGGGGCCGGCGCCCGAACCGCCCGGTCAGGACACGGTGCCGTACATCCGGTCGCCCGCGTCCCCCAGGCCCGGGACGATGTAGCCCTGCTCGTTCAGCCGCTCGTCGAGCGCGCCCGTGACCACCGTCACCGGCGCGCCGGACAGCGCGGCCTCCAGCCGCTCCACGCCCTCGGGCGCCGCCAGCAGGCAGATCACCGTGACGTCGTCCGCGCCCCGGCGCATCAGCTCGCGGACGGCCACGACCAGCGTGCCGCCGGTGGCCAGCATCGGGTCGAGCACGTACACCTGGCGCCCCGAAAGGTCCTCCGGCATCCGGTTCGCGTAGGTGGACGCCTCGAGCGTCGCCTCGTCCCTGATCATGCCGAGAAAGCCCACCTCGGCCGTGGGCAGCAACCGGACCATGCCGTCGAGCATGCCCAGGCCGGCCCGTATGATCGGCACGACCAGCGGACGCGGATGGGACAGTCGCACGCCCGTGGTCTCCGCCACCGGTGTGGTGATATCCACCAGTTCGGTGCGGACGTCGCGGGTCGCTTCGTATGCCAGCAGGGTGACGAGTTCGTCGGCCAGCCGCCGGAACGTCGGGGAGTCGGTACGCGCATCGCGCAGCGTGGTCAGCTTGTGCGCCACCAGCGGGTGGTCGACGACATGGGTCCGCATGCCGTCGACAGTACCGAACGCCTCTGACACCCCAGGACTGACCGGCGGGTTCTCCGTTGTGACCCCCCGGTGGACAAAGGACGGCGACGGCGTGGAGAGTGGTGCTTGGAGGGAGGCGAGGGCATATGCCCCCGCCAGCCGCGCCGCGTCCGTCACCGTCCGCGCTGGGCCCAGCGTGGACGAACATTTCCGTTGGTGAACTGCCGAGTTACCCGACAGAGCACCCCTTTTCTGCCACGATGCAGGTGGCACTGCCAAACCGAGTGGGGAGAGTCACGGTGTACTTCACCGCACTGCTCGCGCGGACCGATGATGGTTGGGAAGCGAGTGATACAGAGCTCGACGACGTCGAGAGTCTGGACGAGTTGGCCGAGTTGGCCCGCGAGGCCGCCCGTGAGGACGACACGGTTCTCGTCTGCGTCGAGCAGGAGGGCGCCTGGTTCGCCATCGTCCGGGTGGACGGCGAGGAGGACCCGCGCGTCTTCGTCTCCGACGCCGCGCGTGCCAGGCGGAGCGCCTACGGCGAGATCCTGCTCACCGACGAGCTGCTCGGCCGCGAGCCCGAGGCCGCGGACGCGCTGGATCAGCTGGTGGACCTCGACGGCACGGAGGACGGTGCCGCCGACGACGAGGACGACGAGTCGGGGGCGGACGCCGTGCCGAACGGTCCCCTCGGCGACGTCGGCCTCCTGGCCGACTTCGGTGTCGACGCCGACACCGTGCTGAAGCTCACCCCGGACGACGCCCTGGGTGACATCGCCGACGCGCTCGGCTGCATGGAACTGCTGGAGGCGATCAGGTGACGCGGGTGACGACCGGCAGGTGACCGATCCGCTGCGCGACCCGTGGCGGCCCGCGATGCGCCAGGCGCTCGCCGAGGCCGCCGCGGCACGGGAGACGGGGGACGTTCCGGTGGGCGCGGTGCTGCTCGGCCCCGGCGGCCCGGAGGGCACGCCACTCGGCCTCGGCCGCAACGCGCGCGAGGCCACCGGGGACCCGACGGCGCACGCCGAGGTGCTGGCGCTGCGCGCCGCGGCCACCGCCACGGGCGACTGGCGGCTCTCCGGCTGCACCCTGGTCGTCACCCTCGAACCCTGCACGATGTGCGCGGGGGCCAGCGTCCTGGCCCGCGTCGACCGGGTGGTCTACGGCGCGGTCGACGCCAAGGCCGGCGCGGCCGGCTCCCTCTGGGACGTGCTCCGCGACCGCCGCCTCAACCACCGCCCCGAGGTGATCGGCTCGGTCCTCGCCGAGGACTGCGGCCGGCTGCTGACCGACTTCTTCCGCGCCCGCTGACCACCCGGGCGCCCATCTCCCCCCAATCCGGTTCGGCGGACGCGCCCCCGTGGGATAGGCTCTCTCTCGGTAGCGTGTCCGAGCGGCCGAAGGAGCTCGCCTCGAAAGCGAGTGTGGGGGTGACTCCACCGAGGGTTCAAATCCCTCCGCTACCGCTCTGATTCACCACCCTGAGGGGCGGGCCCACCGGGCCCGCCCCTCAGGCGTTCCCGTGGCCGGTGGCGGGCGGGGCGGCGAGGGCCGGGGCCGCCGGCCGGCGTCATCGGATATCTTCCGTGTCGAACGTCGCTACCGGAGACGGGAGGCCGATCATGAGCATGGCACAGGCGCGCAGGGGGGTGCTGTTCCTGCTGAGCGTGCTGGTGTTCTACGCCGTCGTCAGCTACCCGAGCAGGTCCGCCGACTTCGCCGAGTTGGCGTTCACCGCGATCGCGGAGGCGGCGGAGGGGGTCGGCGACCTGGTCACCGGCTCGGCGCCCTAACACGGGGCTTCCCGGTGCTTGCACACAGTGGACATGTCTTGTGATGCTATGACCGTCCTTGTGCCAATTGTGGCGAGCGCGGCTAGTGCACCGTAAGGGGTGGTCGGCAGGTGGCGGCGACGGGGACCCGGGGCGCGAAGGCGCGTGCGTTGACGCAGGCGCTCTTCGAGCGGCTCACGGCCCTGGAACCCGGGACCGCCGAGCACGCCAGGGTCAGGGGGGCGCTGATCGAGGCCAACCTGCCGCTGGTCCGCTTCGTGGCGGTGCGCTTCCGTAGCCGCAACGAGCCGATGGAGGACATCGTCCAGGTCGGCACCATCGGCCTGATCCACGCCATCGACCGCTTCGACATGGACCGCGGCGTGCAGTTCGCCACCTTCGCCATGCCCACGATCATCGGCGAGATCCGGCGGTACTTCAGGGACAGCGTGCGGACGGTCCACGTGCCGCGGCGGCTCCACGAACTGTGGGCGCAGGTGCGGACGGCGGCCGAGGACCTGACGGTGGCGCTGGAGCGGCACCCGACGCCGGCCGAGATCGCCGAGCGGCTGCGGATCCCGGAGGAGGACGTGCTGGCCAGCATGGACGCCGGCCGCGCCTACCGGGTGTCGTCGCTGGAGGCGGCCAAGGAGCGGGAGGACGGCGGGCAGGGCCCGATCGACCGGCTCGGCTACGAGGATCCGGGGCTGGCCGACGTCGAGCACCGGGCGCTGGTGCGGCACCTCCTGGTCCAACTCCCGGAGCGGGAACAGCGGATCCTGCTGATGCGCTACTACCGGAACCTGACGCAGTCGCAGATCAGCGCGGAGTTGGGGATGTCGCAGATGCACGTCTCCCGGTTGCTGTCGCGCAGCTTCACCCGGCTCCGTTCCGCAAATCCGATCGAGAGCTAAGTCGCACGGAGGACCCAACTCGGGCCCAACTCCGGGAACTCCCACATCAGCTGTGCCGTTTTATCGACATGAAGCTACGTCGCGTTGACGACCTGTGACATTCTGTGGAAACCGCGTTTGCCGCGGCTGCAGAGCCGGTATCCACACGAGGGCGCGTTTCTCTCGTCGGAGTGTCACCGTCAGCGCGCCGCCGCGACCCGTCCACGACCTAAGGGGGTGGCATGTCCGTAGAACTGGGCAGCTCCAAGGTGCTGACCACGACCGGCACGCCGCATGTTCCCGCGCCGCACGTACCCTCGGTGCCGCACGATGCTCCCGCGGAGACCGACAACCTCGACACCCGCACCCTCTCCCGCTCCCTCTTCCAGCGGCTCGCCGCCCTCGAGGCCGACAGCCCCGAGCGCGTCTACGTCCGCGACACCCTGATCGAGCTCAACCTGCCGCTGGTGCGGTACGCGGCGGCGCGGTTCCGCAGCAGGAACGAGCCGATGGAGGACATCGTCCAGGTCGGCACCATCGGCCTGATCAAGGCGATCGACCGGTTCGACTGCGAACGCGGCGTCGAGTTCCCGACGTTCGCGATGCCCACCGTGGTCGGGGAGATCAAGCGGTTCTTCCGTGACACGTCGTGGTCGGTGCGGGTGCCGCGCCGGCTCCAGGAGCTCCGGCTCGCCCTCACCAAGGCGAGCGACGAGCTGTCCCAGCGTCTCGACAGGTCGCCGACCGTTCCCGAGTTGGCGGTCTGCCTCGGCGTCTCCGAGGACGAGGTCGTCGACGGGCTCGCCGTGGGCAACGCCTACACGGCCAGCTCGCTCGACTCCCCCTCGCCCGAGGAGGACGGTGGCGAGGGTTCGCTCGCCGACCGTCTCGGCTACGAGGACACGGCCCTGGAGGGCGTGGAGTACCGCGAGTCCCTCAAGCCGCTGCTCGCCCGGCTGCCGGCCAGGGAGCGGCGCATCATCATGCTGCGTTTCTTCGGGAACATGACGCAGTCCCAGATCGGCGAGGAGGTCGGCATCTCGCAGATGCACGTCTCCCGGCTGCTGACCCGCACCCTGGCGCAGTTGCGCGAGGGCCTGACGGCAGAGGAGTGAGAAGGCCCGGACCGGCGGTCGGCCGCCGGTCCGGGACGCGGCGCGAGGCGGGAGCCTTGCGCCGACGTGTTCGGTCGAACGTCAGCCGAGCGCCAGCCAGGCCACCACGGCGAGCACGGTGATCGCCACCGCCACGCCCAGAATGACGCCGATTCTCGGCCCGGAGGACTGCGGCGCCACGGGCGTCGGCTGCTGTTGTGCCGCCCCGCCGTCGTTGACGAACGCCTGGAACATCTGGGTGCTGCCGGCCGGGTCCGGTTGGTTGGGGCCCTGCGGCGCTTGGGGGTTGTGAGCCATGTCAGCCGACCCTAGCGAACACCCGGCGGAGCGGAACAGCCCGGTCCGCTCGGCGCGGAGACCCCGGGTCCGAGCCCGGTTCGTACCGCGCCCTTGAATTGGTCTACGCCAAGCGCTAAATGTCATGCACATGAGTCGTTTCTCACCCCCACACCTCAGGCGCCTGCTCACCGGCGCCGTGTTACTCGCGTTGGCCGGCACCCTGCTCCAGGCCCCCACCGGTGCCGCCGACGACGCGCCGCGGGCCGCCGCGGAGCCCGCCCCCCTCGCCGTGGTCTTCGAGGACACCTTCGACGGGCCGGCCGGCTCGGCCGTCAACGGCGCCCGTTGGCAGTTGGAGACCGGCGACAACGTCAACAACCACGAGCGGCAGTACTACACGCCGGGCAACGCCAACGCCGCCCTGGACGGCCAGGGCAACCTGGTGATCACCGCCCGCCGCGAGAACCCCAACAACTACAACTGCTGGTACGGCCGTTGCGAGTACACCTCGGCCCGCCTCAACACCGCGGGCCGGTTCACCACCCAGTACGGCCGCGTCGAGGCCCGGCTCCGGGTGCCGCGCGGCCAGGGCATGTGGCCCGCGTTCTGGATGCTGGGCAACGACATCGGCCAGATCGGCTGGCCGGCCAGCGGCGAGATCGACGTGATGGAGAACGTCGGCTTCGAGCCCGGCACCGTCCACGGCACGCTGCACGGCCCCGGCTACTCGGGGAGCGAGGGCATCGGCGCCGCCTACAGCCTGCCGGGCGGCCAGGCCTTCGCCGACGGCTTCCACACCTTCGCGGTCGACTGGTCGCCCGGCCGGATCAGCTGGTCGGTCGACGGGCAGGTGTACCAGACCCGCACCCCGGCCGACCTGGGCGGCGACCCCTGGGTCTTCGACAAGCCGTTCTTCCTGATCCTCAACCTGGCGGTCGGCGGCTACTGGCCGGGCGACCCGGACGGCAGCACCGTCTTCCCGCAGCAGCTGGTCGTCGACTACGTGCGGGTCAGCACGGCCGACTCCGGCGCCAGGACCGGCCAGATCTCCGGTCTCGCCGGCAAGTGCGTCGACGTCGCGGAGGCCAACAGCGCGAACGGCACCCCGATCCAGCTGTACGACTGCAACGGCACGGCCGCCCAGTCGTGGACGGTGGCCTCCGACGGCACGCTGCGCGCCCTCGGCAAGTGCCTCGACGTCGCCGACAACGCCACCGGGGACGGCGCCCGGCTCCAGCTGTGGGACTGCAACGGCGGCCCCAACCAGCAGTGGGTGGTCACCGCCGCCCGTGACATCGTCAACCCACAGGCCGACAAGTGCCTCGACGTGACGGACAACAGCACGGCCAACGGCACCCGGCTCCAGCTGTGGACCTGCGCCGGCACGGCCAACCAGAAGTGGTCCGCGCCGTGACGCTCCGCTGAGGGCCATGGCGACAGGGTCACCGGCGGACGTTCCCCCGCCGGTGACCCGCCGGTGACCCGCCGCCGAAGCCCGGGCCGGACCCGGCTAGGGCCCCACGGCCAGGCGCAGCACCGGCACGCCGGACGGCGCCCGCACCTCCAGCCACTCGATGTCGGCGCGCGCCATCGCGGTGCCGACCGTCATCGTGGCGGTGTTCTCCGGCAGTGCCACCCAGCTGGCCAGCTCGGCCGCCTCGCCGTCCCGGCCGACCGCGACCAGCGTGTACTCGCCGCCCTCGCCGCTGCCGTACCGGCACTCCATCTCCACCCGGGTGCCCCAGTCGGCGTCGGAGAGCGAGACGTCGGCCCGCACCGGCCAGTCGCCCATCGGCGTCATCCGGGCGCCGGCCACCACCGGCGGGCCATCGTCCGGGGCGCCCTCGCCGTCCGTGCCGTCGGCGCCGCCCGCGAACACGGCGGAGAAGACCAGGGCCAGGCAGGCCGCCAGGGCGAGCGCGGCCGCGGAGAGCGTGGTCGCGAACCGGCGGCGGCGCTCCCTCGCCACCCGGGACAGCAGCCCGGGCAGCAGGTCGGGCGCGGCCGGCTCGACGCCGGCGGCCGCCAGGCCGTCCGGGTCGGCCTGACTCAACAGCCCGGGCATGCCGGCGAGTTGGCTCACCGACTGGGCGCAGGCGTCGCAGCCGCGCAGATGCGCCTCGAAGTCCGCGCGGTCCTGTGGGGAGAGCGCGCCCAACACGTACGCGCCGTCCCAGGTCTCGAAGGGGTCGACCCCCGCTGCCCCCACCCCGTTCATCGGGTCACGCCCTTCTCCTCAAGCACCAGGCGCAGCGCACGAAGGGCGTAGTGCGTCCGGGATTTGATCGTTCCCTCCGCGACCCCGAGGCGAGCGGCGGCCTCGGCCACCGAGTATCCCTGGAAGTAGCAGAGGGTCAGCACCTCGCGGTGGCGCGCGGAGAGCTCCGCGAGCGCGTCGGCCACCAGCCAGCCCTGCACCGCGCGCTCCGTGTCGTCCGGCACGGCCAGCTCGGGGGGCTCATCGGTGGTGATCTCGGCGCGCGCCGCCGCCGAGCGCCACCCGTCGATGACGATGCGCCGGGCCACGGTGAACAACCAGGCGCGCGCCGAGCGCGCGGTCTGGTCGAGCACGCCGGGGTGGCGCCACGCGCGTAACAGCGTCTCCTGGGTGACGTCCTCGGCCCTGGCCCGGTCGCCGCCGGTGAGATGGAGGGCGAAGGACCAGAGGGCGGCGGCGTGTTGCTCGTGCAGCGCGCGCATCAACTCGTCCTCGGCCGCGTCGCTCACGGCTGCCCGCCCTGGCCCTGCGGTTGGCCGCGGTGCCGGCCGCGGTGGCCGCCCGAGGGCCGCCCGCCGCCAGCGGCCCGGTGGGCGGTGGACCTGAGCGCGAGCAGCACGCCGCCGAAGACCACGCAGGCGGCCTCGGTGATCACGCCCCACAGTTCCTCGTCCGTCCTGAACTGCTCCTGCACGTCGAAGAAGCCGACCGTCAGGGACATCACGTAGGCGCCGAGCGTGGCCAGCCCGAAGCCGACCGCGGCCAGCTCGGGCAGCCAGTGCCCGCGCCAGAGCAGCACGGCGAGCGCGATCACCGGGCCGGCGACCACGTTGACCATGAACAGCGGTCCGACGACGTCCATGAAGCGGGCCCAGTCGTCCCAGACCACCCAGTGCACCCACGCCGAACCGATCAGACCCGCCGCGACCAGCAGTCGCGACAGCCAGCCGATGACCATCCCTCGCCACCTCTCCCGCCGCGCTCCCACGACGCCTCGCCCATGCTGCCGTCCACGCTTCCCTTCGCGCATCCGTTCGCCCCTGACACGAAACGCGCGCCCCCCGGGTTCAATCCGTGCGCCGGTTTTCGCCCCGACTTCTCCGTCTCCCGGCCGGCACCTTCCCCCCGTGGTGCCGGCTACCCGTCCACCCGGCCCGGGCGTCCCGGGTTTTTCCCCCGCGGCTCCGTTGAACCGAACCCGGGGCGATCTCGTTTGCTGGGGTATGACAGCGACCTCACACAGCCGCCGTACCGTGCTCGCCGCGTCCGCCGCCTCGGCCGGGGCGCTGGCGCTGGCCGCGTGCGGCGGCGACGACAGCTCGTCGGCCGACTCCTCCCCCAGCCGGTCGTCCGACGGCGGCGCCGGCTCGGACACCGGGGGCGGGGAGGGGGGCGACGACGCCTCGGCCGGCTCGGGCGCCGGCGGCGGCACCCCCATCGCCGCCCTGGCGGACGTGCCGGTCGGCGAGGCCACCGGCATCACCACGCCCGACGGCCAGGAGGCCATGCTCTTCCGCGCGGACGAGGCGACCGTGGCCTGTTTCAGCGCGATCTGCACCCACGCCGGCTGCAGCGTGCAGTCCGAGGGCGCGGAACTGCGCTGCCCCTGCCACCAGTCCGTGTTCGACGCCGCCACCGGCGAGGTGCTCGGCGGCCCGGCCCCCGAGCCGCTGCCGGCCATCGGGGTGAGGATCGACGGCGACCAGATCGTCGCGGAATAGCCCGAGCGACCGGCCGGGTTGCCCCGGCATGAACGCTGACATCCCCAGCCTCAAGACCGCTCTCGGCCCCTACGGCGTGTGGAGCGGCGCGCTCAGGTCCGACGAGCCAGGTCGCCGCGCGGACATCGCCGACGCGGCGGCCGAGCTCGACGAGCTCGGCTACGGCGCCCTCTGGCTCGGCGGCAGTCCCGGCGTCGAGCAGGCCGTGCCGCTGCTCGCCGCCACCCGCCGGATCACCGTGGCCACCGGCATCCTCAGCATCTGGCTGCACTCGGCGGAGGACGTCGCGGCCCGGTTCGCCGACGCCGAGGACGCCCACGGCGGCCGTTTCCTGCTCGGGCTCGGCGTCAGCCACGGCGCGCTGACCGATCGGTACCGCAGGCCGTACTCGGCGATGCGGGCGTACCTCGACGCGCTGGACGCCGCGCCCCGCCCCGTCCCCGCGGAGCGGCGGGTACTGGCGGCGCTCGGGCCGAAGATGCTCGAACTCTCCCGCGACCGCTCGGCCGGCGCCCACCCCTATCTGGTCACCGCGGAGCACACCGCGCAGGCCCGGGTCACCCTCGGCGAGTCGGCGCTGCTGGCCCCCGAGCTCAAGGCCGTCCTCGACTCCGACCCGGCGCGGGCGCGCGCCACCGCCCGCGCCTACCTCTCGCGCTACCTGGCGCTCCCCAACTACACCAACAACCTGCTGCGGCTCGGCTTCACGGCGGAGGACTTCGCCGACGGCGGCAGCGACCGGCTGCTGAACGCGGTCTTCGCGCTGGGCGACCCGGCGGCGGTGCGGGCCAGGGCCGAGGAGTTCCTGGCCGCGGGCGCCGACCACGTGGCGCTCCAGGTGGTGACGGCCGACGGCCACGACGTCTTCCCGCTGGCCGCCTACCGGACGCTGGCCGAGGCGCTACCGCTCCAGCGGTCCCGCTGAGCGGATCATGACCCCATGACCCACCCCC
>NZ_SMKI01000174.1 GCF_004348415.1 Streptomyces hainanensis
CGACAACGGCGGCCACCACCACGGCACGTACGTTCCCCCCGCGCATCCCCCCAGGCTACCGACGCCGATCCCCGAGTGGCTGAAGCCCAGCTCCCGGGCCCACGCCACGAACAACCCCGCGCGGGCATGCCCATGAGTCACTCCCAGGGGACAGCCCCGCGCAGGCGGGGACCACCGGCGCAGCTTGACGCCGGCCATGGAAAGCGCGGGAACAGCCCCGCGCAGGCGGGGACCACCCGGAGTTCAACGGCCAGGTCGCAGGTGTGTGGGGAACAGCCCCGCGCAGGCGGGGACCACGTGCGCGCAAGGATGGGTCGGTCCTCTACCAGGGGAACAGCCCCGCGCAGGCGGGGACCACGCGAGGACATGGCCGAGCGCCGCACCTACGAGGGGGAACAGCCCCGCGCAGGCGGGGACCACAGGTCGTGACCTGCAGGTTTAGTCGCACAGGAGGCCGTTTTTGCTTACTTCTTGGAATCCCGGCATAGCGAAGTAATAGTGCAAAAGCGTCACGCTCCCTGTTCTTGTCCCGGTGCGTTCAGGGCCACTACCGTCCGCCGAAGCGGCGGCGTTTGGAGGCCTTGCTCCAGCCGGTGGGTGTGGTCGGGCGGCGGGATTTGTCGGTGGGGCGGTGGATGAGGGTCAGGCCTTCGCGGTCGGTGGGGTGCCAGGCGTGGTCGTGGGTTTCGAAGGCGTAGCCCTGTTCGTTGTTGGTCTGGTAGGCCATCAACGCGCGGCCCTGGCCGGAGTAGGCGCGGACCTCGTCCCACAACTCGTCCCGCACGCGCTTCGAGGGGGAGCCGAGGAAGACGCCGGGGGAGATCTCCAGAAGCCAGCGGGTGAGGAAGCCGCGGAGGCCGACGGGGCAGTTGGTCAGGACGATGACGGTCACCAGACCACCTCGTCTCCGTGGTTGCGGCCGCCGTCGACGTGGGTGTCGTGGTCGGACTGGAGAGTGACGCGGTCGCGGCTCTCGTCCGCCGTGTCGCGGGTGCCGTCGTAGCCGAGGAGGTCCTTGATGTCGCGGACACAACGGTCCAACAACCCGCCGCTGTTGACGCGGTCGCGCAACGCCCGCCGCGTTCGGGAGGCGACGTCCTCCTCGCCCTCGGCCGCCGCGTCGAAGGCGGCCGGGATGGCGACGTCCGTCTTGTAGAGGTCGGCGATGTCGAGCACGAACGACCGCTCGTGGCCAGAGTGGACGAAGCCGAGCCCCGGGGAGCAGCCGAGAGCCGCCACCACGGCGTGGGCGATGCCGTACATGCACTGCGCCGCCGCGGTGACGGCTTGGTTCGGCGCGTCGTCGGCCGAGAAGTCGTCTCGGTTGAACTCCCGGCGGTGCCATGGGACACCCGTGCGCGCCGACTCGCGGCGGTAGCACCGCTTCACCCGGTCGCCCTCCATCGACAGCAACTGTTGCCGGGTGCGCTCGGACGGGTCCTCGTCGGGGAAGCGGAGCCGGTACATGGCGCGGGCCACGTCGAGGCGGCTCCGGCGGTTGGCCCATGCCGTGGCCTGCGCCTCGACGAGGCCGGAGGAGCGGGTCAGGGCCCGGCCGCCCGCGTAGAAGCGGACGCCGTGCTCGCCGACCCACACCACCCCCGCCCCGGACTCGCCGAGGACGCTCATCGCCTGGTGGGTGACGCGGGTGCCGGGGCCAAGCAGCAGCGTGCCGATCGTGGCGGACGGGATGTGCGTGACGCCGTCGGCGTCCTCCGCCGTGATGGCGTTGTTGTCCCGATGGACGGTGCAACGCTCCAGATAGACGAAGGAGAGCCGGTCACCGACGCGGGTGAGTTCGCGGGGCGACGAGGCGCCCCGACGGCTGACGGTGGCCATGTCGGCGTCACCGCACCGGGGCGAGCGTCATCAGCCCGCAGCCGTACGCCTTGGCCTTGCCGAGGCCGCCGGTCAGGGTGGCGCGGAACGCGGCCGCGTCGGTGACCCGCAGCCGGCCGTCGTAGGTGACCGCGGTGAAGGTGACGTCCCGGCCGCGCTTCTCCTCCCCCTTGCCGAACCGGTGGTCGTGCCGGCCGTGCACGATCACCTGGTGCTCGTCCCCCTCCGGCAGCAGCCGGCGCTCGGCGGGCTTCTCCAGCACCGCGAACCCGGCGTCCTTCTGGCGCTTCAGCAGCCAGCCGAGCTGGTGGCGTGGCGTGCGGTGCGCCGTCCGCTTCGTCGGCTGGCCGTCCTTGACCCGGACGCTGTGGACCGGGTTGGCGGTGAGCCGGAAGGCCCAGGTGTCTCCGTCGGCGAGGTCGGCGAGGAAGCCGCCGTAGTCGTACGTCTGCCAGCCGGGCCCGTCGGCCGCCGGCCAGCCGGCCTGCTCGACCAGGTGGGTCAGGTCGGGACGGACCGGACTGACGAGGTACAGCACGGTGTCGGCGGGGGAGTTGTGGTCCACCCGCCACAGGACACGTGGCCCGGTGCCCTCGTGGTGCGGCAGGTCGGGGAAGGACATGGTGACCGCCCCGTGCATGCGGCGTGGCGAGCCGAGGAGGAGGCGGGCCTCGCGGCGCGCGGTGTTGACGCGGAAGCGGGTCAGGAACATCAGATCCTCCTCAGCAGTTCGACGGGGTCGTGGGCGGGCGGCCGGGGCCCGGCCGGTGACGGCGACGGCATCGGGGCCTCGACCGTCCGCGAGGTCAGGCCGCGCAGCCCGTACCGCCGGTGCCGGGGATCGAAGCTGATCGGCGCGTCGCGCAGGGTGAACTCCGGCTCCTCGCCGGGAGCGCACTCCAGGAGCAGGTCGAGCGGGACCGCCCCGCCGCGCGCGGTGGCCTGGGCGCGCCGCTGGTGCCAGGCGGACGCGTGCCAGGCCTCCCGCTCCAACGCCTGGACGAGGTCGACGCCGGCCCGCACGCCCAGGTCGACCGGCTGTGCCGGCGGGCAGGACCGGCGCCCCAGGTAGGGGAGGAACGCCGGGCGGCGGACGGCCTCGTCCAGCGCGTCGACGAGTGCCGGCTCTCCCTCCACGCCGGCCACGAAGACCGCGTCGGCGAGGTAGAAGCGCTCGGACAGCGGCATGGCCTTGTCCGACTCGGCGTGGTGCGCGGTGTGGAAGTCCCGTAGCCGGGTGCCTGGTTGGTCGACGCGGACGCCGAACCACAGCGCGCCGAGGTCCGACAGGTCGGCGTCCCGCGGCCGGCCCTGGGCGGCGGCCAGCAGGCCCAGCACGCCGCTCTTGGTCGGCGCGTTCTCCGTCGAACGGCGGGCGAACCGGGAGGTGGACCCCCAGGCCTGGAGGGGGCCCGCCAGACGCAGGAGCAGCACGCTCATGCCGACGGCCCCAGCCGGCCCGCGACCGCGTCCCCGACGCCCTCGACCAGCTCGCGGAGCGAGACCGCCCGGCCCTCCTCGACCAACTCCGCGAGCGGTGCGGTGTCCTCGCCGATCCGCATCAGCCAGGTGTGGTCGCGGTCCTCGCAGCCGTAGGCCTTCTCCAGCTGCGGAACGTACCGGGCGAGCTGCTGGCAACTCCCGTGCAGGAAGCCGCCTTCCGAGCCCTGCCGCACCGGGCGCTCGAAGGCCGCGACGAAGCTGATGGGGCGCGCCGTGCGGAGCTTCACGAGGACGGCGGAGGGGAGGGTGTGGTTGCCGAAGGTGTTGATCTTCCCGGTGGGGAGGGAGGCGATGAACGCCTCCAGGAAGGCCTCCACGGCGCGCCTGGTCGGCTGGGTGGCCGGCTCGTCTTCCCGTAGGCCGCCGCCCAGGTTCCGCTGGAGCCGGTCCACGTCGAGGGCCGCGTAACGGTAGAGGGTGGCCGAGTTGAAGTCGACGACGCCGATCATGCCGGCGCCCTTCTCGTCCTCCTTGTTCCGGTCGTCGACCGCCGTGTAGTAGTCGGACTCGATGTCGACCGGGTGGACGCTGATGGCGTGCGCGACCTGGGTGGCCGCCTCGACGTTGAGATCGGCCGCGTCGGCGACCATCCGGCCGAAGAGGGCGATGTCCACCGAGTGGTTGCTGTTCACCAGCCGACGAGCTTCGGCACGGTTCTCCTTGATCTTGAGGAACGCCTTCAGCGCCGCGAGGTCGCCGGTGCCGCCACTGCCCTTGACGGCCAACTCGGCCAGGCCGCCGAGCTGGTGGGCGCTGAGGAACATCAGATAGGAGGACTCGGGGGCGGGGGCCTGCTCCCCGGCGTCCGCGTTCTTGGCGCGGCGGGTTGGCGGCTCGATCTTGGAGCCGGTGGCGGTGCGCAGTGTCTCGGCGGCCAGTTCGACCGCGGCGGTCTCGGGCAGCGCCGGATCGAGCTCCGCGATCCGGCCGGCCAGCGCCTCGGCGACCTTCTTGGTGCGGACGCCGAGCTCCGACTCGTCGAGGAGCGAGTCGAATGCCGTGCGGGTGGCGCGCTTCCATGCCTGGCTCGACACCCGGGCCCGCCGCACGCCGCCGTAGATCGCGGACTTGGGCGAGCCGGTGTCGTCACGGTTGAGGTTGCTGGGTGGGACGGTCTGGAGGATGTGGATGTCGAGGATCGTTCGGGTCGTTCGGGGCGTTCGGGTCACGGGACTTCGGCTCCTGAGAGGTACTGCTGGGGTGTGGTCGACGAGGGGGTCAGGCCGCGGGCGTCTCCTGGGCCGGTGGGCCGGCGGGGGCGGGGCCCTTCGCGCCGCGCGCGCCGGCCAGGTGGAAGTCGCGCCCCCAGGCGCGGTGTACGTCTGCCCGGGTCGCTGGCGTCTGCCAGCGGTACAGCTGCTCCGCCAGCAGCCCGTAGTCGAGCGGCACCGAGTCGCGGCGCAGCAGCAGCACGATCTCGCGCAGCCGCCGGGCCAGGTCGTCGGGCGAGGCGGCGGTGCTGACGCGGACGAACCGGCGGCGTAGCGGTTCGTCGAGCTCGGTGTCGCCGCCCCCGGAGGCGTTCCGCATGAGGGCGCGGACGGCGGCTCCCAGACCACGGCCGTGCAGGTGCATGCCCCCGTCGCGGTGGGACTGTTGGTGCAGGGCCCAGAGCGTGACCGCGAGATGCAGCGCCTCCTCGGCGTGTTCCGGGTTGAGCCGGCGACGCTCGTCGTCGGGGAGCTCGTCGACGCCCTCGATCAGCCTCTCCATGCCGGTCAGGCCCAGCAGGTCGGGCACGGTGAGCGCTGGGCGGCCGACGCCGCGCCGGAGGCGGGCCAGGGTGGCGACGGCGGTCGCCTCGTCGTTGCGGTAGCCGCGTTGCAGGCGCCTGACGTGCTGGTCGACGGTCGCCCGGAGCAGGTCGCGGACGGTCGCCGGCGGGGGTGGGGCGGGGCTCTCGCTGGTCGTCATGCGGTCGACTCCGTCGGGTCGTTCGGGGTGGGGGTGGCTTCGACCGACGGGGCGGCGGCCGGCAGGACCCGGTTGAGCTGGCGGCGGAACCACAGGTCGGCCTGGGTGTCGTCGACCCAGCGCTTGCCGTGGTCCGCGGTCTCCACGTAGCGCCCCTCCCAGGTCGCCGGGCCGGCCGCGTCGAGGAGCCGACGCCCGAGGTCCCGGATGATCTGGTGCGCCGTGCGCTGCCAGACCTCCCTGGCGTGGGTGGGGTTCGCCGTGGTGCCGAGCTCGCGGAGCCAGCGGCGGTAGGGGCCGTCGAGGGCGCCGAACCCCAGGTCACGGGCGGAATCGGTGGGCGCGGCCGGATCGGACCCGGCCGCTCGGGCCAGATTGCCGGCGAGCTGCCCGAGGGCGCGGACGGCCGCGTCCGCGTCCGCCACGGCCTTTACCGCCGCGTTCCGGTACTCCGAGCCCTCCTCGTGGAGCAGGACGACGGGGTGCAGGACGCCGTCGTCCACCATCTCGTCGATGACGGACTGCTGGGTGCCGTACGCGGCGCCGACGACCCGCGTCCTGATGAGCGTGCCGCGCGGCAACGCCGCCTCGTAGCGGCTGGTCAGCCGGGCCACCCACTGGACGACTCCCGCCGTGAGGCTGTCCGCCCCCTCCTGCTTCTGCGCGGAACCGTCGCTCGGCGTGCTCTGCGGGAAGAGCAGGCTGGCCAGGCCACGCCAGGCGGCCCGGGCCGGGTCGTGCCCGCGCGGCAGGTAGACCAGGTGCCGCTTCAGCTTCTTCTCCTGGGCCCGGCTGCGCCGCCAGCCCGTCATCGGCTCCTTGTGCTGCCTGTTGTGCGGGGTGAGCGCGTCGCCGTAGCTGAGGACGACGCCGGTGACCTCGTCCGCCGTGTGGTGCAGCCGGACGCGCCGGGACTGCCAGGTGTAGAGGTCGCGTGGACCGGAGGGACGAAGCCGGCTCGGGTCGGGTGTGAACGGTGCCGGGCCGGGTGTGTCGGGCTGACGCCAGGCCGGCAGGTCCTCCTTCTCCGACCGCAGGAAGTCGTTGTCGCCGGCGACCAGGTTGAGCAGCAGCGTCTCCCGCAGGGACGAGCCCTCGATCATGACCCCGCCCAGGTTGCCCGCCCAGCCGACGCCCTGTGGATAGCCCTTGCCGCCCTTGACCCGCGGGTCGCCGACCGCGCCCGACTTGATCCCTGACGAGTCGAAGGCGTGCGCGTGCACCAGCCAGCGCGCGGCCTCGGCGAAGGAGAGCCGCGCCACGTGCGGTTGGCGCATGGTGAAGAACGGCTCGCCGTTCGGCACGTCCGCGACGATCCGGTTCAGCGACGACACCTCGTCGCTCCCGGTACGCAGGTCCGCCACCTGGAAGAAGGGGCGCGTCGGATGCAGGAGGTCGAACCGCTCGCGGTGGCGTTCCAGATAGTCGGGCACGGCGGCGAACGGCTCGTCCGCCTCCCACAGCTCCCGCCACTCGTCCACGTCCGCCGGGCCGTCCACCGCGTCGTACAGGATCGCCAACAGCAGCCTGACGAGGGCGAACTCCTGCGTCGGCACGTCGCCGACCAGCCGCCGGAGGCTGTGGGCCCGGGCGAAGACCTCCAGCAGCGAAAGGTCCGTGGTGGCACCGTCCACCCCCTGGGCCGGCAGCCATGGCTCGGCGACGAGATCGAAGGACGTCACCCGCTTCCCCATCTGCGTCACCACCTGTGTCACCCCCGCCGCGCGTCGTCCGCTTCGATGGAGGTCACCAGGAGCCCATCGTCGCGGCTGTACCTGAGCTGAAAGCCTGACAGGCGGGTCTGACAATCCTCGTCGAGGACGAGGATCAGCTCCCCCGCCAGCCACGGACACTCCTTCACCTGCCAGCCGGGCACGTGGCATTGCTCCAGTTCGTCGAGTGCCCGGTCGATGACCCACGGCTTGGTGAACTGCCACGGGAGCGTGAGGGCGCTGGCGGCCACCGCCGCCGCTGCCCTGGGTGGCGGCGGGCAGTGCTCGGGCAGTTCGAGCCCGCCGCGCCCCTTGTCCAGCCAGGGGACGGTGGCGAGCCTGCCGTCCGTCCGGCGCTGGACGACCAGGACCTCCAGGCTCTCCTCGCCGTCCCGTACCTGGGCCCGTCCCTTCGGGCTGTCGTCCGCGTCGCCGACCCCGGCGTCGATCCAGCCGACGATGGGCCGCCCCGGTTTGCGGACCGGCCCGAGCCGGAACGCGTCGGCCCGCTGGCGCTTGTCGACGAGCACCTCCTGGTACACGGCGAAGCTCTCGTCCATCGCCTCGGCCCAGCCGCTCGGACCGACGGGCGCGGCGCCGTACGCCGCCTGGACGAGCGGGCTGATGTGGGTGGGGAGGGAGAGCGGCTTCCCGTCGAGGTGCGGTTGAAGCACGGCGAGGGCGCGCAGGAGCGGGTACGCGCCCCGGTAGACGCTGCGCGAGCCCTGGACGGGCCGGGGCGGCTCCGCGTTCCACTCGACGCCGGTGACCAGGCAACGAGGCGCTTGGAGCCGGGGGGGTCGTGTGCGCGGATGGCGGTGCAGCCGACCCATGCGCTGCAACATCAGGTCCACGGGGGCCAGATCGGTGACGAGCAGGTCGAAGTCGATGTCCAGCGACTGCTCGACGACCTGGCTGGCGACGACGATGTGCCGGCCGGTGGGACGGTTCCCGTCCCGTCCGAAGCGCTCGCGCAGGTCGGTGTCGTTGCGGGCGCGGTCGGCGGCCAGGAAGCGTGAGTGGGTCACGGTGACGTTCGCAGGCCCGAATCGGTCGCGGAGCCGTTCCGCGGCTTCCAGCACCCGGTCCACCGTGTTGCGGACGACCAACGCGCAGCCGCCGTCGACCAGTTCGGCGTCCAACCGGTCGACGAGCGTCGTGAGGTCGTCGTCGAGCGGTTCGACGGCGATGTCGGTGGCGCGGCCCGCGGCGGCCGCCGGACGTGCGGTGATCGGGCGCTCGCCGGGGGCCGCGGCGGTCAACAGCGGGTAGCCGTCGACGGTTTCGACCTCCGCGTCGGCGTACGCCTCTACCAGCGCGCGTCGGCGATCGTCCGGCAGGGTGGCCGAGAGCAGGACGACCGGCACCCGGTAGGCGGCGAGCCAGTGCAGGACGCGCTCCAGGTACTCGTTCATGTAGGCGTCGTACGCGTGGACTTCGTCGATGATGACGACCTGGCCGGCCAGAGCGAGGTGGCGCAGCGCGAGGTGCCGGCTCTTGAGGCCGGCGAACAGCACCTGGTCGATGGTGCCGACCGCGAACGAGGCGAGCAGCCCCTTCTTGCGTCCGCGCAGCCACTGGTGTGCCTGGAGTCCGGTCGGCGCGGCCCGCCCGCGTTGGCGGGGGCGCGGCACCTCCTGCTCGCCGTCCGGTTCGACCGCCGCGATCGTCCGCTTCCCGGCCTGGAGGAGGCCGGCCCATTCGTCGTTGAGGGCGGCCTTGGCGTGGGCGAGGAAGACGGAGTGGCGTTCATCGCCCGGCAGGTGGTCCAGCCAGGACAGCAGGCGCGGCAGCATGGCGTCGCTCGTCGCCCGGGTCGGCAGCGCGATCAGGCAGCCGCCGGCGCCGGTCCGAGCGGCCAGGATCTCGGCGGCGCCGAGCGCGGCCTCCGTCTTCCCCTCGCCCATGGCGGCCTCGATGATCAGCAGCCCGGGGGTGGGCATCTCCCGGGCCAGCCTGATCGCCTGGCCCTGCACGGGCCGGATCTCGGCTCCGGGCGGAAGGTCGAAGCGGGCGGCGAACAACTCGGCGGCGGTGTCCTGCGGTTCGGCCGGGCGCCAGGGCCGGGGGAGATCAAGCCCTCGCCAGGCGGGCTCCAGCCGGTCGCCGGTGGAGGTGTACGGGAACAGCTCGGTCGAGCTGGCGATCCAGTCCGAGACGATCACGACGGCGGTGAGGGCGACCTGTGCGGGTTGCGACAGCTTGACGTCCCTCCAGGCCGGGAGCCTGTCGTTCACGTCGGCGGCGGCCGCACACGCGTCGATCAGCTCGAACTGCGTGGCGCGCCACAGGCTTTCGCTGGGGCCGGGGGTTCGGATCAGTTCGGGACGTGTGTCCAGGTCATGCAGCTGTTGAAACCCCGGCGGTACGCCGTGGTGGCCGCCGGCGACGATGGCGAACTGCCCGGACGCGCGCGCCGACCAGCCGTGCCGCTCCTCCAACCACTCCGTGAGCAGCAGCTGCCCGGCGAGCCCGTGCGGGGCTATTCGCCGGTCGTCACCGAACTGCTTCCGGTCCGGCATCTCGAGCCCGACCTCACGCATGCGGCCCGCCAGGCCGTCGACCTGGCAGGCGAAGGCGGGGGTGGCCTTCCCGCAGTCGTGGCTGGCCGCGAGCCAGACCGCGAGCCGGCGGGCATCTGCCTCCCCGCCGGGGAGGCAGCCCGCCACCAGCCGCCGGACGCTGCCGGGAACCCACTCGTTCCACAGGCGCCCGGCGACGGCTCCGCTGTCGGCCATGTGTTGCCACAACGGCAACCACCCGTCGGTATCCCGATCACGCTTCCCCCACGCCCGCCGCGCGGCCAGGGTCAAGCGGCCGAAGGGGCCCTGGTGGCTTGGGAGTTCATGATCCATGCGTGCATTCGACATCATCGAGGGCTGGTGATTGGCGGAGATGCGGGATCTGCCTGAAATTGACCGCCTGTGATCGAATGAAGGTCGGTTCCTTTCCGCCGAGCCGTGGTCGTTCGGTCAGAGGCTGGCGTGGTTGGTGCCGGTGGCTCCTGTGAGTGACCGAACGCGGGTGCGGGGAGCAGACGTGGCGCGAGAACCAGGAGGGCGAGAAGAAGGGAACAGCCCCGCGGGCGCGGGGAGCAGACGACATCGACTTTCCGTCTGACCTGCTGGACGGGAACAGCCCCGCGGGTGCGGGGAGCAGGACTGGGCGTGCACGCAGCCCTGGGCGCCCGAGGGAACAGCCCCGCGGGTGCGGGGAGCAGCGGTGGGGGTTCGGTGGCCCTCCAGGTTGAGAGGGAACAGCCCCGCGGGTGCGGGGAGCAGGGTGGATGTGGTTGAGAGCGATGACGGTGGGAGGGAACAGCCCCGCGGGTGCGGGGAGCAGCGTTCGGCCAGCACCTGGACAGAGTGGGCGATGGGAACAGCCCCGCGGGTGCGGGGAGCAGCCGGGCGACGTTCAGTCGCTCGTGGGCTATCTGGGAACAGCCCCGCGGGTGCGGGGAGCAGGCCGCGATGAATTCCCGTGCTGCGGTGGGGTCGGGAACAGCCCCGCGGGTGCGGGGAGCAGTCAGCTGATCGAGCAGCAGGGCCCGATCATCAGGGAACAGCCCCGCGGGTGCGGGGAGCAGAGGTCGTGACCTGCGGGTTTAGCTGGTGGGGCAGCGGTTTTTGCTCACTTCATGAGATTGGCGCGTTTCGGGAATAGCTCGCATCGTGGCAGCCTTCCTCCTGGCGCTCGATGAGTGGCCGTCAGTATTGGCCCCAGGTCGCGACCTTAGCCGCATGCACGACAGTGCGGGTGTCTTCGGCGGCACGCCGGTGACCTGTCCGCTCCCGATGAGGTAGCCGCCGAGGCCGGCCGCCGCGACGAACACAGCCAGGGCCAACGGCCCGGCAAATCGTCTTGGTGATGCCACGAGACACCATCGCCAGGCACCTGGGTGCCCTGGGTGCGGGGGGTGTCGGGGGCCTCGGCCGTGAGGCTGTCGGTTCGGCACGTGCTCGGCGCCTGCGCATCAGTGGCGATCAACGTCACCATGAACTGACCCTGGTGCACTTCCTGTTGCTGGGAGTGGAGGATGGCTCCACCGTTCGTGACGGGGTGCGTTACGTCCTCGGCGAGATGGATGCCTCGGCACTCAGTACGAGGTCGGCGCCCTTCGGGATGGTCCGCGTCACTGCCACGCTCCCGGTTCGAACCGGTAGGGCCGCGTGGCGTGCGCGATGTAGTCCAGATGCCCGGCGTTCTCCATCAGGTGAGTGAAGGCCCACGTCGAACCGTCCTCGGCATCCTCGGTCCTGGGGCTGAACAGCCCACACGCCACGCACTGCATGACGAACCTCACCGGCGGTGCCTCAGGGCGCTCGTCGGGACTGAAGGCGTGCTCGCGGAAGCGGTACCGCGCTCGTGTCATCGCGACACTGCTCCCGCAGCGCGACGCGCCTGTTCCATCCGTTGTGCCAACTCGCATGGCCTGTCGGGGACGCAGGTGTCGCACTCGACCCGGTGCATGGTGTACGCCGACTCCAGTCGCGCGATGTCGGAGGTGTGGAGGGTTTCGGAGCCTGGGTGCTCAGGCGTCGCCGACTCCACCGGAACAAGGTCTTCGGGTGAGCCTCCCATTCCCTGCCGCCGCCGATGGGGCGGAGCATGGCATACGGCCCCGCCATGCCCATGAAGGCGCCAACTCGGCCTTTGGCCGTGTCCCGTAGGAGTAACCCCACGTTTGGGTGACCAGGGCTACTGTTGTTCAAGGCTGCCTGCCTCTCACGGCGTATCTCGTGGGTACGAGTGGTTGGTGACCTCTGAGACTTGCTGATCACCGCAGCGTGAGGCCACTGCGAGAAGGCTGCATTTTCGGTGCGTCAGCGCTGCATCAGGTACCCTGACCTGGGCAAACCGTTGCTGTGGAGGATGGCATGGCGGAAAAGCGGCTGAAGTTCGCGCGCCAGCGAAAATCACGCGGTTTCACTCAGGAATCATTCGCGCACGCACTCGGGGTCGATCGCAGCACGGTTCAGCGATGGGAGCGGGGTGACGGAGAGCCTCAGCCTTTTCAACGTCCGAAGATCGCGAACCTTCTGGGTATTGCTCCCGGGGAATTGAACTCCCTGCTGTTCGCAGATGACCCGCAACCGGAAGATGCCAGCCGGTGGTTGGGTGTCGGCCTCCCGACTCATGAAGACGAGTTGGAAGCGCTGGAGTTGGCTCGACGTGTCCAGGCCAGTGACGTTGGCAACGAAACGCTGGGCCGTCTTGAGCAGGTGTTTGATGAACTGGCGACAGCCTACCCGGCCACTCCACCGCAGGAGTTGCTGGAGCGAGTACGCAAGCACACCGGCTACGTCAGCAACCTCTTGGGCGTGCGAAAGACGCTGGAGGAGCATAGGCGCCTCGTTGTCATAGGGGGATGGTTCTCGCTGCTCGGGGCCACCCTGCACATCGATCTGAATCAGCCGAATGCCGCCACGGCGAAGCTGAGAACGGCTGTTTCCCTTGCACGGCAGGCGGGTCATGTGGAAATCGAGTCCTGGTGCTACGAGACGGAAGCTTGGCGAGTCCTCACCGATGGTGACTATTCGCGAGCGCTCGAACTCTCTCTCATGGCGCAGAGTTTCGCTCCTGATGGTAGCTCTGTGGCTATTCAGGCGGCGGCGCAGGAGGGGCGGGCGCGAGCCAGGCTTGGGCAAGCACGCGAAACCTACCTGGCCATTGATCGAGTCCAGCGGCAGTCGGCGGCGCTTGGTATGAATCACCGACCGGAGCATCATTACCAATATGATCCCGCGAAATCAACGGCCTACACTGCCACGACACTTGCGTGGCTTGGGGACGTAGCAGCGGAGGGGTATGCCAGGGAGGTCATCGCCCGCCTTGCGCCCGGGGCTGACATCAGCAAATGGCCGCGCCGGGTGGCATCGGCGAATATCGATCTGGCTCTTACTCTGGTTGCCCATGGTCGGCTGGACGAGGCGTGTGACGCGGCACAGAAGGCGATACTGTCCGGGCGTGTTGTTCCGTCCAACCACTGGCGTGCACTTGAGGTTGTCACGGCGGTAGAACTGCGGAAGATCCCAGAGGCTTCGGACTTGCGTGAGGCGTTCGAGGGGATGAAGGGGCTGCCGCCGTTGAAGAAGTGAGCGATTGAACTCGCGAATGCTTTACCAGGGGCCTGTCCGCGGTGCGTGGGTGGTGTTTTGGGACAGCTTGGCCACCGAGTCGGGCCGTGTCAACGCAGACCGAAGCGCCGGTGATGACGTGGACCTCGAACTCCGGCGCGGCGACGGCTGGGTGGTCGGAGCCCCCCGGATGCGGGGAGCAGAGCGAAGACGGATTCCCCGTCAAGGACATCGAGGGAACAGCCCCGCGAGTGCGGGGAGTGGGCTCGGCTCCGGCCGAGCGGGGGCTTCTTCGCGGGAACAGCCCCGCGGGTGCGGGGAGTGGTACCGCCAGAACATCAAGCACATCCTGGCTGCGGGAACAGCCCCGCAGGTGCGGGGAGTGGTAGACGGCGGGCAGCACCTCGGCGAGACGCCGGGGAACAGCCCCGCAGGTGCGGGGAGTGGCGCGGTTGGCGCTCATGCCGCCTCCCGCTGCCGGGAACAGCCCCGCGGGTGCGGGGAGTGGAAGGCGTACACGCGCCCGGCCAAGCTCGACAAGGGAACAGCCCCGCGGGTGCGGGGAGTGGGCCGCCGGCCTGGTGGCCGGCAGCGACCCGGAGGGAACAGTCCCGCGGGTGCGGGGAGTGGATCCCCTCGACGGCGGTGCTGGCCTACTGGCCGGGAACAGCCCCGCGGGTGCGGGGAGTGGCAGCTGGTCCGACTCGACCCGTGCGGCTGCCTGGGAACAGCCCCGCGGGTGCGGGGAGTGGCGGATCATGCTCGCCGTCTACCAGCCCGCTGCGGGAACAGCCCCGCGGGTGCGGGGAGTGGAGGCGGATGCCGAGGTCGAGGGCGCGCTGGATGGGAACAGCCCCGCGGGTGCGGGGAGTGGCCCCGCCCTACCTACCGCCCTACCGCTGTCGAGGGAACAGCCCCGCGGGTGCGGGGAGTGGCAACTCGTCCTCGGTGAGGATGCGCCCCTTGCGGGAACAGCCCCGCGGGTGCGGGGAGTGGAGGTCGTGGCCTGCGGGTTTAGCTGGGGTGGGAGTGGATTTTACTCACTTCCTGAGGTTCGGGCCTTACGGGAATATTGGTCATTCTGGGCATTGTCTCCCCTGGGTGGCGAAATGGGGCTCGCGGCGAAGTGGGCCTGGGGGCCGGCAGGTTGCGGCGGCCGGGCCGGGCCGGGCACGGTCACGGGTGGCCTATCAGCCACACCAGTCGGACCTCGACCCGGTCCGGGAAGACCCGGTAGCCGATGGAGACGCCCGCGTGGGGGAGGACGAGGCGGCGGAGGGCGGTGGGGCCGAGGCCTTCGAAGTGTTCGCCGGTGGAGAGGGGGTG